>NZ_KZ614149.1:4010297-4342811 GCF_002886255.1 Alteribacillus bidgolensis
CGGAGACTACGATTATTCTGATATTGCCGTTTTATACCGTACCAATGCCCAGTCCCGTGTCATGGAGGAAATGTTTTTAAAATCCAATATAAACTACAATATGATCGGCGGTACGAAGTTCTATGATAGAAAAGAAATTAAAGATGTGCTTGCCTATTTACGAGTGGTTGCTAATCCAGATGACGATATCAGTCTTGGCCGCATTATAAATGTACCAAAACGAGGAATCGGTGCAACGACTGTAGATAAAATTGCTGCTTATGCCAACAACCAAGGAATATCTATGTTTGCAGCTCTACAGGAAGCCGATCAAATTGGCTTAAGTGCACGTCCAACCAAAAAATTGCTGGAGTTTTCGGAGCAGCTTGGCAACTGGATCCAATTGCAAGATTATTTATCGGTCACTGAGCTAGTTGATGAATTACTTGAAAAAACAGGTTACCGCGATGCTTTAAAAGAAGACAAATCTCTAGAATCTCAGAGCAGACTAGAAAATATTGATGAGTTTATATCCGTAACGAAAGACTTTGAGAAGAAAAACGAAGACAAATCTTTAATCGCGTTCTTGACTGATCTTGCGCTTGTTTCTGATATTAATCAGGAGGAAGAAGACGATGAAAGCGCAGTTGTGATGATGACACTGCACTCAGCAAAAGGGCTTGAGTTTCCTGTAGTGTTTTTAATTGGAATGGAGGAAGGCGTATTTCCGCACAGCCGCTCTTTATTTGAAAATGAAGAAATGGAAGAAGAAAGACGACTCGCGTATGTAGGTATTACGAGAGCAGAGGAAGAACTGCATCTTACACATGCTCATATGCGCCAATTGTATGGCCGGACGCAGGCAAATCCAATGTCGCGTTTCATTCAAGAACTTCCGCAGGATGTTATTGATGGAATGGAGAAAGAAAACAAACCGGATTGGATAAAGACAAGCATAGGAGGAGCGAATAGCGGAGTTTCTCCATTTGAACGAAAGCGGAAAGCAGCAGTTGCTCCTGCGAAAGGAAGAACCATATCAGCGTCGACTGGCGGAAGCAGTTTCGACTGGCAGGTTGGCGATAAAGCGGAGCATAAAAAATGGGGTACAGGAACTGTAGTTAGTATCAAAGGAGAAGGGGAAGATGTTGAACTCGACGTAGCGTTTCCTACAGAAGGGGTTAAACGTCTCTACGCTAAATTTGCTCCGATTTCAAAAGCCTAACGCAGAGTTAGAAAGGAAGGCAGTCAATGAATCGAAAAGATGCAGAGGAGCAGGTCGAAAAGCTCCGGCAATTATTAGATAAATATGGCTATCATTATTATGTGCTGGATAATCCGCTTGTCCCAGATTCTGAGTACGACGAAAAAATGCAAAAACTCATGACATTAGAAGAAGAATTTCCAGATCTTCAAAGTAATGATTCACCTACGGTTCGTGTAGGAGGACCACCTTTAGAAGCATTTGAGAAAGTACAGCATGAAATCCCAATGATGAGCCTTGGCAATGCTTTCAACGAACAGGATTTATATGATTTTGATCGAAGAGTTCGACAAGTAACAGGAGATGACGTTCAATATACATGTGAGTTAAAAATAGACGGTCTTGCTGTTTCGTTGTCGTATGAAAATGGAAGCTTTGTCCGCGGAGCAACACGAGGAGACGGTACAACAGGAGAAGACATTACGAGTAATTTAAAAACAGTAGGCTCGATTCCGCTTCGGCTGCGAAAACCAGCTGACATTGAAGTGCGTGGAGAAGTATTTATGCCAAAACACTCCTTTGAAAGATTAAACGAGGCAAAAGAAAATGCGGGAGAAATGTTGTTTGCCAATCCACGAAACGCGGCAGCAGGTTCCTTACGTCAGCTTGATCCTAAAATTGCTGCTAGCAGAAATCTGGATATTTTCTTATATGCAATAGCTGATGATAAAGGGATAGGATTAGAAACTCATTTCGAAGCTATTACTTATATGAAGGAGTTAGGATTTAAAACAAATCCGGAAAGCAAACATTGCAGCAGTATAGAAGAAGTTCTTGAATATGTGAACAGCTGGGTAAACCGCCGTAACGATTTACGTTATGAAATCGATGGGATTGTTATAAAAGTAGATGATCTAAAGCAGCAGCAAGACCTTGGCTTTACAGCCAAAAACCCTCGCTGGGCTATTGCGTATAAATTTCCCGCCGAAGAAAAAGTGACTACACTGACAGGCATTACTCTTTCCGTCGGACGAACTGGGGTTGTTACTCCTACCGCACAATTGAAAGCAGTAAAAGTTGCTGGAACGACAGTACAGCGGGCTTCACTTCATAATGAAGACCTCATTCGCGAGAAAGATATTAAAATAGGCGACCAAGTCGTTATCAAAAAAGCAGGAGACATTATTCCTGAAGTAGTTAGAGTGTTAGACGATCTGCGTGAAGGAAATGAAAAGGACTTTGAAATGCCTACAGAATGTCCTGCATGCGGAAGTGAACTTGTTCGGCTTGAGGAAGAAGTAGCACTTCGCTGCATCAATCCACAATGTCCTGCTCAAATGCAGGAAGCGTTGATTCATTTTGTCTCTAGAGATGCTATGAACATCGACGGGCTGGGTGAGAAAGTTATTCAGCAGCTTTTCAGCCACAATCTTGTAGCAGGAATTGCTGATTTGTATAAGCTTGAAAAAGAAGAGCTTCTTAAGCTTGAACGAATGGGAGAGAAATCTGTCCAAAACTTGTTAAATGCCATTGAAGCGTCTAAAGAAAATTCTTTGGAAAAGTTAATATTTGGTCTTGGCATTCGGTTTGTCGGTTCGAAAGCAGCAAGAACCCTAGCTGAACATTTTGAAACGATGGAACATCTGCAAACAGCTTCTTCTGATGATTTGCTTGCTATTTATGAAGTTGGTGAAAAAATGGCAGATTCTATTGTCAGTTATTTTGAAAAACCGGAAGCTGCAGTGTTAATAAATGAACTAAAAGAACTCGGTGTTAATATGACTTATAAAGGACCGAAAAAAGCAGCGACTGCAGTTGATTCTATTTTTTATGGGAAAACTGTTGTTTTGACTGGTTCCTTAGAGAACGTAACGAGAAAGGAAGCAAAACAAAAAATAGAATCATTTGGCGGAAAAGTCACAGGAAGTGTCAGTAAAAACACAGACTTGCTTATTGCTGGTGAAGATGCAGGATCAAAGTTAACCAAAGCCCAAGAAATTGGAGTAGAAATATGGGGAGAAGACCAATTTTTAGAAGAAGTTGATTCGTAAGTTCACATTCTCGAAATAAAAGTACAATGTTAAGGAGAGAGGATGAAACCTTTCTCCTTGTCTCTTTTAAAATACTATTTTTTTCACTTGAGAATCTTTGTCAGTCGTTCTATGATGGAATTTGAGCTAGTTGAAAAATAGATATTGTATTACATAGATAAACGTATGACAGGAAAAAAGTTCCCGGGGAAATGAGGAGATAGAAACATGTGGAAGAATACGGGAATGATTGCGTTATCCTCTCTTCTTTTATTATCAGGTTGTCTGCCCGGTTTAGAACCTGATGATGAAGGAGTGGATATCGATCAAGATGATGAGGAAGAAGCGGACGTAGAAGTAAGTCCTGAAATACCAAGTTTGGATAATTACTACCGCAGTATTTTACAGGATGGACAGTTTATACACGGTGTAACAAGGGGATTCAATACGGATATTGTTTATAACCGAATGGATTTAGAGAGAATGGAAGTGGGCATGCAAGAGATTGCCTCTGAAGAATTTAACCAGAACGAATATTTCTTTCGAGAAGGGCAGTTTATCAATAGAAATGAATTGAACAGCTGGCTTATGAGAGAAAAAGAAGGTAGTGAAGAGGAAGAAGGGAATCCAGACGGACTAAATCCTCCGCTTGGGAGCGGAGAAAGCTTTGAAGAGCAGGAGAGTTCGCAGCCAAGGGTCCTCTCTAATATTCTTGAACATAATTACGTATTTGAAAACGAAGAAGGAAACCTTCAAGTGGGAGGACTCGTAATAGGTCTGTCCATGAATAGTGTTTATTATTTCAGGGAGCAAAATAGTGATGGCACATATGGTCCGTGGCTAAATGAGACAATAAATGAACAAACCAGTTTAGAGGAAGGCAAAAACTTAGCTAATGAAGTTCTTGAGAGATTGAGAAATGAAGAAAGAGCGGAGGGAGCATTGTCTAGTGTTCCGATTATGTTTGCTATTTTTCGTGAAGCTCCTCGCGATTCCACGGTTCCCGGTGAATTTATTGCGACAGCAGTGGCTCCACCTGAAGAAGGAATAGGTGATTGGCAATCTTTAAATGAAAAACATTATCTCTTTCCATCTAATAATGCAGATGAGGAACAAAGAGACGATGCCGAAGCTTTTAATCAGTTCAGAAATGATGTTAATCAATTTTTCGAAAACTATGTCGGGGTAGTCGGAGAAGGATATTACCAAAATGATGAATTAAGAAGCCTCTCCATCGAAATACCGATAACGTTTTACAGTAAAACAGAAATCATTGCTTTGACTCAGCATGTTACTGACCGATTAGAGCAACGCTTTCCAGATGAATTAGAAATAGAAGTGAAAATTTCATCCACAGGCGGAGAAGAAGCACTGGTTGTAAAAGAGCCAGGTAAAGATCCATTTATCCATGTGTATTAATCAACAACTTAATGGGCAATGGCGCTGATACGTTGCCCGTCTTTTTCTTATTTGGTATCATCTATATATTGTGAAAGAACGAATTAGGTGGAGGTGACCGGAATGGCCCGTATTACAAAAGATCAAGTGAAACACGTAGCTCATCTTGCTCGTCTGTCTGTAACAGAAGAAGAAGTGGACACTTTCACAGAACAGCTTGATGCTATTATCGGATTTGCAGAGCAGCTTAATGAGCTTGAGACGGATGGGGTGGAACCTACCACTCATGTGCTTGATATTCATAATGTATTACGTGAAGATGAGCAACGCCCTTCATTAGATCGTGAAGAAGCGTTAAAAAATGCACCCGACCAAGAAGATGGACAGGTAAAAGTGCCGTCAGTGCTAGAGTAAAGGAGGGAACGATAGATGTCTATTTTAGAAGAAAGCTTTTCATCGATACATAAAAAGCTTCACAATAAAGAAATAAAGGTATCAGATCTAGTGGATGCATCTTACTCGCGAATTAAGGAAGTAGACGATAAGGTACAAGCATTTTTGACATTGGATGAAGAGGGAGCTAGAGAACAAGCAAAAAAATTAGATGAAGCACTAGAAAGCGATGATACGAGAGGTCTTTTGTTTGGACTGCCCGCAGGAATAAAAGATAACATCGTAACAAATGGACTTCGTACTACTTGTGCAAGTCAGCTGTTATCCAATTTTGAACCAGTTCATAATGCTACCGTTATAAATGGGTTGGAGAACGCAGAATCGGTTACAATAGGCAAATTGAACATGGATGAATTTGCGATGGGATCTTCTAATGAAAATTCCGGTTTTCAAACGACTCGCAACCCTTGGAATATAGAATATGTTCCTGGAGGATCAAGCGGCGGTTCTGCAGCTTCAGTGGCAGCAGGAGAAGTAACTTTTGCTCTTGGTTCTGATACAGGCGGATCGATTCGTCAGCCAGCTTCATACTGCGGTGTCGTAGGCTTAAAGCCAACATACGGCCGTGTATCCCGTTTTGGACTTGTTGCCTTTGCCTCCTCTCTTGACCAAATTGGTCCTTTAACACGTACTGTAGAGGATAATGCGCTTGTCCTTGGAGAAATTGCAGGGCATTGTAAAAAAGATTCCACATCTGCAGACGTTTCTGTACCGGATTATCTTTCGTCCCTAATAGGTGATGTAAAAGGACTGCGAATTGCTGTACCGAAAGAATATCTTGGAGAAGGGGTCAATGAGGACGTAAGACAGCGCGTACTTGAGGCTCTTAAAGTATTAGAAGAACAAGGAGCAACTTGGGAAGAAGTATCCTTGCCACATTCTCAGTATGCTGTAGCCGCTTATTATCTACTTGCTTCGTCTGAGGCATCTGCTAACCTGGCTCGTTTTGACGGGGTTCGTTACGGAGTTCGTGCAAAAAATCCAAATAATTTGATTGATATGTATAAAGAAACACGCAGTAACGGTTTCGGTGACGAAGTAAAACGCCGTATTATGTTAGGAACATTTGCTCTAAGCTCCGGGTATTATGATGCATATTACAAAAAAGCTCAAAAAGTACGTACATTGATTAAACAGGATTTTGATAAAATTTGGGAAGACTATGATGTTGTGATCGGACCAACTGCTCCAACAACTGCCTTTAAAGTAGGCGAAAAAATTGACGATCCATTAACGATGTATGCAAATGATATTTTAACTATTCCGGTTAACTTGGCAGGGGTTCCTGCAATATCAGTTCCTTGCGGTTTTTCAGAAGGATTGCCAGTTGGTCTGCAAATCATTGCTAAACCATTTGAAGAAGGAACAGTATATCGAGTGGCACACGCTTATGAACAAGCGACGGATCATCATAAAGTAAAGCCGGAACTGTAAGGGGGGAAAAGAAGATGAAATTTGATACGGTAATTGGACTAGAAGTCCACTCAGAATTAAAAACAAACACAAAAATCTTTTGTAATTGCTCAACTGAATTTGGAGCACCACCAAACACACATACTTGTCCAGTATGTCTCGGTCATCCTGGTGTATTGCCTGTGTTAAACAAACGAGCAGTAGAATATGCGATGAAAGCAGCTCTTGCACTAAATTGTGAAATTGCGGAAGAAACGAAGTTTGACCGTAAAAACTACTTTTATCCTGACAACCCGAAAGCATACCAAATTTCTCAGTTTGACAAACCAATTGGAGAAAATGGCTGGATTGAGATTGAAGTAGAGGGCTATAAGAAAAAGATTGGGATTACCCGCATCCATATGGAAGAAGACGCTGGAAAACTGACACATGATGAGTATGGAGCTCATTCCCTCGTTGATTTTAACAGGGTTGGTACACCTTTAATTGAAATCGTATCGGAACCGGACATTGAAACACCAGAAGAAGCCTATGCATATTTAGAAAAATTAAAAGCTATTTTGCAGTATACGGAAGTGTCAGACTGTAAAATGGAAGAAGGTTCGCTGCGCTGTGATGCTAATATTTCATTGAAGCCGGCAGGGCAGGAAGAGTTTGGTACGAAAACAGAGCTTAAAAACTTGAACTCTTTTGCTAACGTCCAAAAAGGACTTGCTTTTGAAGAAAAGCGCCAAGAACAAGAATTACTTTCCGGCGGAGAAATTCTTCAAGAGACCCGGCGCTGGGATGACGCGAAAAAAGAAACGATTCTTATGCGTGTAAAAGAAGGATCAGATGACTACAGATATTTCCCAGAACCAGACCTTGTGTCTCTTTACATTGATGAAGACTGGAAAGCTAAAATCAAGGAAGATATTCCAGAGCTCCCAGATGCACGAAAAGCTCGTTATATTGAAGAATATGGATTGCCTGAATATGATGCGGGAGTCATTACGCAATCCAAAAATATGTCTGATTTCTTCCAGGAGACGATTAATCAAGGAGCAGATGCAAAGCAGGCTGCTAATTGGCTGATGGGTGAAGTGAATGGTTATTTGAATTCGGAAGGCTTAGAATTAAACGATGTCGCTCTCTCGCCGGAAAGTCTTGCAAAGCTGATCAACTTAATCGAAAAAGGAACCATTTCAAGTAAAATCGCCAAAAAAGTTTTCGCTGATGTTATGAAAGAAGGCGGAGATCCAGAACAAATTGTAAAAGACAAAGGGCTTGTACAAATTTCAGATGAAGGCGAATTGAAAAAAATCGTGGATGGTATCCTTGATAATAATGCACAGTCCATTGAAGACTATAAAAACGGAAAAGACAAAGCGCTCGGTTTCTTAGTTGGCCAAGTTATGAAAGAAACAAAAGGGAAAGCTAACCCGCAGATGGTTAATAAGCTGATCGTAGAAGGAATGGACGAACGTTAATAATTGAAAGAAACATACCCCCTTTGCTCCAGAGGAGTGAGGGGGTATTTTAAGTTTCAATAGTGACAGACTCGGTGTGATATTCTCCGTTATGATAAATAAGTGCATTTAATTGTTTATTAAACCCAGCTCCCCCGTCTATTCCAATTTTGTCTGGCTGAAACCACACTTCTGCGTCTTCTTGAAGTGTCATCGTAGGGGTATGTCCAAAAATAACTTTTTTTGTGGTAGAGACGGTATTTTCTAAGAAAGGGGATCGGATCCATAACAACTCTTCTTCAGGTGTTTCTTTCCAATTTTCCAGAGAAGGGTTAATCCCGGCATGGACAAGAATATGTTCATTCGTTTCTATATAGTTTTCAAGATTCTTTATAAATTGATAATGTTCAGCGAATTCTTTTGTTATCCATTTATGGATTTCGTCAAACGAATCCTTTAACACCCGGTTTCCCGCATAACTTTTTAAGGTTTCTCTTCCGCCATTTTGTATCCATAACGATACATCAATGTCGTCTGCATTTTCAAAGGCATCAAGCATCATACGCTCATGATTTCCTTTTAGAAATACAACATGCTCTCCTGCAATTTGTTGGAGTTGAAGCAAATAACGAATAAGCTGATTGGATTGAGGGCCGCGGTCGATGTAATCCCCCAAAAGATAAAGCTGGTCTTTTTTAGGGTCATAGTTTAATTGACTCAGAAGAGAAGTGAAAGCTTTAAATTGGCCATGAATATCAGAAATAAAAATTTCCCGCATAATAATGTCAATTCCCCCTTACTCTGTCTATACACGTAAACATTCCCTTTTGAACGAGGAAAAAAACGCAAATTCCTGCTGTTGTATGTAAAGCGGCAAGCAGTATGACTTATACACGACAAACTGTTCTAAAAGAAAGATCTTCTAAGAAAATATGCATATTACAGAGGTGCTTTTAGATAGTTTGATTAGAAACGTCTTATGTGATAACCAAGGTATATATTAAAGAAAGTGAGGCTGTCTCAAAAGTTATGAAATCATCTAACAACTGAATATGCTAGACTCGTGCGGGAAATATGGCAGTGGGAAGACCCCGAAGTGAGTATATTTCAGGTTCGTTTGCTGAGAATTGACTTATAGGAAAGCTCCTAAAAAAAGAGGCCTGGTATAATAACCAGGCCCACGAGGAGGAAGTCTTTCCATTTATCAAAAATGGAAACAAAAGAAGACAAGGGGGCAAAGCTTTCTTTTGTTTCACCTGTTAAGCAAATAGCGCAACATTTGTATATTGTTCCAACTGATATTTCATATATTCAAAATCCCGGTTTGTGGCATTTTCCAACATATCAACAAGCAGTCCAAAAGATATAGGTTCTGTATCTAAGGTGTCTTTAAGAACAGATCTATCTGCACTCCAAATGAGAGACATCATTTCAATAAAAGGAATTTTCCCCTTTATATGTGGAGCTTTGTAATAAACAAAATCCCGCAAAGCGCACAAATCATCCCTGTTGAAAACATTTTCATATTTTTCTAGAAATAAACAAACAAACGCTTCGACTTCCCTGCTTGGATTCATTGTGATCCTCCTCTCACCGAGACAATTTTTATATTGAACAAACATATGGACTCAGGGATAAGCCTGGTCTTTCTCATACTGCTAGAAAAGCATAAAATTCAGCGGGTAACAGTATAAGACAAACATGGTTTTCACTCACAGAATTGACGAAAAAAACCATGTCTTTCTAAAAAAGAATCCCCTGCGAATAAGACAAGGGTTAAAAAAGGGGGTAGCTTGGTTGTGGTGTAAAGATTGTCCAAAAAAATGAATAGTTATTAATAAGCGTGTGGCAAGGATACATCTAAAGTACTTACATCACCAGTAGATGCTAGTACGGCTAAAATAAAAACTATCATACTCAAAGCTTGTAATTTTCTCACAATAATTCCTCCCCACTGATTTTTTTTATTATTGATTTCATCCTGGGTATATTGTTACACAAATTGAAAAAAAACACATCTGCCTTTATAAGGTATGAGAGTAAATGAGGGCTTTTAAAGTAAAAATTTCATGGTAATATACTAATTAAGAGAACTATAGTACTCTGTAGTTGGAGGGAAAATAATGGAAGGATCCTCACTAGGGATCAAGTTAAAAGATTTAAGAGAATACTACAATGTCAGTCAAAGAGAGCTGGCCAAAAATATATGTTCACAAAAGGCGGTTTCAAAAATTGAAAGAGGAGAAACACAGCCTACAGCAGACATATTGCAGCAGTTGGGATTAAGACTGGGGGTGGACATCAGTTATTTTTTTGAGGAACAAGAAGCTCCAAGATTTAATTATATACAAGAAACGAAAGATAAGATAGAGGATTTGGTTAGTAAATGGAAATATAAAGAAGCTGTTGAAATTATTAAAGAAGAACTAAAAAATCCTTTGTTTCGAAAGGCTACTCATCGAAAGTTTTTATTATGGAAAAAAAGTGTTTGTCATTTCAACCTCACCCAAGAAAAAGAAGACGCTATAGAGTTACTGAAAGTGGCAATGGACATAGAAACTCATTCTAAAAAAACAATTACAAATGATGATATAGGGATTTATATTAGCCTTGGAAATATGTATTCAGACACGCAAAAGTATGAACAAGCGTTATATTATTACGAGCAAGCAAAAAAAATGGCAAAGAAATTACCGGTTCATGGAAGTGCACCGCCAATTTATAAGCTTTATTATAATCTTAGCATTGTGTATTTTCGATTGCATAATTTTGAAGAAGCGGTAAAAGTTGCTGATGAAGGTATTAATTTTATTTTCAAAAAGGACTCTTTATACCTTCTAGGAGAACTATATTATCAAAAAGGAATTTATCTCTTTTATTCTGGAAAAAAACGTGAAGCCCTTCAAAATATGAAAAAAGCTTTGTTTGTGTTTGAAGAAAAAGGTCAAGACCGTTTTTATAAATTTGTGGAAACAAATTATTTAGGTTTTCAAAGGGCTGCTAGAGATAATGTTTAGTTCCATACTAATATCGGCTTATTAGAAAACATTTTGAATATGATATAGTATAAAAAACAAGATGGAATATATATAATTAGGAGAACAAACATGAAACATGCACGTATCATTTATAACCCGACATCGGGTCGAGAACAAATGAAAAAGCAGCTGCCATATATTTTAGACCGCCTGGAAATGGAAGGGTATGAAACCTCTGCTCACATGACCAAAAGAGAAGGATGCGCGAGAAAAGAAGCAAGAAGAGCCGGAATATCCGGCTTTGACATGGTCGTGGCAGCCGGTGGGGACGGCACTATTTTTGAAGTAGTAAATGGCTTGGCAGACCTTGAAACACGTCCGAAGCTAGGGTTAATTCCAGCAGGGACGACCAATGATTTGGCGAGAGCTCTTGGGATTAGCGGAAATAATATTGAACAAGTCTGTGACGTGCTTTGTTCAGGGAAAAGCCGCCCTATTGATATTGGAAAAGTGAACGACCAATATTTTATTAATATTGCAGCGGGCGGTAAACTGACCGAGTTAACATATGATACTCCAAGCAAGCTGAAAACCATGATGGGGCAGCTCGCTTATTACGTAAAAGGGTTTGAAAAGCTGCGGTCTTTGAAACCGAAATATGTAAAAATGGAGTATGATGGCAAGTTATATGAAGGGCAAATTATGATGTTTCTTATTTCTAATACAAATTCGGTAGGGGGGTTTGAGAAACTACTTCCGAATGCTAAATATAACGATGGTATGTTTGACATGATTATTATTAAAAAAACGAACCTGCCGGAACTTGTCCGTATCGGTACACAAGCGTTAAATGGAGAACACCTTCACCATGAAAAAGTAATATATGTACAAGCAAACAGAATTAAAATCGATGTCGAAGGAGACATGCAGCTCAATTTAGACGGAGAGTACGGGGGGAAACTTCCAGCGGAATTTGTTAACCTTCACCATCATGTTGAAATGTTTTGTCCATAAAACGGATCAGGCTGTTATAACCTGATCCGACTTCTGTCATTTTTTCCATTCATGTTTTAACAGACCGTAAATATTTATATCACGGCGTACACCTTTAACGAGCATACACTGTCTTAATGTACCTTCGTATGTCATGCCTAATTTATCCATTACACGCATGGAATTTTTATTTTCTGTATAGCACCGTGCTTCAATTCGAACAAGACCCATTCGTTCAAAGCCGAAGGAAACAAGTTTCGATGCCGCTTCAGGTATGATCCCCTGCCCCCAATAGTATGGTGAGAGAACATAGCCAATCTCTGCAGCGGCATGCCCCTGTTCCCACCACACATAATCAATTGTTCCAACCAATTCAGCTGATTCTTTCCGTTCTATTCCGAATGGAGCGATGCTACCCTGCTTGTATTTTTCAAATGCAATATCTAAAAATTGCTGTGTGTCGTCGGTTGATCGGTGTGTATCCCACAGGACATGCTCACTGACTTCGGGTCTAGAGGCATAGTCAAATACAGCGTATAAGTCCTCCTGATGCAGCCTTCTTAAACGTAATCGCTCCGTTTCTAAAAAAGGAAACGGATAAAATACGCCAGATGCTTTCATGGACATAAGGAATCCCTCCCTTCAAACTACAAAGGGATTCGTGAAATTAAGTGGTAATTCCTTCCTATTTTTTATCTTTTTTCGTTTTGTTTCCTTAATTGAGATGTGAAATTCTTGATATGCTGAAACGCAATTTAACCATCAACTTACATTTGTGGACGTTCAGCCTATTTTGTTTACAAAAGAAAGTGGAAAAAGTTTTGTGAGACGTTTTTATACTAGTCTCTCGTCCTTTTTAGTCACTGCCTGACAATAGCATGTCATCTTCAATCATAGCGAGGAGCGTTTTCCGAAGAAATTTTTTACTCGTGGTAACATTAACATTTTTAATAATGCCGCTCACCCCAATTATTACTTCTGACACTTCTCCGTTCTCCTTTTGAATGGAAAAAACAAGGGTTCCCATTCATAGTGATGACCATGGGCCAGTCGAAATCGATACAATTCAATAACCGAAAAGCTTGCAAAATCTATTGCAGGCTTTTTTGAATAAAGTTTGATTAAAATTTTTTCCGTTAGCTAAAAATAAAGGATGTTCTTTTTTGAAATTATAAATTTTTGTAATTAAAAAAAACCTTTTATTATAGGGGCATTTTAACGGAATAACGAAAAAGAGCCCAATTTCTCTGTATTAAAATAAAGAAATTGGGCTCTTTTTAATATTCGATTTTCCTTACCGTTGTAAATCCTATTTTCTGACGCTCCACCAAATTAGCAAATACGAAACATTTATGAAAGGAAAATAAATTTACCTTTATAAGCTATTTCTGACAAACCATCAATATAAGGGAGGGCTTATAATCATTCTAACCCTCTTTCCTTTGCGTGTGAACAAAAAAATTTCTCTTGCGTAAAAGTTCTCTGTCGACTTGTTACTGACATGAACTCGTAATAAATCGACTGAAGCAAAGACACCGTTAACACCAGAGTAATTATTTTAGATCAAGTAACTTTTGTAAACAAAATGAAAAATTCCCTATATAATGTAAATTTATATGGTAAAATAATGTAAATAGGGCTTGATTATTAGAGGTGACTTCATGGACTATATTGCTCACATAAGAAATATAGATAAAGTACAGGCAGGTTCAAGAACTTTTTAATGGGAGTCAGTCAGCTGTCAACCCTTTTGGAAGGAGATAGGAGGTGAACGTTTAGACTATCTTGTAGGATTACTCCATGATGATGGAAAATTAAGTGGTTCCTTTCGCGATTATTTTTCAGAATATGACAAAAATTCTGATTATAACCTAAAAAGAGTAAGTGTGGACCATTCGACAGTTGGCGGAAAATTGTTATTTAAACAATTTCATCAGAGAAATTAGGGTGAACCAACTTTAAAAAAGGAGCTGAAAAACATGAAGGTCACAGCAACAAAGGTTTTATCTATAGTTCTTATCATTTTTTTAATCGGAAGTGTATCCCCTCTGCAAACTTTAGCGAAAAATCAACAAACAGAGACAGAGGAAGTAGCAGAAGGCACAGATGGTATGGTTTCCACCTCTCATCCATTAGCAACAGAAATTGGGGCAGAAATTTTAAAAAAGGGTGGAAATGCGGTTGACGCTTCTGTGGCTGTTCAGTTTGCATTAAATGTGGTAGAGCCGTATATGTCAGGGATTGGCGGCGGAGGGTTTATGATGGTTTATGATGCTGACACAGAGGACATATCCATTATAAACAGCCGCGAACGCGCACCTGAGGGTGCCAAACCGGATATGTTTTTAGACGAAGATGGTAAAATTATTCCATTTTCAGTTCGGTCGACAAGCGGTGATGCAGTAGGTGTTCCGGGTACATTGAAAGGATTGGAGGAGGCGCTGGACAAATGGGGCACGCGCCCTATACAGCAGCTCATCACCCCCGCCGTGAAATTAGCGGAAAAAGGATTCGAAGTGGACAGACAGTTAGTACAAGCCATTGAAGAAAATGAAGGAAAACTATCAAAAAGTGCGGCTGCTGACGTTTTTCTTCCCGATGGAAAACCGCTGGAAGAAGGAACAATATTTAAGCAAGAAGATTTAGCTCATACGTTAAAATTAATTCGTTCTGATGGATCCGACGTTTTGTATGATGGAAAAATCGGCAAAGCATTGGCAGAAACCGTTCAGGACTTCGAAGGAAGTATGGCAGAGAAAGATCTTCAAAACTACGACGTTACAGTGGATGATGCTGTATATGGAGACTATAAAGGGTATGAAATTGCAAGCATGCCTCCTCCAAGCTCTGGCGGTTTGTTTCTCCTGCAAATGATTAAAATGTTAGAAGACTTTGATATTAGTCAGTATGATAGCCGCTCTGTTGAAAAATATCATCTATTATCTGAGGTGATGAGGCTTGCTTATGCGGACCGGGCAGCTTTTGCAGGTGATCCAGAATTTGTAGATGTACCAATGGAAGGACTCCTGCATCCGGATTATATTCAAGAAAGAAAAGGCTTATTGTCTGTGGATGAAATAAATGAAAATGTCAAAGCAGGGGATCCGTGGAAGTATGAAGATGCGGAACAAACGAAAGAAGTAGTAGAACAAGAAGATGACAAAGAAATTGGTGAAACCACACACTTTACGGTAGCCGACAAATGGGGGAATGTGGTCTCCTATACAACGACGATTGAACAAGTATTTGGCACCGGTATAATGGTTCCAGAATATGGGTTTATGTTAAATAATGAGTTGACTGATTTTGATGCCAGGCCAGGCGGTGCTAATGAAGTACAGCCAAACAAACGGCCGCTGAGCTCAATGACGCCGACCATCGTGTTAGAAGATGGAAAGCCAGTGTTAACCTTAGGGTCACCAGGCGGACCGACAATCATTGCTTCTGTGCTGCAAACATTTTTAAATATCATAGAGTATGATATGGATTTAAAAGAAGCTATAGAAGAACCGAGAATTTATAACTCGCATACTTCCTTGACCAGATGGGAAGAAGGAGTGCCGGAAGAGGTCAGAGAAGATTTAGTAGAAATGGGACACCGTTATGAAAACAGCCCGCGATCCATTGGAAACGTCCAAAGTATTTTAATAGATCATGAAAACGGAACGTACTATGGAGCAGCTGATTCACGCAGGGAAGGAGCTGCAATGGGGGTATCGAGCAACGGAAACGGATTGAAACTCAGTCTTAAATTGAAATTGAAATAAAAATTTAAGGAGAAGGAGCCTATAGGTGGAAAATGGCTCCTTCTCTTTCATGCCGTGCCCCTATTTTAAGTCTTGAGAGCTTGAAAGGCTAGGTGTGAAATGGTATCCAGACACTTACTTGGAGATGTTTTTACTAGATAGGATTATGCCTCTTGGGATACTTGGGGAGAAGAAAGCTCATTATTAACCCTTGGTTAGAAAAAATGTTCCAAAATAATAAACGATTTAATTGTGAGCAGGGTATAAAAATTAGCCAGGAAAATTTCCGATGAATATGCTCGTGCTTTAAATTATGGTGTTTCCGTTTTAAAGATAGATGATCAACGATACAACAAAACGAATCAAGAAGAAGAGTATCGAGAAACGTTTTCGAAAAGAAATGATTGATTTGTCCGTAAAGAGTATTTTATCTTGAAGTTAAGTCTTCAATAAAAGAACGCTTTAATGGAATTTAAATGGAATAAGAATAAAGCCAGAAAACCACTAAAATTAGTGGTTTTCTGGCTTTTTTATGACATCAGTCCATGTTAACGACTTCTCAAGCTTAAAATAGTGAATGTCCGATTGAGTACAAACGATATGGAATTGTTGATCTTTATTAGAAATGGAAAATAATTGAAAAAGAGTTGACTTTAAACACTGCTCTTTTTTGAGGTTTCAATATGTGTTCGTAAAGCTTATGGTTGTACATGTACATTGGTTACTTTTCCATAATGCGGACATAGGACTTCGTGTGTTCTTTGAAACATTACTCATTCCTCCTTAGAAAGTTATTTTTATTTATATCCAGCCTCGGAAACGACTGGCTTCAGCCATTTTTCTGGTACCTGCGATATAGGCAGCTGTACGCATGTCAGATTTGTAACGTGATGCTGTTTCATACACTTTATGAAAAGAATGTACCATTTTAGTATGCAGCTTATGGTCCACTTCTTCTTCTGACCAGTAATATCCCTGGTTGTTTTGTACCCATTCGAAGTAAGAAACAATTACACCCCCTGAGCTGGCTAACAAATCCGGGATTAATAAAATATTGTTATCGGTTAGAATTTTAGTAGCTTTTGAAGTTGTTGGTCCATTTGCAGCTTCTACCACTATTTTTGCTTTAATACGGCCGGCATTTCGTTCGGTGATTTGATTAGCAATAGCAGCTGGGATAAGAATGTCACACTCTTTTTCCATGAGTTCTTCATTCGTAATCGTATTCTTAAATTGATTGGTTACCATTCCAAAACTGTCTCTGCGTTCGTTCAATGTAGAGATATCAAGTCCGTCCGGATCATACAAAGCACCCAGCACATCGCTGATCCCAACCACTTGTGCACCTTTGTCGTACAAAAACTTGGCAATGAAGCTTCCTGCATTCCCAAAACCTTGAATAATGACCCGAGCGTCCTCCAATTTTTTGTTTAATACGTTGACTGCTTCTTCTATACATATGAGCACGCCTCTCGCTGTTGCTGTTTCCCGGCCCTGAGATCCACCGAGTACAACTGGTTTCCCGGTGATAAATCCAGGTGAATCAAATTCTTTGATGCGGCTGTATTCATCCATCATCCAGGCCATAATTTGGGAGTTCGTATACACATCAGGGGCGGGAATGTCTTTGGTTGGTCCGACAATTTGGCTGATCATTCGAACATATCCTCGACTTAAACGTTCGAGTTCTGCAAATGACATTTGCCGGGGGTCGCAAATGACTCCGCCTTTACCTCCGCCATATGGTAAATTGTTAATTCCGCATTTTAGACTCATCCAAAGAGAAAGAGATTTTACTTCTTCCTCAGAAACGGAAGGGTGAAAACGAACACCGCCTTTCGTTGGGCCAACCGCATCATTGTGCTGCGCTCGAAACCCTGTAAAAACCTGCGTACGTCCGTTGTCCATACGTACTGGAATACGGACTGTCATCATTCTAACGGGCTCTTTTAGTAATGCAAACATTTCATCCGGGTAACCGAGTTTGTTGGTTGCATTTTTCATCGTAGCTTGCGCTGATTGTAATAAAGAAGTGGCTGACGACTTTTGTTCGGTAATGGTAGTCATAAAATGCTGCCTCCTTAATTAAAAACTTACTACTCTCTTATTCAAGAATTGTGCCAAGTTAGAAATATATAAAATCCCCATTAAAAGCCTATGGGAAGAAAATAATTTTTGCTTTTATGAAATGAAACTGGTATTATGAAGAAAAATTTTTAAAGAAAAGAAAAATAATTTTTTATATTTTATAAGGGTGATATCAATGACAGATATAGAAAAAACCCAACAAGGAATTATTTATGAAAAATTAATGGATGAGATTGATACTGGAGTACACGCAGTAGATTCAACAGGAAAAACAATTATTTATAATGTCAAAATGTCAGAAATTGAAAATATGAATGCACAAGAAGTCTTGAACAAACATATATCAGAAGTGTTTAAATTTAACGAAGGACAGGAAAGTACACTTGAAAATGCTCTTTCAAAGGGAATTGAATCGAGAAACGTTAAACAGACGTATTTGAATAACAAAGGTATAGAAATTACAACTATTAATAACACCTTTCCTGTGAAACAAAACGGTACCATTGTTGGAGCACTAGAGGTAACAAAAGACATTACAAAACTTGAGAGAATGGTACAAGAAAATATGAAGAGGGGACATCGCAAGTATTCATTTGACAGCATTATCGGCAGAAGCTCCGAAATTAAAGAAGTTATTGATCAAGCCAAGCGAGCCACTAGGACGAGTTCTTCTATTCTGATAATTGGGGAGACGGGGACGGGAAAAGAAATTTTTGCCCAAAGTATCCACAATGGAAGCAGTCGTTCCTCTGGCCCTTTTATTAGTCAAAACTGTGCTGCCTTGCCCGACAGCTTAATTGAAGGTATTTTATTTGGTACAAAAAAAGGCGCATTTACGGGTTCTGAAGACCGCCCAGGGTTATTTGAACAAGCGGAAGGGGGAACGCTGCTTCTTGATGAGATTAATTCGCTCAGCCCTAATTTACAGTCGAAATTACTTCGAGCTATTCAAGAAAAAACTATTCGAAGAGTCGGGGACACAAAAGAAAGGGAAACGGATATCCGTCTGATCGCAACAATGAATGAAGATCCCATTGATGCTGTGACAGAAGGGCGTCTCCGAAAGGACTTGTATTACCGGCTTAGCGTTGTATCGTTATTCATACCGCCTCTGCGTGATAGAAAAGACGATATGAAAGAACTAGTTGATTTTTTTATGAATTCATACAATGAACTGTTTCAATTAAATGTAAAAGAGATAAGTGACGGGGTTCAGCGCTTTTTCCAGGAATATCACTGGCCGGGTAATGTTCGAGAGGTAGAACACGTTATTGAAGGAGCAATGAACTTGATAACCGATGAAGAGAAAATAGAAGAAAAACACCTTCCGCGGCATTTACGTAAAAGACTGGTAGTGGAAGAAAATAACAATCCTCAAAAAAATTCAAAGGACTTAATGGAGATACACATAGAAAATTGTTCATTGAAGGAATATTTATTTGATAAAGAAAAAGCTTATGTAAAAAAAGTTCTGGAACAAAACGATTACCATATAAAAAAAACAGCTGATACACTTGGTCTAAGCAGGCAAAGTTTGCAATACCGCCTTAAAAAATTGGGAATCAAAAAAATAAGAGTGTAATAAAATCATCCTGTACAAGGATGATTTTTTCTTGTTCTACTTTTGGAAAGTTTAACTTTGTTAAAGGAACAAAGTATAAGAAAAACTACGACTTCCGCCATAAGGACTTGGCGGTAAGCCAAGTTTTCCTAATATTAGAGAATAAATTTATTGGGATGATAATAAAAGTACAACGACACCTTTAAGGGAAAAACGCAAAATAATTTTTAAAATAAAGAAAAATTTTAATCATAAGAAAAATAATTTTTCATACCCAATCGAAAAGGAACTGTTTATACGCAATTTTTACATTGGCATGGATATTGCATTTATATAGTTTGAAATTTTAAAAAAGAGAGAAGGAGATAAGTCATGACGTTAATAACACCTACTCATTCGATTATTAAACATACAGAAAAATATGGTGCAAGAAACTATCATCCTTTACCGATAGTTATATCAAAGGCAGAGGGTGTTTGGGTAGAAGATCCTGAAGGTAGAAGGTATATTGACATGTTAAGTGCATACTCTGCATTAAACCAAGGTCATCGCCACCCCAAAATTATTCAGGCTTTAAAAGATCAGGCTGACAAAGTAACGCTGACATCCCGGGCATTCCACAATGACCAATTGGGCACATTTTATGAAAAAGTCTGCAGCCTGACTAATAAAGAAATGGTGCTGCCGATGAACACGGGGGCTGAAGCGGTGGAAACAGCTATTAAAGCCATTCGCCGTTGGGGATATGATAACAAAAATATTAAAGAAGGAATGGCAGAAATTATTGCTTGTGAAGGGAATTTCCATGGAAGAACAATGTCAGCCGTTTCTTTGTCATCAGAAGAAGAATATAAACGCGGCTTCGGCCCGATGCTTCCGGGAATTAAGATTGTTCCTTACGGTGATATTGATGCTTTAAAAGCAGCCATTACACCGAACACAGCCGGATTTTTGCTGGAACCTATTCAGGGAGAAGCAGGAATTGTTATTCCTCAGGACGGTTTCCTGAAAGAAGCAAAAGAGGTGTGCGAGGAAAATAGCGTGCTGTTTGCAGCTGATGAAATTCAAAGCGGCCTTGGACGTACAGGAAAAACATTTGCGTGTGACTGGGAAGAGGTAGAACCGGATATGTATATTCTCGGTAAAGCTCTTGGGGGCGGAGTTTTTCCGATTTCCTGTCTAGCTGCAAATGCAAACATCCTTAGTGTATTTAATCCTGGTTCTCATGGGTCTACTTTTGGAGGTAATCCGCTTGGGGCAGCTGTTTCTGTCGCAGCACTGGATGTGTTGGAAGAAGAAAATTTGGTAGAGCGTTCTCAAAAACTTGGAAACTACTTTAAAGCGAGAATTAGCGACATCGATAACCCGAAAATTAAAGAAATCCGAGGGAAAGGTCTCTTTATCGGAGTAGAGCTTACAGAAGCGGCTCGTCCTTATTGTGAAAAACTAAAGGAAAAAGGATTGCTTTGTAAAGAAACGCATGAAACCGTCATTCGTTTTGCGCCGCCTCTTGTCATTTCGGAAGAGGACTTAGAATGGGCAATTGAAAAAATTGAAGAAGTACTAAGCGCCTAATAAAGAGAGGAGAATAATTATGTATACAGCTTATAGACATGAACCATTTACAGACTTTACAAAAGAAGATAACATCAAAGATTTCCAAAACGCATTAGAAAAAGTAGAAGGGTACCTTGGAGAAGATTATCCGCTTCTCATTGATGGTGAAAAACTTACTACCGATGACAAGCTGGTTTCTTACAACCCAGCTGATAAAGAAAAAGTCATTGGAAATGTTTCAAAAGCAACACCGGAATTAGTCGACAAAGCATTTGATGCGGCAAGCCGAGCATTTGAAACGTGGAGACATACTAATCCTTCAGCAAGAGCGGAAATTTTATTCCGTGGTGCTGCAATTATGCGCCGCCGCAAACACGAACTATCTGCATTACTCGTTAAAGAGGCAGGAAAGCCTTGGAAAGAAGCAGATGCGGATATCGCTGAAGCTATCGACTTTCTCGAATACTACGCTCGTCAAATGATTGAATTAAAAGCAGGGAAGCCAATCAACAGCCGTGACGGAGAATACAACCAATTTATGTACCAGCCAATGGGTGTAGCAGTTACTATTCCACCTTGGAATTTTGCTGGAGCAATTATGGCAGGAACTACGGTAGCACCACTTGTTACAGGAAACACTGTACTTCTAAAACCTGCTGAACCGACACCAGTTATTGCTGCTAAATTTGTAGAGATTCTTGAAGAAGCAGGTACACCAAAAGGCGTTATTAACTTCGTCCCTGGCGACCCTTCTAAAATCGGTGATTATTTAGTAGATCATCCAAAAACTTCTATCATCACTTTCACAGGTTCAAGGGCAACCGGTCTTCGCGTGTTCCAGCGCGCAGCTGTTGTTCAGGAAGGCCAGTACCATTTAAAACGAGTTCTTGCAGAAATGGGAGGCAAAGATACCGTCGTTGTAGACAATGAAGCAAATCTTGATACTGCAGCAGAAGCGATTATCACCTCTGCATTTGGTTTCTCAGGGCAAAAATGTTCTGCTGGTTCTCGAGCTGTTGTACATGAAGATGTGTATGATGAAGTGCTGAAACGAGTGGAAGCACGCACAAAAGAACTAACATTAGGTGATCCTGTTTGTAAAGATAACTATATGGGCCCCGTTATTAACCAAAAAGCATTTGACAAAATTACTAGTTACATCGAAATCGGCAAAGAAGAAGGCCGTCTCGTTACAGGCGGTGATGCAGACAGCTCAAAAGGATATTTCATTCAGCCAACTGTATTTGCAGATGTTGATCCAAAAGCTCGTATTATGCAAGAAGAAATTTTTGGGCCAGTAGTGGCTTTTTCGAAAGCTAAAGATTATGATGAAGCGCTTGAAATTGCAAATAACACAGAATACGGTTTAACAGGTGCTGTGATTTCTAACAACAGCGAAAACCTTGAAAAGGCAAAACATTATTTCCATGTCGGCAATTTATATTTCAACCGAAACTGCACAGGTGCTATTGTCGGATACCATCCGTTTGGCGGCTTTAAAATGTCGGGAACCGATGCAAAAGCTGGCGGACCGGATTATCTTCTTCAATACATGCAGCCGAAGACGATCAGCCAAATGCTGTAATAGGTAAAAATAATGATAAAGATTTTCCAAAACTGCCTCTACTTACATTGAGTGCAGTTTTGGGATTTCTTTTGATAAATTAATTTGAAGCCGCATACAGACCCGGTCACATAAACCACTGATATTCCTTTTTTGCACATGAGAGAATTAGCTATAGCAAGGGCGTTGAGAAAAAGCGACATTTAAGGTAAGATTTTTTCGTGCCATAGGAAAGATTATCCCAAAAGGAGGGGGGTTTTGGTTTAAGGAGCAAAAAATCTTTTATTCTTACAACTAATTATAGTAAGGATAGGAGAACAATCATATACAAACAACCAGTACTCATCACTAGAAAAGAGGTAAAAGATAACCTTAAGTTGTATGACAGGGAGGATAAGTATGAGCATGCCGAAAAATATTTCTATAATTGGAGTTCCAATGGATTTAGGACAAATTCGCAGAGGAGTAGACATGGGACCTAGTGCTGTGCGCTATGCAGGGCTTTCTGAGCAGGTGGAGGAATTAGGATATAAGGTAAACGATAAAGGAAACATTCCTGTTGAAAGGCCGGCCTCAAGTTTGCAGGGAGAAGGGTTAACTAATCTGCAGGCAATAATTCAAGCTAGTACTCACCTAGCCGCTGTCTTCTCAGAAATAAAACAGGCTGGAGATTTTCCACTTGTATTAGGAGGGGATCATAGCGTAAGTATAGGTTCAGTGGCAGCCGCTGGGATGCATGACGAAAATCTGGGATTAATTTGGTATGATGCGCATCCTGATTTAAATACGGAGGAAACCTCCCCTTCAGGAAATATTCATGGGATGCCGCTAGCGGTAAGTTTAGGTATAGGAAATCAACAACTAACAAGCATAGGGCAGAAATTACCGAAAGTGAAACCTGAAAATATTGTAATCGTAGGGGCTCGTTCTATTGATGAAGGAGAAAAAGAATGTATTAAAAAACATGGTATTAAAACTTTTACTATGCACGATATCGATAGACTTGGCATGACCCGAGTAATGGAAAAAACGATCGAATATTTAAAAAATAAAACGAGTAATGTTCATTTAAGCTTTGACTTGGATTCAATTGACCCCCAAGATGCTCCAGGAGTAGGTACTCCTGTATTAGGCGGTATTTCATACAGAGAAAGTCATTTAGCTTTCGAAATGCTCTCAGAAGCGGATATTATTACCTCGGCAGATATAGTAGAAGTAAATCCTATATTGGATCAAAAAAATCAAACGGCTCATGTTGCTGTAGAACTCATAACATCCTTGTTTGGAAAAAAACTGCTTTATTCCCCTTCGCCTGAAGATAAAAAAATAATGGGGGTGGAGTATGGGAATTGAGAAGCCTAAGGAAAAACATAATAAGGTTTATTCCATGAGAAATATATTACAATGTGTTATCCCCTCCTTAGCAGGGATTATATTATTTATGGTGCCTATTGGTGTGGAAGGTGAGATTACGATACCAGTTGCCTATTTGGCAGATCGTTTAACGACATTGTTAGAGACAGCAATCCCATTTATTGTAGTTTCTCTTTTGTTTATTACAACAGCAGGGGCAATTTTACGCCCGAAATTTCTCGTACATACTCCTTTTTTAAGAGCCCTTTTTTATATAAGCCCAACCTGGGTTGTTATCAGGGCTGTCGGTCTGGTATATGGAGTATTAACATTATTTAAAGTAGGACCAGAGATGGTGTGGTCCGTAAATACGGGTGGTTTGTTATTTTATGATTTGATCCCTCTTTTATTCTCCATTTTTTTGTTTGCAGGTTTATTTCTGCCTTTGTTATTAAATTATGGTTTGCTGGAATTTTCAGGAACATTATTAAAGAAGGTAATGCGCCCGGTGTTTACCCTTCCAGGCCGTTCTTCTATAGACTGTATTACATCTTGGCTCGGGGATGGAACGATTGGAGTTTTGTTAACAAGCAAGCAATATGAAGAGGGATACTATTCACAAAGAGAAGCAACTGTTATTGGCACTACATTTTCCGTTGTATCAATTACATTCACAATTGTTGTCTTAAGCTATATGGAACTTGACCAATATTTTTTCCAATACTATGCAACTATCTTTCTTACGGGATTTATACTGGCCATTGTTCTTCCACGTATTCCTCCGCTTTCCCTTAAATCTAAAAGGTACGCGGATGGAAAAGAGAATCATGGGGAAAAAGATTTCGTTTCATATGGACCATCTTTATTAAAAAGAGGGTTTTATCAAGCGGTAAAACGTGCTTCTGACAGCAATAGTGTAAGCGCTTTTTTGAAAAACGGGGCTAAAAATGTAATGGAGATGTGGCTTGGTGTCCTTCCGGTTGTTATGGCCATAGGCACTACTGCGCTGGTTATTGCTGAGTATACTCCTATGTTTGAGTATCTAGGAATGCCTTTAATTCCTATTTTGAATGTTATGCAGATACCAGAAGCAGCTGAAGCAGCTCAAACATTAGTTATCGGTTTTGCAGATATGCTATTGCCCGCGATTATTGGCAGTGGTATTGAAAGTGAGTTAACTAAATTTGTTATAGCCTGCATTTCAGTGACACAACTTGTTTATTTATCAGAAGTAGGCGGCTTATTACTTGCCTCTAAAATACCTATTCGTTTTTTAGATTTAGTGCTTATATTTTTTGAGCGCACATTAATAGGTCTGCCAATTATCGTAGCCGCCGCTCATATCATTTTTTAGTTGTTTAGAAAAGAAATATATTCAGGTAAAGGATAAGTTGATTAAAAAACGGAGACAAAAACCGGTTTAATTTTCTACTTTTTGAATAAGTGTTACGATTTATGGTGGAAAAAAATTATATTTAATACTAGCCGGCTTTTGTTTATAATGAATCTAGGTCACTGTTCATGTTTATAACTACTTGTTGTCATATTGTATGTGTGATTTGGACGTTTTCATAATCAACTAGGAGGTTATTATCTTGTTAATACAAAGTGATACCACTTCTCGCCTTAATAACATAAAAGAAAAAGTAGAAAATAATGTTAGGCTATCCATGGAAGACGGCTTGTTTCTATATAACTCAGAGGACTTGTTAACCATTGGCGAGCTGGCTAATCAAGCTAACTTAAAAAAGAATGGCAAAAAAACATATTTCGTGGAAAATATGAGTCTATACTTCACCAATGTATGTGAAGCCACTTGTGCTTTTTGCCACTTCAAAAGAAAACCAGGTGAAGACGGAGCATATACAAATTCTCCTATGGAAATGGTAGAACAAGTAAAAGAACGTATTACACCTAATGTAAAGGAATTTCATATCACTGGCGGCCATAACACGGAAGTTCCTTTTGATTATTATGTGGATTCTATAAGGACGTTAAAAGAACACTTCCCGGATGTGACCATAAAGGCTTATACAGGGGCTGAAATTGAATTTTTCTCTAGACAAAGCGGTCTTAGTTATAAAGAGGTACTTAACAAGCTGAAAGACGCCGGCCTTTCATCGCTAACAGGCGGGGGAGCAGAAATTTTATCAGAAAGATACCGGAAAAAAATGAGTGTAAATAAAGCAACAACCGAACAATGGCTAGACGTACATCGCAGCGCTCATTCTTTAGGTATCCCTACCCATGCAACCATGCTTTACGGATCGATTGAAACGCTCGAAGAAAGACTTCAGCATATGATTTATTTGCGTGAGCTTCAAGATGAAACAAACGGCTTTTTAGTATTTATTCCACTGGCTGTTCAGCCGAAAAGCACCAATTCAAAAATAACAAAAAGAACAAGTGCCGTAGAAGACTTAAAGACAATAGCTATCAGTCGTTTGATGCTGGATAATTTTCAACACATAAAGTCCTATTTTATTACATTAGGTACACAAGTAGCACAGCTGGCATTAAACTTTGGGGCGTCAGATATCCATGGAACGCTCATCGAGGAACGAATTAGTCATTCCGCTGGCGCTTTGTCTCCAAAAGGTTTAACAAGAGATGAATTAGTATACCTAGTAAAAGAAGCAAATCGTATTCCAGTAGAAAGAGATACACTTTATAACGAATTAAAAACATACTAAACAAAAGAAAGATGGAGCCATTCTTGAAGTGAAATGGCTCCATTTTATTATCGTTTGAACGAACCCTGGATCTCTTGTGCAGCTTCTTTTTCGTAACTAGTTTTTTTGGTTAGTTTGAACTTTCATATGTACCCGTGCTGCTGTCAAAGGAATCTTCCCAATGGTTATTGTTTTCCTCTTCCTGATTTTTATATGTCCCTTCAAACCCATTTTTGTTCAAATGAAGCGTTTCTATCTTCCGTTTGAGTATTTTCTCGTTCTGTAGCGGAGAAAGAGAATTCTGACGGCTCTAGAGAATGGTCCTCTTTTTCGTTGCTGTCGTCTAAGCTGGGTGTTGGATGAAAAAGACGGTTCCACAGTTGACCGAAAGATCCAAATTCAAAACCAAAGCTGTTCCAATGGTTAGAAAAGGATGCCTCTTCAGAATCGGATTTTTCTGTATTGCCGGTTGATTTCCATTTTTGATCGAAATCTTTAAGTTTTTCTTCTTCTGATCGAGTATCTTCTTCAGATTTTTCCGCTTCTTCTTGTGCTTCTTTCCACGTTTTCTCCCATTCTTCTTGGGTCATGTTTTCTTCTGTTTCATGGTTCTCTTTAGGTTGTTCCCAAAAAGAATGTTCAGAAGCAGCTCCTAATTGGAGAGGAACAAGTAAGCTTGTACTAACAATAATGATTGCAGCTTTTTTCAATACGTGATGTCCTTTCACACCATATTCTTAAGAACATAGTAGCATAGAACATGCATCGTTCCTATTCATTTTAGGAATGTTAAAAAGGAATTTTGCAGAATGACTATAAAATCTTCATAATATAATAGGAACTAAAGGATTTCGTAGGTAATTTAAAAGATAAGGGGGGGATAAGATGGAACATGCTTTAACCGGCGCAACGTGGTTTTGGCTTCTGGTACCAATGCCATTACTCATTATTTTATCTATTATTACTTACTTTACGGAAAAGGGGAATAAACAGTGAATGCTCCGACGCTGATTACATTTTTAATTTACTTAATTGGAATGTTTTCCATTGGTCTTATTTTTTACAAATTAACGAATAACCTATCTGATTATGTTTTAGGGGGAAGAAAACTTGGCGGAGCTGTCGCAGCATTAAGTGCTGGAGCTTCAGATATGAGCAGCTGGCTGATTCTTGCTTTGCCAGGAGCTATGTACATTGGCGGGATGAGTGAAATTTGGCTTCCGATCGGACTTGCTGTGGGTGCCTATTTAAATTGGCAGTTTATGGCGAAGCGATTACGCCGTTATACAGAAATCTCTAACAATTCCATTACCATCCCGGATTTTTTGGAGAATCGTTTTAGAGATCAGTCTAAAGTGTTAAGAATTGTATCTGCTGTTTTTATTTTATTATTTTTTGCTTTTTACACATCTTCTGGTCTTGTGGGCGGGGCAACGTTATTTGTGCAATCATTTGGCTGGGAGTACACAACAGCTCTTTGGATTGGCGTTGCTATTATTATTACGTATACGTTTCTTGGCGGCTTTTTGGCCGTCAGCTGGACCGACTTTTTCCAAGGTATTATTATGTTTTTAGCGCTAATTGTCGTACCGATAGTCGCCATTACCGAAATGGGCGGCTGGGGCAATATGATTGCAGCTGCAGGAGAAGTAGATGCTGCTTACTTGGACGCATTTGCTGGTACATCTGCGATTGGGATTATTTCTCTATTAGCCTGGGGACTAGGATATTTTGGACAGCCTCATATCATTACAAGGTTTATGGCTATTCGTTCAGAACAAGAAGTTCCAAAAGCACGTTTGATCGGTATTACATGGATGGTGTTGTCTTTGTTTGGCGCCATATTCACTGGGTTTGTCGGTATCGCATACTTTGCAGGAGCAGGACCGGGAAATGCGCTAGCTGAAGGAGCTCATGAAACGGTCTTCATTGCTTTCACTCAGCTGCTTTTTAATCCTTGGATTGCTGGATTCCTATTAGCTGCTATATTAGCTGCTATTATGAGTACAATTGATTCACAGCTTTTGGTGTCATCGAGCGCTTTGGCCGAAGACTTTTATAAAGGATTGTTTCGTCCAAGTGCAAAAGAGCAGGAACTTGTGTGGATTGGTCGTGTCGGAGTATTGTTGATTGCGTTAATTGCCACATTATTAGCTTACAACCCTAACAGTACAGTCCTGGAGCTGGTGGAATATGCCTGGGCTGGATTTGGGGCAGTATTTGGACCGGTTATTCTTCTGTCGCTGTTTTGGAGGAGAACAACAAAGTGGGGGGCGCTTGCTGGTATGGTTGCCGGGGGACTAACGGTTATTCTTTGGGCTATTCCAGAAGGCGGTTTGTTCGATTTATATGAACTCGTTCCAGGGTTTTTAGCCGGCGGATTAGCTGTTATTCTTGTCAGTTATATCGATCAGGAACCCGTTTATGAAATTACGGAGGAATTTGATAAAGTAAAGGGATAACAGACGTTTAAAACGCGCTCACAGGAAAAAACTCCTGTTAGCGCGTTTTGAACATTGGTATGCGTTTCAGGGCTCGTACTTTTCTTATGTAGAATTTCTAGTAGCCTCTTCTTATATTAAAAATGGACCAAATACCTGTTGTGATGGAGACAATAATACTACCAATGATAAACCAATGCATGATCAATCCAAACCCCTTTCTTCAAGCTTCACAACTCTTTACTATTTAAAAGAATAGTATGGTTTCTGAAAAAAATCAATGAAAAAAGAAAGAACGTTTACATTTAAAATACTTCGTTTTTAATGTTCCTGCTTTAGACTAAAATATGTAGGTCCTCTTTAGAAAAAAAATCCTATTTACAGATTAAGCTTTAATAAGATTAAAAACTTACATATTGTAAAGGACGTATAGAAAAAGGGTGTTCTATAAGCAGATAATGCTTTTTAGAACACCCTTTGTCACTGTGGTCAAGTTTGCGTCCTTTCTTCTTCCTGCAGCGCTTTACGTTCTTCTTCAGAATATACTCTAGAACGAGTTAAAAACCGTTTACCTTCCGGACCTTCAAGAGAGAACATGCCGCCGCGTCCATCTACCACGTCAATAATGAGCTGCGTATGCTTCCAGTATTCGTATTGGTCTTTTGAAATATAAAAGGGCATGCCGCCAATCTGGCCTAAATACATATCACTGCTGCCTACTTTAAAATCTCCTTCCGGAAAACACATTGGAGAACTTCCGTCACAACAGCCCCCTGATTGGTGAAACATCAATGGGCCATGCCGCTCTTTTAATTTTTCAATCAATTCAAGGGCTCCATCGGTGGCCGTTACTTTTTTTACTTTCAAAGAAAGTCACCCTTTCCTTAAATAATCATAGGCGCGCCCTGATGAATGTGCTGGTAGTTACAGAAATTCTGCGCTGTTTTGTCAGAACCTGGGCGCTGACAATGGTTTAGTATTATTAATAGTATTATCCCTATACCCGCTAAGATGAATGGTGTAACTGAAAAAGCAGGCGAGGGCAGTTAATAACTGCACCGGCCTGCAAATAATTTTAAAAGAAACCTAGAGCATTGTCGCTGTAGCTGATCAGCAAGTTTTTCGTTTGCTGGTAATGATCAAGCATCATTTTGTGGTTTTCTCGGCCGATACCTGATTTTTTGTAGCCGCCAAAGGCTGCATGAGCTGGATAATCATGATAACAATTGGTCCAAACGCGGCCGGCTTCAATTTCGCGGCCGAAGCGGTAAGCTGTATTAATATCGCGGGTCCAAATTCCAGCTCCTAATCCGTAAAGTGTATCGTTTGCAACAGACAAAGCTTCTTCTTTTGTTTTAAAGGTTGCCACAGAGAGGACGGGGCCGAAAATCTCTTCTTGGAAGACACGCATTTTATTGGAGCCTTTAAAAATAGTCGGCTGTACATAATATCCATTGGCAAGTTCTCCGTTTAGTGCGTTTTTGCCGCCGCCGGCCAGAACTTCGGCTCCTTCTTGTTTCCCTATATCAAGATAAGACATAATTTTTTCCATCTGTTCTTGAGAGGCCTGCGCACCCATCATCGTATCGGTATCAAGCGGGTGTCCGGTTTTTATTGATTCAACCCGCTGCAGCGCTCGTTCCATAAAGCGATCGTAAATCGATTCATGAATAAGAGCGCGGGAAGGACATGTACAAACTTCCCCTTGGTTTAAAGCAAACATGACGAAACCTTCAATTGCTTTATCAAGAAACTTATCGTCTTCTCTCATCACATCTTCAAAAAAGATGTTCGGAGATTTACCGCCAAGCTCTAAAGTGACAGGAATGATATTCTCGGAAGCATACTGCATGATCAAACGGCCGGTTGTTGTTTCTCCGGTAAACGCTACTTTGGAAATGCGGCTGTTTGAAGCAAGCGGCTTCCCGGCTTCTACACCAAAACCATTTACTATATTTAACACACCAGGCGGGAGAAGGTCTTTAATAAGGTCAAGCAGGACATGAATGGAAGCAGGTGTTTGTTCTGCCGGCTTTAAAACGATGCAGTTACCAGCTGCAAGTGCAGGAGCAATCTTCCATGTGGCCATTAACAGCGGGAAGTTCCATGGAATAATCTGCCCAACAACGCCAAGAGGCTCATGAAAATGATAAGCAACCGTATCATCGCTAATTTGACTTATCGTACCTTCCTGTGTACGAATGACACCGGCAAAATATCGGAAATGATCAACAGCAAGCGGAATATCTGCATTTAATGTTTCACGAACAGCTTTTCCGTTTTCCCACGTTTCCGCAACAGCCAGCATTTCTAAATTTTCTTCGATACGATCAGCTATTTTATTTAAAATATTGCCGCGTTCAGCAGGAGATGTTCTGCCCCAAGCGTCTTTCGCTTGATGCGCAGCATCAATAGCGAGTTCCACGTCTTCTTCGGTAGAACGAGACATTTGACAAAAAACTTCCCCAGTGACAGGCGTAACGTTATCGAAATATTCGCCTTTTACAGGTGCTTTGTATTCGCCTCCGATAAAATTGTCGTATCGATCTTTAAAATTTACAAGACTTCCAGATGTATTAGGTGCATCATAACGCATATAATTCTATCCCCTTTCTGTTTGTAGAAAAGTTGTTTGGAAGAAAAAGCACCAAACCTGCTAGATTGATAGACTTTAGACCTTCAACCCTCCTTCCATTTTATTTGAAATCGTTTACACTTCATTATTTTACCATTACTGGTGAAAAATTTAAAATAATTTATTTATATACGTCGTAATGATTCGTAATTTAGTATTCCATCCAAATTTTTCACATTCATAATTGTCGAATTGAACTAATTATTTAACTAATCATTCAATTAGACCAGGGAAAGCATTTGAAATATTATAAACGTTTTCATTTGAAGGGAAGAATGTTTTTTCATATACTATAAGGAACCCTATCTAACAACTAGGACAACGATAGACAGCGAAGAAGGAGTACCATTAAAATGCTAAAAAGTATTTTGCAAGTGGTTTTTTTTATTGCGGTAGGTGCACTGATTTTCAATGATTTTTTCCCGCATACTCCCTTTGCAGTTAATATATCTACTACAGCCATTTTATTCATTATGGTTGTGACAATCATTGCTTCTGTTGCAGTTCCTTCGATTCGACGTACGTTCAGCCCGTGGTCAAGCTTTCGTTTTAAATTAATATTAACCATTTATGTTGTCGCGCTTATTACAGGATTTACGCTTATTGGAGGATCATCAACCGCAGGGTTTGACTTGTATAGTCCATTATTCATTGTACTCGTTTTACTGCAGACATTCTTATTGATTAACGAATATCGACGACTAAATAGGAAGCAATAGGATGGAGGTGTATTTTTGAAATATACGTTTGAACGGTTGCAAAAGCAGCACTGGCCTGAAGTAAAAGAAATTTATGAAATGGGAATAGAAACAGAAATTGCTACATTTGAAACGAAAGCTCCATCGTGGGAAATCTGGTCAGCAACTCATGATCTCATCTGCCGCCTTGTTGCCCTAGAAGTAGAAACCAATGAAGTGCTTGGATGGGCCGCTATTTCACCGGTTTCCAACCGGGCGGTATATGATGGTGTAGGGGAAACGAGTATATACATAAGAGGCGATATCCGCGGTCAGGGACTCGGGACAGCTTTATTAAAAGAGTTAATAGCCGTAACAGAAAAAGAAGGCTACTGGATGCTTCAAGCTGGCATTTTTCCAGAAAACCGAAACAGCATCAAAATTCACGAAGGGGCAGGATTTCGAAAAGTCGGCACACGTGAGCGGATCGGACAGTTGAATGGCGTTTGGCGAGATGTCGAATTGTTCGAAAGACGAAGTGATGTAGCAGGGGTATAACCGATAAACGGTTGTACCCTCTTTTTTTGTTTTGGTTTAGCTTGGCGTTGTCAGCAGCTAGAGGGGTAATCAGCGAAAAAATTGTCGGAATGAGCGAAAAATTTGTCACTTCAATCGAAAATTTAAATTTTATCATCGAAAAGGAAAATCGCTCTCTCGTATCGAATGAAACATCCAAGTAGAAAGAGAAGTGATAGATTGATCATTAAACCCCGAACTATGCCCCTCCAACTCCAAAAAACTGAAAGCACTGGAAAGAAGGCTGTCACCAGAACACCCTAAACGTTTCGTAATAGAAAAAGATGCAGCCAAATGGTTCGCTGGTTATAAAGGCGAACAATCCATTGACTATCCACTAACTTTTCTCCCCTCAAACAAATTCTATATTCGCCACGGTCTTAGATTGTTCGATGGCTCCCATTATTTTCAGATCGACACATTAATATTATCCTGGGATTTTTTTCTTATTTTAGAGGTGAAAATATCTCCGGAACATTAATTTTTGATTCCGATTTTACCAGTTTATAAGAAAGAATGGAGAGAAGGAAGAAGCATTTCTGTATCCACTTATCCAGGTCAGCCGGCATCAAGTCCAGCTTTCCACTTGCCTTCAGCTCTCTGTGCCGATTGAAGCGTTAGTTGTTATTGGCAACAATCATGCTAGTTTAAAACGAACAGGATAGAAAATGTATGAAAACGTGATACATGGTTCGCTTCTTCATGATAAAATCAACCATCTCCAGAGTCACTACCCCAAATCGTTTGACAGGTGCTCACAAGGTTAGAAAACAAGATATATTAAAACAATATGGAATCCCTCCGTCCAAGGTTATAAAGGGAGTACAATGTCCAGAATGCTTCCGTTTCCCCATGCAGCGCCAGCATGGCAGCTGGCAATGCCCCTTGTGCAGTCACCGCTCTAAAACCGCACACCTTCAAGCTCTCCGTGATTATTTCCTTCTTTTTTCTTCGGTAATATCAAACAGAGAAGCAAGAGTGTTTCTACATGCTTCGTCTCCACACACTGAAAAAGGTTTCTGCAATCGCACGGTTCTACTCGACTCGGTGCCTCGAACAGAGGAGCGAAATATTTATTGAGGTTCGCTGATAAAGCTGCTTTTTTCAATTGAAGCGATAAATTTTTCGCTGATAACCGCAGCAAATTCGCTGACAAACTCCAGCACAAGTTTAAAAACCCATTTTTGTGATACAATGGCTCATATCTTAAAAGTACGGAAAAAGAAAGGATCAGCATTAATGAAAAAGAAACAAGCGGTCCAAGCACCGGTTCAAAAAAATGATTTGATAACGGCAGAATTTGAAGACCTCACTCATGACGGGGCGGGAGTCGCCAAGATCGACGGCTATCCGCTGTTTGTTCCATATGGCATCCCAGGCGAAAAAGCAGAAATTAAAGTGATAAAAACGAAAAAGAATTACGGATTTGGAAGATTGATGGAACGAATCGAGGAAAGCGACGACCGGACTGATCCGCCTTGTCCGATTTATTATCAGTGCGGCGGCTGCCAGATCCAGCATATGACGTATGATGCCCAGCTTCGTTACAAGCAAAAGCAAGTCCAGGACGCTGTGACACGAATTGGCGGACTGGAAAATGTAACGGTTCATCCGACTATAGGAATGAAAGACCCATGGCGCTATCGCAACAAAGCACAGGTGCCGATCGGAACAAGAGAAGACGGCCATTTAAAGGCCGGTTTCTATCAAAAACGCTCGCACCGCATTATTGACATGGAAGCCTGTATCATCCAGCAGAAAGAAAACGACGACCCGGTGCAAGCCATAAAGGAAATGGCCGATAAATATAACATTAAAGCGTACGACGAAGAAAAACACCGCGGCACGCTCCGCCACGTCGTCACCCGTTATGCGAAAAATACCGATCAGCTCATGATTGTACTGGTGACAAACGGTCCGGACCTTCCGCATAAAAAAAATTTAATAGAAGATATTCGTCACGGCATTCCAAACGTCGCTTCGATTGTGCAAAACATCAATAACAAACGAACCAATGTGATATTTGGCGACAAAACCATCGTATTATGGGGCGAAGAATATATTTATGACACCATCGGCGATGTCAAATTCGCGATATCGGCACGTTCGTTTTACCAAGTAAACCCTGCGCAGACGAAAGTCCTCTATGACAAAGCACTTGAATATGCAGAACTTCGTGGAAATGAAACCGTCATTGATGCATATTGCGGTATCGGCACGATTTCTCTGTTTCTAGCTCAAAAAGCAAAACATGTTTACGGCGTAGAAATTGTGCCAGAAGCAGTATCCGATGCCAAACGGAATGCTCGTTTGAATAAAATAGATAATGTCGATTTTGCTGTCGGAGAAGCAGAAGAAGTGATTCCCTGGTGGCATAAAGCACACGGCATCCAGCCCAATGTCATCGTCGTTGACCCGCCCCGCAAAGGCTGCGACGAAACACTATTAGACACTATGCTCTCCATGAAACCCGAACGTATTGTTTACGTGTCCTGCAACCCCGCAACTTTGGCCAGGGATTTGAAGCTATTAGAAAAAGGCGGTTATGAAACGAAGGAAGTACAGCCCGTTGACATGTTTCCGCAGACTACACATGTGGAGTGTGTGACGTGGTTAGAGAGAAAGTTATAGGCTCAACGATAAACTCTTCCGATTGAGTGAAATCTGAAGAGATTTTTTGGGCAGAACCTATTGAAAAGTTTCTGCTTTTCAGATTTTGTAATTAATTACGGTGAACCGTACCATAAATAAATGAGGTTTATATCATTATATGTTTGTGCAATAAAATATGGGGAAAGTGAGGATTCAACAACTTTCTCCATAGTAGAGCAGATTGAGTAACAATAACAATTAATAAAAGCTTTTTAATATTTATTCATTTTATGGTGGTTAAACCAATGATATATTTTTGAGAATATTAGGATTGATCCCTGTCATATAAATTTTCATATAACAATAGTGATCTTATTATACCTGATTGAGAATAACTTGGCATTCCAATCCCTCTTGGTCGACCTTTGCTGTACAATAATTCAGGTAAGAGACCACAAAAGGCACTGTTATTGTAATTATGGTTAAAGTACTTCCAAGCTTGGTTTACATCATTATTAATTAAAAATGCTTCACCCAACCAGAAGGTGGGCCCGGTCCACGGCTTTAAATCCCCTTCTTCTGTTGTTAAACTCTCATGTCTCCAAATACCTCCAATAAATGGGTCTTCTAATCTTTGCTGAATGGCTTTTAGCGTTGGTTTTAACCATTCTTTTGGAAATATTGGAAATTCGGAAAAGAATAATGTAACAGATGCATCTAATAACTTTGTTTCCATAGACCGAGTTACAATTCCGTTATGGACGTTATGTTTGGAGATGGCCAGTAATAGTTCATTTGCTCCCTGTCTAAATTGATTGGCTTTCTCATTTTCATAGATTGCTTCAGCCATTTCAGCACCCCTAATTAATCCGAATGCGGAAATAGCAGAGGTCCATGTCATATGTTCGAATGTTTCCCCTAAATGCGGCCCAAAAGTTTCCCAAATCCCTGCATCTGGGAAGATAAGCCCACTTGAATCGCGGTTCTTCAAAATCCATTCGGCCGAATGGTTTATAATTGGCCAGAGATCAAGTATGATTGTATCTTCTTTTACTAAGGACCAAACTTGCCATATTCCATATAAAATGAGTCCTGTAGTGTCATTTTCAAATGCATGTTCGTTCGGTAAACGTGTAACAACATTATATGCAAAATAATAATTTCCATCTGGACGCTCGATTAAATAACTAAGCGTTGCATATAAAGCCCTTACCGCATCTTCTAGGTGACCCGCTAGTGCTAAAGTAGATGTAATCCATAAACTATCACGAATCCATACATTGCCTTGGTAAGGTTTAAATCCGATGATAATAGGAGTTCCGTCTTTCTGCAGGCTCATTTTTGTTAACGTGTTACTAACTCTCCAAAAATATTCTAGCTCAGGCGTGAGCGTATCGATCTCAACTGTTTTATTGTGCCAGGCTTGCCATACTTTCAATGTTTGATGTTCACTTTGATTAATGAGGGCCAATGTTTTCTCTAATTCTTGAAGGGCCTCCTCTTTAGAAGTCCCTGCTGCAAATACTTGATAGACGGGCTTACTATATTCTGGACCTGAGATCGTTTGAGCAGGAATTTTAAAGACTAAAGGAACCGGAAGCAAACTATGTTCAAAGATGGTTACCTGACCTCCAGTTACAGCTTTAGAAATATCCCCTGTTATTCCTTCAGAAGACGGAGAAACAGTCGTTGCCAGCCATTGATTTTCGGAAATTCGAGAAATAAAGGTGTTATTAATTCTTTGTACAATGTTTTGTAGATGTATAACAGGATAGATTGATGCTTCTGAAGGATTGTTGCGTCGAGTCTTGATTTCAATGGAGCGTATGAAAGAATTCATGTTAGGAGGAGCCCATGTTTTTGTCCTGACTACAGTATTCCCTTTATGAGAGACTACTTCATATATTCCGTAACCATTTAAATATTGAGTACTATTTAGTGAAATAATTTCCCCGATTTGTCCCAACTTCGCTTGTACGATGCCGTATGGATCATACCAAACTTTCTCATTATGATCTTTAACTAGTACATATGAACCTGGGTAATCTAAAAGTGAACTTGACATGTCAAAGTTTTTAAAAAAAAGCTGACTTATTTTATCAATTGGACGACAGCCTTTATCATATTGTTGTAGCCAAGCTAATACATTGCCATTAGAAACAGGAGCATGATTATCTTGGTTTTTACCAATAAAATAATTCATTCATTCAACCCTTCAATGAGGAAAATTAGGCCGCCAATAAATAATAATATTATAGCTTAGTGAATTTTATGTTTTGATTAGATGAAGAATGAGAAGAAGACGGTCTTTTTGTAGAATCTCAATGCAAAAGAGAAATGCTCCAAGTTATTAAGCAGACTAGAGATAAATTAGCGTGTTTAGAAAATATATTCTTTAATTGATAGGTTTATAGCTTAAAAACCTCATTTGAAAAAATCGCGGAGAACCGTATCATAAGTGACGGTGAGGCAGAAAATTGAAGTGGTGCTTGAAATACCTTATTTTTATACCAATTGTATTTGATATATTAGATGTATTTGAAAATATAGGAATTATAAATATAATTAAACATTATCCTGTAAGGTTGAATAACTTATCAGAACTTATTAATATCATTACTATGATAAAGTTGACATTTGTAAATCTAGTCTTTGTAACTTTAATTGTAGGTTTTGCATTAACTATTTATTTAAAAGTAATAAAAAAATATGTTATCAATTATTAATTTCCTTTTATCCATTCCAAATGGAAAACCGTAACATAAATAAATGAGTTTTTTATAAAACTATACTGTAAAAGGTATGGTTTTTCTTTGTATGCTTGATTTAAATGATAGATTAATGTTGGTATAATAAAAACTTGAATTCAGCACCAACCATAGCAGGTTTCTAAGTCCCCAAAAAATAGGCATTAATGATACTACACCAAATTTTGCTTGCTGGAGAATAGTAATGGTCGATACTTTTATGATGCTCTAAATAAAAGAACTAAAGAGACTAGATAGTTCGTATAAATGGGACTTAAAGTAGCATGATCTAGAGGATATGAATGATATTTTAATGAAGGCAAAGATCTCATTCAACGAAATATGAAATGGAATGCCCGTAAAACAACTTTCAAAATTTGTAAACTATTATATAATAGTAGATATTTTTGATATTTTAATCTATAACTAAGAGTGATACACTATAATTAGGTTATGATGATACGGAAAAGGTGTTCTTAGATTGCGCCTGGGCTTGTAATGCTTGAATAGGAGCGCCTACATCCATTCTGCAAATCTAGGGAATAAGGATATGGTAAAAATGAGTAACAGACAAACTAATACAGATGTTATCTTAATTGGTGCCGGAGTGATGAGTGCTACTTTGGGGACACTGCTGAAAGAATTAGCACCAGACTGGAATATTACAGTGTTTGAGAAACTCCAAGACGCAGGAGAGGAAAGCTCTAACGAATGGAATAATGCGGGAACAGGGCACGCTGCACTGTGCGAGCTTAACTATACCGACGAAAAACCGGATGGTTCTGTAGATATTAGCAAAGCTGTAAAAATTAATGAACAGTTTCAGCTTTCAAGACAGTTCTGGTCTTATCTTGTAAACAGCATGCTGATCCGTAATCCGCAGGACTTTATCATGTCATTGCCTCATTTGAGTTACGTACATGGGGAACAAAATGTACAGTTTTTGAAAAATCGTTACGAAGCCCTATCAAGCAACCCTCTGTTCCAAGGGATGGAATTTTCCGATGATCCGGGAAAACTGATGAAATGGATTCCGCTTATGTTGAAAGATCGAACTTTAAATGAACCTATTGCGGCAACAAAAATTGATTCTGGAACGGATGTCAACTTTGGCGCGTTAACGCGTATGTTGTTTGATCACTTAAAGAGTAATAATGTTGATATAAATTACAGACATAGTGTTAATGACATTAAACGTACAAGCGACGGGTCCTGGGAATTGAAAGTGAAAAATCTCGATAGCGGTACGGTCGAACGCCATACTGCAAAATTCGTCTTTATCGGCGCCGGGGGAGGAAGTTTGCATTTACTGCAAAAATCCGGTATTCCTGAGGGAAAACATATTGGAGGATTCCCGGTAAGCGGACTATTTATGGCGTGTAACAACCCGGATATTGTTGAACAGCATCATGCAAAAGTATACGGTAAAGCTAAAGTTGGCGCTCCGCCAATGTCTGTCCCGCACCTTGACACAAGATATATCGACAACAAAAAATCGCTGCTATTTGGACCGTTTGCCGGCTTTTCACCAAAGTTTTTAAAAACTGGTTCAATGTTCGATTTGGCAACTTCCGTAAAGCCGGATAATCTCGTAACAATGCTGGCCTCAGGCGCAAAAAACATTCCATTGACAAAATACCTCATTCAGCAGGTTATGTTATCGAAAGAACAGCGCATGGAAGAGTTACGTGAGTTTATCCCGAACGCCAAAAGCGAGGACTGGGATTTAGTTGTAGCTGGCCAACGTGTGCAAGTGATTAAAGATACTGAAGCTGGCGGTAAAGGAACACTTCAATTTGGTACGGAAATGATTACGGACGCTGATGGCTCGATTGCAGCATTACTAGGCGCTTCTCCAGGTGCTTCTACTGCCGTTCACGTTATGCTAGAGCTTATAAAAAAATGCTTCCCGCAGCATATAGAAGAGTGGCAGCCGAAAATAAAAGAAATGATACCTTCTTATGGTGTGTCACTAGCGGAAAACCCAGAGCTTTTCCACGAAATTCATGTTGCAACAGCAAAGGCGCTTCGTCTAAACGAAGACTCGCAGAACGAAGATAATGAATCGGATGTAGAAACAAAGATATTAGAAAAAGTGTAAGCCATCTTTTTATCATTGGACAAATGTTTCTTGATGAACAGATGTAAAGGGTAATGAATGAAAAAGCAGAGAAAATAAAATTCACGTAAAAAAGTAAATAGATATAGAACCTTTGATCTAGCTAAGGATTGAGGGTTCTTTTTGTAATTCCAGTGATAGAGGCTGCTGTGTATCGTATTATAAGCAATCAAATATTTAGATATAACTGGACACTGACATCAAATGTATTTGTGAGCACTCACTTAAAAAGTGTAGAATGTGTGGCGTGATGAGAAAAGAATTGTAGATCAACAATAAAAACGGTGAAAATATAAATAAGAATTTTATAACACAAACAAGGAAGCATCAATAAAACGGAAACGGATCCTTCCTTGTTCTTTCTATAATTAAGAGAAAACGGCCGCAGCAGGTTCACTCCCCAAAAGCTTCCGGCAGCATTTTAAACCCGTCAACCTCCGCATCCTCTTCCACTTCAATCATAATACAGCGTTTCCCTTGATAGTTAACCTGCCTCACGTATTGCAGATCCTGGGGGCTGATCGAGATGTTAGCGATTTTTGTGTTGATTTTTATCGACTTTGAATTGTATTTGGGGACAATGCTGCTTGCTTTCAGCTCGTAGGTTTCGTCAGTGGTGGCTTGCTGGAAAGCAGTTTTTACTTTTTCAGCATCGACTTGTTCCCCGCTCTGGTTTAGAACTCGCTCTACGTCTTTGTAGTCGAGTTTTGGTGGTTCGTCCTCTTCATTTTCTTCCACAACACGGTTGATTTCTCCATACACATTGGCGAGGGTGGAGGGGTTGAGTTGGTCTCCTACGACATCTTTGATAACTTCCTCGAACACCGCTTTGTCTTCTTTCGCTGTCATGATGTCTTCTCCGTTCAATACATTTTCAATAAACCAGTAGTCAGGCTCATTGGCTTTACCTGCCGCATAAAGAACGTGATTTACATCAGAGGCGCCATCCGAAATGGAGGGGAAGAGAAATCCTGACATTGGGTTTTTGAGATCAATGACCGGGTCTGCCTCGATCTTGTATTTGAATTCCTTCTCGATATAGTCGAACTGTATTTCTTTTTTCGGCTCTTCTGTCTTGTTGATGCTGCAAAGAATAAAGGGGTTGGAGTAAACAGCGTCCCGTTCACTTTCCTCGGCTTCTTCGTTCTGTTGTTTCGTTGGTTTCAAGTACTCGGCGCGAATGAAAGAGATGACAATATCCTTTTCGTACGGATGTTCCTTGATCATTTTTTCTGTCATCAGCAGCATTTGTTCCTTCCAGGCCTCGATGTCACTGCTTAGTAATCCTTTGTGAAGGATAAGCTGACTGTGGTTTTCTGCATCACGCTGAAATTTTAGTTCAAATATTTTTTCATCCAGCTGACCTGTCAACACTTTCTTGAAGTTGTTCATGAAAAGCTCCTGCTGATCTCTGTCAAGCATTTCGAACGGTTGACTTTGGTGATGGTAAATGTCTGTTGTTTCTTTCATGATGTATACGTTGAAAATGTCGGAGATTCTTAGTAAATCATTGTCTACTTTCAATTGTCTGCGTATGGCCGCTATGTCTTTTTTATCCATCTATCGTTCACTCCTGAGCTGCTTAGGGTATAAACTTTCATTCTATGAATTTCTATTTTAACACAAGGTTCCTTTCATTAAGCAGATTATAGAGACTGGATGTTCCTTTTTAAACTATCTTGGGGGCAGCAATAGACATATAGCGAGAAAAGCGAAATGTCGCAGTTAGCTGCTCACGAGGAGGTTGAACCGTCGTTTGTGGAAGTGAGTCCAGTTATTGGGACAGCCCCGTAAAGAAATATTATAGTCAAGGGCATCGGTAAAGGATGCAATTTGAGACATTACTGTTCTGATGGGGATAGCGAAATACCAATCAGTGAAGTAGTGATATCTTCGGACAACATCAACCTTTTATACCAGACTATCCATGAACTGGAATGAGAGCGGTGTATATGAATATGACATGGTGCAGTATAATCGGGAATGAAAAACAGAAGGCAAGCGGCTCCATATCGGTGACAGCGTGATAAATGCAAAAGCACATGACGAAAAACCTTAAACTTCTTAGTCATATCGGTTATTACATAAAGATGAGTCGAACTAAAAATGGTTCTAAAAAGTATAATTTGTATTGTATTGATTTAGCAACCGGTAAAGAAGAACAGATCAATTTAATTTCACTGTAAAGTGGGTTTGCTAAAGCATCAAAGTATAAGAAAAACTTCGACTTACGCCATAAGGACCTGGCGTCAAGTCGAGTTTTTCTAATTATTTTGCTTGTGGCAGACGGACATTATATTAGTAAAAGCACGGAAAAAAAGAAAATTTTTAATTATTTGGGGACTTATCAAGGCGCTCCTCTGGAAAATTAGTATGTGATCATTGCGTTAATCGCCGACGAAGGATTTGCCGGAGAATGATGATGGAGTATTTTCCGCTTTTTTCCTAACATGACCTAACTTTTCGTTGGGTTGTTTATAAAAATGGACATAGCAGACACCAAATAATACAGCAGATTTATTAGTTAAGACATGGTGAAAAAGGATTTATCGCATCTTAAATGACACCACAAATTGCCTTTAGAACTGGTTTTTCTTCTATTCCTCCCCCTTACAGAAGGTTAAGTTATCTTCTCATTATAAAAAATGAGAGGCTAATAACCATCGCCGTTTTCACGTTACAATATTCAAGGCAAACTCAAGGTCAGCTTCGAGGTGTGATTTCATTAAATCACTGGCTTGTTCTGGTTTATGGTTTGCGATCGCTTCACAAATATCGCCGTGTTCTTCTACGAGGAATGGACGTTTATGGCTTACTACAGCGCGACTAAACAAGTAGATAATAGCTTGCATATGTTCAAAGTTTTTAATCATAATCGGGTTTCTGGATTCACGGACGATCAGGTCATGAAACTGCTTATTGTAATAGATAATCTCTTCTATATCCTTGTTGGTTTTCGCATAATGAACGCAGGCTCGTAATTGTTCGATATGGTCATCGATCATGTAACGCGCTGCTTTCTTTGCGGAAAAGCTTTCAATTAAGATACGCATTTCAAATAAGTGACGTATATCTGTTTCGGTTGGTTTAAATACTTTTTTATTTTTTATTAATCCTTCCTGCTCAAGTCTTCTAATGGCCTCCCGGATCGGGGTACGGCTTACACCGATGCTCTCTGCAAGAGTCATTTCGGTCAGCTTTGTCCCGCCTTCGTATTCTCCATTCAATATTTTATCTCTTATTTGTTTATATGCATATAATTGTGACGTTTTCTTTTCATTTTTATTCATACTGATTCTCCTGTTCCTATGATAAACAATCAAAACTGCTGTTCATGCAGGGGTTTATACAGCATCCAGCCTTCGTCCGGGTACACTCGCCGTCGCTATAATATTACGTGCTGTGGGGTTGCGGCATAGCAGCTTCTGTGTGTTGATGTGTACGTTTTAAGTAGATATCTTTTTACTTTAGCCGAATTGCATTTTTCAGGTGTTAGCGCTTTTCTTATTATACATGAACAATCACCATTTCGTACAATCTGAAATAAAATGTATACAAATTAATATAAAAATGTATACAAAATAAAATGATTGTATTATAATCTTATGCAGAACAACTTGAAAACAGTTACAAAAGGAGTTTTTGATATGCAGGTAGGATTTATTGGTCTCGGTATTATGGGAAAACCGATGGCTTTGAATCTATTAAAAGCAGGGTTTTCTCTGAAAGCGTTTGATATTAGTGAAGAGGCAAAAAATGAGGTGAAAAAAGAAGGAGCTCAAGTCGTAGAAAATGCCAGCGATGTAACAGAAGAAAGCGATATTGTTATTACGATGCTGCCCAATGCGGCCATTATCAATCAGGTGCTTAACGAACAGCTTCTGCCGTATTTACACAAAGAAACAATAGTTGTTGATATGAGTTCTGTTTCACCCGTGGAATCCAAACACTGGGCAGAACAATTGGCTGAAAAGAATGTAGACTTTATTGACGCGCCGGTGAGCGGAGGAGAGCCAAAAGCAATAGATGGAACCCTTTCCATCATGGCAGGCGGAAGCGAATTTGCATTTGAAAAAGCACTGCCTGTGCTCAAAGCAATGGGACAAGACGTAGTCCGTGTCGGAGAAGCCGGGGCTGGTTCTACAACAAAACTTGCCAACCAAATTCTTGTAAACGTTACAATGGCAGCGATGTCTGAAGCTGTACTTCTTGCTTCTAAAGCAGGGGTTGATATTGAAAAAATGTATGAGGCCATTCGCGGTGGTCTGGCTGGAAGCAATGTTCTTGATGCCAAGATTCCGATGATTCTTGAGCGGAATTTTGAAGCTGGTGGACGCATTGATATTAATTTAAAAGATTTAACAAATGTACTTGCAACCGGAAAAGAAATTGGTGCGCCGCTCCCGCTTACATCAGATGTCGCGGAAATGTTCCAGTCGCTCACATCACACGGTAAACAGACGATTGATCATTGTGGTGTTCTCCAATACTATGAATCTTTATCGAATTATCAAGTACCAAAAGGTGGGAAGCAGAATGTCTAATGTAAAAGAAATTGTCGATTCTTTACAGGAGTATTCTACAGAAATAATTAATGAATGCTTTGAAAGCCGATTTAAAAATTTTCATCATAAAATTATCGCGCTCGATGATGACCCAACCGGCGTACAAACCGTCCATGACATTCCGGTGTTCACTGATTGGACAGAAGAAACGATCGAGCAGGCATTTGATGATCCAAGGCAGCTCGTTTTTATTTTAACGAATTCGCGTTCTTTTTCAGAAGAAGAAACAAAAAAGGTGCATACGGATATTGCTGAAAGGATCGCACGTGTGTCAAAGAAAAAGGAAATGCCATTTCTTCTTATAAGCCGAGGCGATTCAACAATGCGCGGCCACTATCCGCTTGAAACGGAAGTACTGAAAGATACGCTTGAACGGAAAAGAGGGGACGTGATTGATGGTGAAATCATCATTCCATTTTTCCGTCAGGGAGGCCGACTGACAATCGGTGACGTTCATTATATCCAGCAGGCGGAGACATATACGCCAATTGGAGAAACAGAATTTGCTAAAGATCGTATGTTTGGTTTTCAAAGCAGCAATCTCGCTGCCTACGTGGAAGAAAAAACAGCCGGTCAGTTTCCAAAAGACAATGTACAAAGTGTAACGCTCGAAGAATTGAGAAATCTTGACCTAGATGCTATAGAATCAAAACTTATAGGTTTGCAACATTTTCAAAAGCTGATTGTCAATGCTGTTACCGATGAAGACATCCGGGTTTTCTGCATTGCTTTGTATGGTGCGCTTTCGAAAGGGAAGAACTTCCTTTACCGGACTGCAGCAACATTTACAAAAGAAGTCGCCAATATTTCATCAAAGCCTTACCTAAAGGCCGGTGATCTATATGAAAAGCGAAGTGCAAATGGCGGATTAATTATCGTTGGATCGCATGTCCAGAAATCTACTGATCAGCTGAACGAATTAAAACAGTTGAAGGATATTGAGTTTATCGAATTCTACTGTCCTGCAGTAAAAGAAGATGATGCATTCCAGAGAGAGACTGAACGAGTGCAAAAGTTAATTAACGAAAAAATAGCAGTCGGAACAACAGTCTGTGTCTACACATCGAGAGAACGTCTCGATTTAGGTGAAGATCGAAGGGAAGGAGAGCTTGCGCTATCCGTGAAAATATCAAATTCTGTGACGCAATTTGTCAAGAAGTGTAAGCATGAACCGAAATTTGTTATTGCAAAAGGCGGTATAACATCAAGTGACGTTGGTACGAATGGATTAGAAGTTAAAAAAGCAGAAGTTCTCGGGCAAATTGCACCAGGTATACCAGTTTGGCAAACAGGAAACGACAGCCAGTTCCCTGGCATCCCGTATATCATTTTCCCTGGTAATGTTGGAGGCAAAGAAACGTTAAAAGAAGTAGTCACCATTTTAGAAGAACAGTAATCGGAGGTCTATACTATGGAAGGAAATATGTTAATTCTCGTCTTTATTCTTTCACTCGCTGCACTCTTTTATATGATACTAAAGCTGAAAGTAGATCCTTTTATTTCTTTAATCGTAATTGCTTTTCTCACCTCACTTGTTCTAGGATTTACGCCGGAAGACATTCCGGCACTCATCACCGAAGGTTTTGGAAGCACGCTTGTTGGTGTCGGGATCTTAATCGGTCTCGGCGTAGTTTTTGGACAATTGCTTGGAGCCTCAGGAGCAATAGAAAAAATAGCAGAAGCAGTTCTTAAAGTCTTTGGAATCAAACGCTCCCCTGCTGGTCTTTCCATTACGGGGATAGCTGTATCAATCCCTGTTTTCTTTGACGCTGCCTTTGTCATCCTTAGTGGTTTGGTTAAAAGTTTAACGAAAAAAACCGGTATATCTATTGTATCGTTTGTAACCGCTTTAGGTGTCGGTCTCATTGTATCTCACAGCATGATCGCACCGACACCAGGTCCATTGATTGTTGCTGAGAACACTGGATCGGAGCTTGGACTATTTATCGTATACGGGCTTATCTGTGCTATTCCGGCTACTCTTGTCGGCGGATATATTTATGGTATGGCAATCGGTAAAAGAATTAAACCATCAATGGAAGACATAGAAGCACAGCTGCCGGAAAAAAAAGATGCTCCTCGTAAAGAAATTTCAACTGGATTATCGTTTTTATTATTGGTATTGCCGATTTTTCTCATCTTGTTAAACACTGTTGCGGGACTTTGGGTTAACGGAGGTCCAGCTGCAAGTGTCCTCGGGTTTATTGGGGATAAAAACGTTGCTCTTCTCATCAGTGTCATTGTGGCAATTATTGTTCTGCGTCCTTATATTAGTACACCTTATTCTCAGCTTTATTCCGAAGCGATCAGCTCCGGGGGGATGATTATTCTTATTACTGGTGCTGGTGGTGCATTTGGAGCAGTCATTAATGAGAGCGGCATAGGAGATTATCTTGTTGAAACGATGCAGAGCTGGAGTATTCCGGTCGTTTTGTTAGTGTTTATTTTCTCTCAAATACTCCGGGCTTCTCTAGGATCGGCGACCGTTGCTTTAGTAACGACATCAACTATCATGGGACCAATGGCTGCTGATCTCGGCATTTCTCCTATTTTAATGGGGCTTGCTATTTGTGCTCGTGCTACCGGTCTTTCGCTTCCGAATGACTCTGGATTCTGGGTAGTCAATAAATTTGGAAGACTGACGATTCCACAAACGATACAGGCCTGGTCAATTGGTGGTTTTGTTGCTGGTGTAACCGCTCTCTTTATGGTCTTTCTGCTCAGCTTGTTCAGCGGAGTGCTGCCAGGTTTATAAGAATCCAATGAAAAACCCGAACGACAGGTATAGAGTGACCTAATTAAATGAGACACAGGAAAAAACACCCCCAATGTCGTATGTACAATTATCGACATAATTGGAGGTGTTTTTCCTTATGGGGAAAAAGAATTTCTATCCAGAAGAAATAAAGAGATCTTGGCCGCAGCCTGCTTTACTTGTTATTTTAAGTTCTAAAGTGAAATTGAAGAAAACACGAACATTAAATAAATATATTAATGAAATGTCCGTATTTTATTTTACATACATTTATTTATAACGCAACCCTATTCTGTATTTTTTTCTGTATTGGATCTGAAAAAATCGACGGGAATGTGTGTGGATGTACCTACATCAAACAACCCGGTATCCGTTAATTTTAGTTCTGGTATAACGGGCAGTGTTAAAAAGGACAAGGTTAAAAATGGATTGAATGTTTGTGAACATCCTATATCTAATAGAGATTCGTTTAATTGGTGGAGAAGATTGTTCACCTCGTCACTATCTTTATCAGATATCAGTCCTGCTACGTTTAAGGAAAGGGCTGCAATCACTTCATTATCTTTTACAACAGCCAGCCCGCCCTGCATGTTTTTTATGGCGTGTACAGCTGTTATCATATCCGGGTTATTGGTTCCCGCAACAACGAGATTATGGGAATCATGCGCTACGGTAGATGCTATTGCACCTTCTTTTATTCCGAATCCTTTTATAATCCCTAGCCCAATATTGCCGGTTCTAGAGTGCCTTTCCACAACAGCTAACTTTAATTGATCGTGTTCAACAGAGGGGATAAATGCACCATCTTTCACAGTGACATTTTCCACTAGTTTATTGGTGACCAAACTATTTGGAGATACACCGATAATATGAGCTTTCTTCCCATCCATTGGAATATTCAAGTCTTCTTCTCGCATGTTCGGCACGTTGACCGTATTCGTTAGTTGAGAAGGTGGTTGTATGGATGGAAGTGTCTCGCCAACAAATTTTCCGTCTTTTGCAGTAAGGTTTCCGAATTTGTAAACTTCATGGATTGAAACAGAGGCTAAGTCGTCGAGCAACAGAAAGTTGGCAGCATATCCTGGTGCAATCGCACCATTATTTTTCAATCCATAACACTCGGCTGCATTCAGTGAAGCCATCTGTATAGCTAATAATGGATCAAGCCCTTGCTTGATAGAGAGGCGAACATTGTGATCGATGCTGCCTTCTTCTAATAAATCATCTAAATGTTTGTCATCTGTACAAAAGAGGAAACGACGGGAATTTTTGTGATTTACGAGTGGCACAATAGACGTGAGATCTTTTGCAGCAGATCCTTCTCGAATGAGAACATACATTCCACGTCTTAAACGGTCTAATGCTTCGGAAGCTGTGTTAGCTTCATGGTCAGTACCTATTCCAGCAGAAGCATACACATTGAGAGCACCGGCATGAAGACCGGCTGCGTGTCCGTCTATCAAGCTGCTGTATTTTGAAGTGGTGATCAGTTTATCAATCATCGTATTCTCTGCATTTAAAACAGACGGATAATCCATAACTTCAGCAAGTCCAAGCACCCGTTTGTGATCAAAAAAAGCAGTCAGATCTTCGGCGTTTAACTGGGCTCCATTGTTTTCAAACGGTGTCGCTGGAACACAGGAGGGCAGCATGACATGAATATCCATCGGTAGATTTTCTGAGTCATCTATCATGAATTGGATGCCGTCTTTTCCTGCCACGTTTGCTATTTCATGCGGGTCCGTAATAATAGTGGTGACACCGTGGGGAAGTACGGCTTTTGCGAACTCAGCGGGGGTTACCATGGACGATTCAATATGAACATGGCCGTCTATAAAGGAAGGACACACATACCGGTTGTTTGCATCAATTACTTTTTTACCTTCAAATTGACCAATGCCTGCGATATATTCATCGGCAATTGCAATATCTCCCTCAATAACTTCAAGGTTAAACACATCTATAATCCGTCCATTTTTTATGACAATGTCAGCTGGAGTCCTTTGACTTGCCACAGCAATACGCTTTTTTAAAACACTTTTATCAATCGACATTGGTTTTCCCCCTTTTTATAATTTAGGAAAGTTTAAATTTGCTAAAGATATATTGTCATTTTGTGGCGGCAAGCCGAGTTTTTCTAAATACTAAAAAAACCCCAGGTATCCTGGAGTTTGACGTACGATGAGGAAGGCGACACATTTTACAGGTGTAACATACTGTGTGTTAATATCCCCTTCTCGTAGTCAAACTATTTACGGTAGTTTGGTAGAAACGATTGGACCATATTTCCAACATTATACGAGCAATTCATGAATGATTTTATTTAAATATGGTTTCATATTGTAAGGACCTCTTCTTAAAGTGTCAATATACAGAGGACAATAGGTGAATTTTCACAATTGCTGTACCTTTCAGAATGATAGAGCCACATATTCATAAGCTTGGGTAAGCAGGCCGGGTAATGTTTATATTCAAGAAATTTGGAAGGATTAGCTAGTTTTAGATAGGATGAATACCGGCCATGATGGGGGTCCATGAACATTTTACGCAAATTTACCAAAGAGACTAATTAACATGACTTGATACAATCGTTTTGTTGGGTTGAACAAATTGCAGGAGAGCTTGAACAATCTAAAGATATAATTAAAAAACGGCAGCTGTCATAAGAACTATTATTTTGTATAACGGTTTGCATAACTAGACGCAACGAATGAATCTGGCTTCACTCGAGCTTTCATCCCATAAACTTTAAGACGGGCCATCATTTCTTCCACATAAATTTTTGTTTTATTACGTTGTCCCTTTCCAACATCTAGGTGCCCTTCGAATGTAAAGGAGCTTCCTTCATCAATATAAGGCATGATAATTTGTAATAATTTTTGTTTTCGTTTAGCTGTGAATAGTTGAGCTACTTCTTCCGTTAAAAGGGTCTCTGTCGATACTTTTTCATGTAAATGTTCGATTCGTCTTTTCACTTCATGCTTTTTTAAACAAGCCCATACACCATGACCTTCACGACGTATGACAATGCCGGTAACAAAACGTGTAAATTTCCTGTGTACTTGTGAGTCGGTGCCAATCATTAATCTGTACTGTGCTTGCGGGTTTTGCTTCATGAAGGTTTCTATATGATGATAAACGTCTGCAAAGGACATATTTTTATTCGATAAGTTATGAAAACGGAATTGACTTCTCATTTTTTTCCCCCTTATATATAGATATAATGTTAGAAGGAAAAACAGACCATCTATTATGACCTCTTTTGGCTATTTTTAATATTTCAAAATGAATACTACGTCCAGCAGCGTGTAGCTTTGCCTCACCACCAGCTTTATGAAGAAGATTGAAAACGTTTTTGTATGTGTAGCTTTTTTAACGAGATCATTAAAATGAATTTCATAATTCATTTCTATATTATTATAAACGAACATTATATAAAATTACCTCGTTATCGTTCGCTTTCCGCTACAATCGATATAATGTTCGTTTTGGATAATCAAAATAGCACTTATGAAATTGATTCTAGACATATAATCTAATGAAGAAACGGAGTTAAATCTAAAATTTTATGAGTTAATGAAATTATGGTTGATTAATCAATAATTTTGTTTAAAATAGAAAATAAGAAACTGAAAATTCTAAAATAAACAAAAATGTTTCTCGTTGTGAATTAAATACTTTGTTAATAAATCTGCCATTCATGTTGATAGTTATATTACAGAAGTGATAAATTATTTTCGATCAACCTGATTGCTGCAGAAGTGGAGACAACAAGGATAATGCAAACAATTAGTAATTTAGAACAAGTAACTCATCTTTCCGAAGAACAGTGCAATATTATTGAAAATATGGCAGCGAATATGCAAGTGATGGCTGATATTTCGCGGGCAGATATGTTTATTGACTGTCTTTCCCCGGAGAAAAGCGCTGCTATAGTGGTAGCCGAAGCCTCACCTTCAACATCACCTTCTTTATACAAAGAAAGTGTATTAGGTGAGATAGCTTTTGAAGAAACAGAGCCTGGCGTTTTATTTAGCTTAAAAAATGGCAAATCGATCATCGGATCAAGAGGGATCTCTCAGGAAAATATCGTTATGCAGCAAGATATTGTTCCAATTACTGATCCTTCTGGTATAACAATTGCTGTTTTGATTAAGGAACATGATATTTCAGGTACGATCAGGAATGAACACAAAATGAAATCGCTTCTGAAATCCACAGATAAGGGTCAAAAGCAGGAAATAAAACAATCATTGATCATTCAAGAGTTACATCACAGAGTCAAAAATAATTTGCAGGTTATTTCAAGCATGCTTCGTTTGCAGATGAGGCGGTCTGCTTCAGATGAAGTGGTATGAGTATTTAGTGACAGCTTAAATAGAATTGCAAGCATGGGAAAGGTTCATGATTACTTGGCGAAAAATGGATTTGAAGAAGTAGATGTCACTTTTGTAATGGAGCAAATTGGGACATTACTGGTTTCTTCATCCACCACTAGTGAACAAAGTATAGAAATATCTGTGAAAGGAAAGCCGCTTTTTTTACCTTCAGATAAAGCAACATCCGTTGCATTGGTAGTAAATGAATTAATTCAAAATGGTATCAAGCATGCCTTTCACACAACCGCTGTTGGAAAAATTGAAATAACGACGAACATAAGAAAACAGATGGTCAATATTATCGTATCGGATAATGGTGACGGTATGGATCATAGTGTCTATGCTCAAAACTCATCTTCCTTAGGTCTTCATCTTGTTGAAATGCTAGTAGAAGAAGAGCTGGAAGGTATTCTTTCTGTTTTTCACTCGAATCGGGGGACAAACGTTTCTCTAACATTTCCGATTACAAATTAGGTGATGGAATGAAACAATCAAAGATTATGGTTGTAGACGACGAACCTATTACAAGATTTGATATAAAAGAAATATTAAAAGAAAAGAATTATCAAGTAGTAGGAGAAGCTAAAAATGGTGAAGAAGCCATCAAAGAGGCCTATGAACTTGATCCTGACCTTATTCTTATGGATATAAAAATGCCAAAGGTTGACGGTATTAAAGCTTCATCTATTATCAAAGAGTTTTCAAGTTGTTCGATTCTCCTCCTGACAGCTTATAGTGATGATGAATATATCGACCAGGCAAAAAAGGCTGGGATTAATGCTTATGTTGTTAAGCCAGTGAATGAAAAAGAATTAAACCCTGCGGTGGAAATAGCATTACAGCAACGTGCAAACCACTTAAAAATGCATAAAAAAATAGGAAAGTTAGAAGAGAAAATAAAAGAGCGTAAAATAATAGAAAAAGCAAAAGGGTATTTGATGGACCAACAAGGGTTTACAGAGGAAAATGCTTATCGAAACATGCAAAAGGAAAGTATGGAACATCATATTCCTCTTATAGAAATTGCAAATAGAATCTTAGCTTCACATTCCAAGTAAATAAAACCAAAGCAATGGCGCTTTGAATTAACATCTACTTTTTAATAAAAGAGTAGATATTAATTCAGAGCGCTTTTTTATACTTTAGAATGTTTAACTTTGTTAAAGGATCAAAGTATAAGCAAAACTACGACTTCCGCCACTGGACTCGGCGGCAAGCCGAGTTTTTCTAATAAGGTAAGAAAGTATAAAAGTTTGGCGTTTTACATGTCTAGCTTCAGCGCCCAGCCGCTCGAGGTTCAATAACCTCCAGTCATAAAAGTCAAAAAACGACTTTTTGCCTGGAGAACATTGACTTGTCGTGGGCTCCCAGGATGGGAGTCAGTTCGGCGTTGTCACAGGACGTGACGCTCTTAGCCGAACTTCCTTTTTTCAGGGCGCTTGAGCTTTTCTTATTTGTACCAGGAGGTGAGAAATGATTGAAAATTGGATAACGAGTATCGGACTTGATGTTGGGACGAGTACAACCAAATTTATTGTTAGCCGTCTGCTTATTGAGAATCGAGGAAATTCATTTACTTTGCCAACTTGTCAGATAATGGATCGTTCTGTTATATATGCCAGCCAAATTTACAAAACTCCCTTAATAAATGAATACGAAATAGATATTAACCATTTATCTGACATTTTATCATTTGAGTACAAGCAGGCCGGTCTTATGTTTGAAAATGTACAAGCAGGGGCTGTCATTATAACAGGAGAAACGGCACAGAAACAAAATGCCCAAACCATTATTAATTACTTAGCTGAGCGTGCCGGTGATTTTGTTGTAGCTACGGCAGGAGCCGATTTAGAAGGTATTCTTGCAGGGAAAGGTTCCGGAGCTAAGAAAAGGTCTGAAGAAACAGAGGGGGTAGTAGCCAATATAGACATTGGCGGAGGAACCGCAAATGCAGCGTTATTTCAAAATGGGAAAGCTATTCGGACATTAACTTTTCACGTTGGCGGCAGATTAATCCGGTTAACAGAACGGGGGGAGATTGAATATATTTCTCATTTCATTCGCCCTTGGCTTCAATCTAACCACTTTGATTTTCAAGTAGGTCATACAGTGAGTTTCGAATTGCTGAAAGAAGTGTGTCTTTATATGAGTAAAAGCATGCTTTCATATTTTATGGGCGGCCCAAACACAAGTGCAGAGAAGTTATTGTTCTCTTCTATTTCCAGCCCTCTGCCGCAGCTTAAACAAATAATATTTTCAGGAAATATAGGCAAAATGATTCATGAAAAAGAACCAGCCTCTTTAAAAGAGGTTGCCAAGTTTGGCGATATAGGACCAATGCTTGCATACACGTTAAACCTTATCTTAAAAGACTCGTCTCTTCTCGTAAAACTAGCAAAGGAAACATCTAGAGCCACTGTCATTGGAGCAGGAATGCAAAATACTGAACTAAGCGGAGCTACCATATTTGTAAATGAACAACTTCTTCCCCTTAAAAACATACCGATTTTGAATGTATCTATTGATAGTAAAAAGTGGGAACCTAAAGTTTTTAAAGTGGAAGTAGAAAAAGTTATGAATCAAGCAAAACAATTATTTGTGGAAACAAAAGACCCGCCATTTGCCCTTGGATTATCAGGTTTAGAATACTGCAGCTATAAAATGCTTCAATCCATTGCAGCTGATATCTGTACACCATTTAGAAAATACTTTCCATATTCAAACTGTATGGTGGTTATTTGTGAGAATGATATGGCAAAAGCACTGGGACAAGCTCTGAAAATCTATAGTCCAGAAGGTATGCAAATAATGAGCATCGACCAGGTTGATTTTACTTATGGAGATTATATTGATTTAGGCTTACCAGCTGCAGGGGAAGCCATTTCTATTACTGTAAAAACATTAGCATTTGGATAATAGGAGAGGGTTATATGTATAAAAAGAAAACATTGCTCGGAATAACCTATGAGTTTCACAGCTTAAAAGAAATCATGGCAAAGGCAAACGAAGAAAAGTCAGGGGACGAGCTTGCCGGAATAAGCGCGGAGAACATGAAAGAAAGAATGGCTGCAAGGGTTGTATTAGCAGAAACAACTCTTTCAGACATTAGGAGTTATCCCGTTGTTGCATTAGAAAAAGATGATGTTTCAAAACTAATCGAAGAGAATGTCAATGAAGAAATCTACGGTGTTATTAAAAATTGGACGGTTGCTGATTTAAGGGAATATATCTTAGATGATAAGCATTTGAGCAAGGAGTTACTTCAAATTGGCACCGGTTTGACGAGTGAAATGATTGCAGCAGTTACTAAAATAATGTCTAATTTAGATCTCATCCAGGCGGCTTCGAAAATAACAGTCATTACTCATTGTCAAACCAAAATCGGACAAAAAGGAGTGCTTGCCTCAAGAGCACAGCCAAATCACCCATCTGATCATTTAGCTGGGATACGCGCATCTCTTTTTGAAGCGTTAAGTTATGGAATCGGTGATGCTGTTATTGGTATAAATCCTGTCATTGAAACAACAGATAATATTTATGCGTTGTTAAACGAGACAAAAGATGCTATCGACCGTTTTAATATTCCGACCCAAAATTGTGTGTTATCTCATATCTCCAGTCAAATGAGAGCAATCGAAAGAGGAGCGCCGGCTGATATGATTTTTCAAAGTCTGGCCGGTACACAAACAGGTAACGAATCATTTGGAATATCTATTTCCATGCTTGAAGAAGCTGCTTCTCTCATTTTTGAAAAAGGCACAGCAGAAGGGCCAAACCGCTGGTACTTTGAGACCGGTCAGGGGTCAGAGTTATCAGCAGATGCTCATTTTGATGTTGATCAATTAACATTGGAGTCCAGGTGCTATGGACTTGCAAAACATTTTAACCCTTTTATTGTTAATACAGTTGTTGGGTTTATTGGTCCTGAATATCTGTACGACAGTAAACAAGTTTTACGTGCAGGCCTTGAAGATCATTTTATGGGTAAAATGCATGGTCTGCCAATGGGGGTTGATGTATGCTATACGAATCATATGAGTGCCGACCAAAATGATATGGATAATTTAAGTACATTATTAAGTAATGCAGGAGTTAATTTTGTGATAGGGGTACCAATGGCAGATGATTGTATGCTTAATTATCAGTCCTTAAGCTTCCATGATATTGCTACGCTGCGAAACGTTTTAGGAGTAAGTGCAGCTCCTGAATTTGCAGATTGGTTAGAAAAGCAAGGGTTATCTGTTTCAGGACAGTTAACGAAACAAGCCGGCGATCCATCACTTTTTCTGTAATTTCATGTAAGTAAAATTTGGTCATTAAGACTCGGCGATAAGAGAGACTAAATAAGGGGGCAATTTTGATGACTGATAAAAACACTGCTAATCATCTCAAGTCGCTCAAGAAATACACTCCGGCAAGAATTGGAGTCGGAAGAACAGGGACAAGACCTCTGACAAAGGATTTTTTATCTTTTCGTACAGATCATGCTGCAGCGGTGGATGCTGTCTATGGAGAGGTTTCTTCTAAATTGATAAAAGAATTGGACTTGTTTTCCGTTGAGACATGTTACGAAACAAAGGATCACTACTTAAAGAGGCCTGATAAAGGAAGAATACTATCAGAAGAAGCAAAAACGATAATAAAAGAAAAATGTACTCTCAATCCACAAGTGCAAATTGTTGTTTCTGATGGGTTAAGTGCTAGTGCTATCGATGAAAATATTTTAGATGTTTACCCTGCGTTATTAGATTCTCTGTCTATGTATGGATTAAATATAGGAACACCATTCTTTGTGAAAGGTGGGAGAGTAGCGTGTATGGATGATATTGGTGAAATTTTAGCGCCTGAAGCTTTTATTCTCTTAATTGGAGAGCGTCCTGGACTTGTTTGTGCCCACTCTCTTAGTGCTTATATGTGTTATCAGCCTAAAAAAGGAATGAAAGAATCGGATCGAATGGTTATCTCTAATATTCATCGCAGCGGCACACCGGCTATTGAAGCGGCAGCTCACATGGGTACATTAATTAGCAAAATGCTGGATCAAAAAAAGAGTGGAGTAGATCTTGTAGTATAAAAAGTCACAGCAAATTATATTTGATAAGGAGGAAGCGTGAATGGTAATGATAGGTGAAATTGTTATTTACATTATTATGGCCTGTGCAGTCATTGGCGCCATTGCATCCATTAAAAATAGTGATGAAGGATTAGGGAAGCAGTTCATGGAAGGATTGCATGCAGTTGGGCATATTTTTGTGCCGGCTGCTGGGATCATGGCTTCCATTCCTTATCTATCATGGTTTATAGATAAAGTTTTTGGACCATTCTTTGCTTCGATCGGTGCAGATCCGGCTATTGCAGCTACTTCTATACTAGCAACAGATATGGGAGGTTATCAGCTAGCTGAAGCACTAGCTGGTTCGTATGAAGGCTGGATCATGGCAATGATTGTAGGTTTTATGGCTGGTGCTACCATCGTATTTTCTGTTCCAATGGGGCTGGCAATGCTCGATAAAAGGGATCATAAGTACATGGCGCTCGGTATTATGTCTGGAATATTAACGATTCCAATCGGGGCTTTTATTTCTAGCGTTATTACGTTATTAACAAACTCCGAAGTTCGTGAAGTCATCTCAACTACTACGGGTTCTACATATGAATTTGCAATAAGTTATTTAAGTATTTTTGCAAATTTATCACCTCTAATTATCTTTGTCGTTTTATTAGCTGCCGGCCTGTATTTCATGCCGGATTTGATGATAAACGGCTTTATGTGGTTTGGCCGAATCATGGACGCAGCCATAAAACTCGTTTTAGTATTCTCTATTGTAGAAGTATTCACTGGCTTGTTTTCAAATGTATTAGGAAGCTGGGGATTCGACCCAATTATGGCCGATACCGAAGATCAATTCAGAGCATTAGAAACAGCTGGTTATATTGGAATTATGCTTGCAGGTGCTTTTCCGATGGTTTATTTGCTTCAAAAGTATGCAGGAAACAAGCTGGAATCTATAGGAAGTAAAATCGGTTTAAGCAAAGAAGGAAGTGCAGGGCTGATTGCCACAATTGCTAATATTTTGGCAATGTTCAAATTGGTTCGTAACATGCGGCCGAAAGATAAAGTGATAAATATTTCTTTTGCGGTATGTGCTGCCTTTTTATTAGGAGATCATTTATCTTTTACAGCTAACTTTCAACCAACGCTCATATTGCCAATTATTATTGGAAAACTAGCAGCAGGTGTGATTGGAATTGGGCTGGCTTACTGGCTATCTGTTCCAAAAGCTTTAGAATTAGAAAGAAAAGACCGGGAAGCAGGGATTATTGGTGAAAATGAATACGTAAATGTGGAAGAAAAAGAAGAGACTAAAAAAGTTGGATAAAGAGACTGTGTGTTTTTATTCTAACCACCCGAGAGAATATCACGGGTGGTTTATGCTTTTGAACGATGTAGAAGGCACAACCATCAAGATCAGTGGTGATATGCAAAGGAAAAAAGCAGTGTGGATAAGAATCGGGGGTTATGTTGAATAGGAGTTACTGCAACGACGGTGTACCTCCATAGATAAGAATCACATTTGGGAAAAAGATAGGTTGTTCTTCTATTTAATTATTAAAACAGCGCAATGAGCTCTTTTAGCTACTTTATGACTTACACTGCCTAGAACCAATTCTTGAAAACGATTTAGACCTCTGCTGCCTAACACTACTACATCAAAGTCTTTTTCATTTGCATGATTTACGATGGTTGGTCCAGGTTCTCCTCGTAAATACTCCACCTCATAGCTTATATCAGCTGTCTTTACTTTTTCTTCCGTAGGCCTAACTTTTTCTTTTCGTTTTTGTTGAGCACCAGTTGTGTTCCAGTTTTCTAATACTTCTGTTTTCGAGCTATCCACAACATATATAACATGAATGACAGACTCTGGATTGCATTTTGCAAGGTCAATCGCTTTTTCGGCAGCACGAATTGCGTGGTCAGATCCGTCTGTGGCTAATAAAATTTTTTTAAACATTGGTTTACCTCCATCCTAATGGCTGCTTAATTTATGTCGTAATTTCTCCACTAAAAGTGCACTAGCTTCATTCAGCCCAGAAATTTCAACTATTATGCCGTTTTCTTCAAATTTGGCAATGATTTTTTCCATAGCTTCTACGGCAGAATCATCCCAGATGTGGGCATGCGTTAGATCAATTTCCACTTCTTTAATATCTTCTTTAAAATCAAAACCAGCAATGGAATCAGTGACAGAAGCAAAGAACAATTGACCTTTAATGAAATAAGTCCTCTTTTCTTTTTTATCATCGAGCTTGCTTTCTATACTTATTTTTGAAATTTTAGAGACGAAGAAGATAGCACTTAAAAGAATACCAGCAAATACACCTTTAGAAAGATCGTGAGTCACCACGACAACAATCACGGTAACCACCATAACAATCGCATCGGTTCCAGGTACAATAAACAATGTTCGAATTGAATTCCAGTCAAAAGTACTGATGGAGACCATAATCATTACGCCAGCTAATACTGCCATCGGAATTTGCACGACAATGTTACCTAAAAGTATGATCAAAAGAATAAGGACAACACCGGCAGTAAGGGCAGATAACCTCCCTTTTCCCCCTGACTTTACATTAATCACGGATTGTCCAATCATTGCACAGCCGGCCATTCCTCCAAAACATCCAGCAACAATGTTTGCAATCCCTTGTCCTCTGCTTTCTCTGTTTTTATTACTGTCTGTATCAGTCATATCATCAACAATAGCTGCTGTGAGGAGGGATTCAAGCAGGCCAACCACTGTTAGGGCAAGAGCATAGGGAAAGATGATGGTCAGGGTTTCATAGGAAAACGGGACTTGAGGTAAAAGAAAAACAGGTAATGTCTGCTCTAAGTTTCCCATATCACCAACAGTAAAAACATTTAACCCAGCAGCCATCGAAAAAGCAGTTACGACGATAATGGCTGTCAATGTTGATGGAATAGCTTTAGATAGGTAAGGAAACAGATAAATAATAGCCAGTGTAACAGCAGCCAATCCCCACACTACCCAGCCTTGTCCAGTTAAATGGGGAATTTGCGATGTGAAAATAAGAATGGCTAATGCATTTACAAACCCTACCATAACGGAACGTGGAATAAATTTCATATAACGAGCGATTTTTAAATAACCAAAAACTATTTGCAAGATTCCAGTAAGTATAGTTGCAGCGAATAAATATTCGAGTCCGTGTTGTGCAACAAGGTCAATGAATAGTAAAGCCATTGCCCCCGTAGCTGCTGAAATCATTCCTGGTCTGCCGCCGACAAAAGCAATCAATACTGGGATTATAAAGGAAGCGTATAAACCAACCATTGGGTCTACCCCGGCAATAATGGAGAACGCAATGGCTTCAGGAATTAAAGCAAGCGCAACAACAATGCCAGCTAGCATATCTCCCTTTATATTACCGAACCAATCTGCTTTCAATGTATTCACATGAATCATCCTTTATAAGAAAACATCTCTTGTTTTAGTTTCTTATAACATTTACGATTTTATTGCAGTTAAAAGGTGGAAGGTGTATGGAACATTTTCTCTAAAGCATTTAATAATCATGAAGACATAAATCAAACACAACATATTGACAGCACAAAAGCGGTATGTAAAATAAAAGTAGGATATTTAGCACTCAGATGGATAGAGTGCTAAAAATAATTCCGTATTTTGAAAGGAGATAAGATGATGGCAACAAAACAATTTCAAGCGGAGTCGAAACGTTTATTAGAAATGATGATTAACTCCATATATTCTCAAAAAGAGATTTTTTTACGAGAATTAATATCAAACGCTAGTGATGCAATTGATAAAATGTATTACAAAGCTTTAACTGATGATTCCCTCACTTTTAATAAGGATGACTACTACATAAAAGTGAGCGCAGATAAGGATAATCGAACCTTAAAAATTGAGGACACCGGTATTGGAATGACCGAAGAAGAGCTGGAATCCAATCTTGGAGTCATTGCAAAAAGCGGCTCACTCGCATTCAAAAACGAAAATGAAATAAAAGATGGCCATGATATTATAGGTCAATTCGGTGTCGGATTTTATTCCGCATTTATGGTAGCAGACGTAGTCACCGTTTACACAAAATCAGCTAATAGCGATCAGGCTTATAAATGGGAGTCTAATGGTGCTGATGGATATACGATTGAACCGGCAGACAAAGAGAAAGTCGGTACAGAGGTTTTCATTAAATTAAGAGAAAACACAGAAGATGAAAACTATGACGAGTATTTAGAAGAACATCGATTAAATTCCATTATTAAAAAATACTCTGATTACATCCGCTACCCTATCAAAATGGACGTTACTGTACAAAAACCAAAAGATGATGATGAAGAGGAAACTGCAGAGGTAAAAGAAGAACAAACCGTCAACAGCATGGTTCCGATTTGGAGAAAAAATAAAAATGAGCTGACTACCGAAGATTATGAAGCTTTTTATTCTGAAAAACATTACGGTTTTGATAAGCCGTTGACTCATATTCATCTAAGTGTGGATGGGGCTGTGCGCTATCAAGCGATTTTATTCATCCCGGAAAATACGCCTTTTGATTACTATACGAAAGAATATGAAAAAGGTCTCGAACTGTATTCCAATGGTGTTTTGATCATGGAAAAATGTTCGGACCTGCTGCCTGATTATTTCGGTTTCGTTAAAGGGATTGTTGATTCCGAAGACTTATCATTAAATATTTCCCGAGAAATGCTGCAGCATGACAGACAGTTGAAGCTGATTGCTAAAAATATTAAAAATAAAATAAAGAGCCAGTTGAAAACACTCTTAAAAGATGAACGCGAAAAATATGAGAAATTCTATCAATCCTTTGGCCGACAATTAAAATTCGGTGTTCATATAGATTTTGGAACCCATAAAGACGACTTAAAAGATCTGCTTCTTTTCTATTCATCTAAAGAAAAGAAATTAGTTACTTTATCCGAATATGTTTCAAGAATGCCAGAAGATCAGCAGTACATTTACTACGCTGCTGGGGATTCATATGACAGAATTGAAAAGCTTCCGCAAACGGAAATGGTACTAGACAAAGGATATGAGATCTTATATTTCACCGAGGATATAGACGAATTTGCGATTAAAACATTAATGAGTTATGATGACAAACAATTTAAGTCTGTAGCGAGCGGCGATTTAGGTATTGAGTCAGAAGAAGACCAGGAAAAAGAGGAAGAAGAGAAGAAGGACAACAAAGAACTATTTGAAGAAATCAAGAATATCTTATCCGATAAAGTGAAAGATGTCCGTGCGTCGAAAAGGATGAAAACCCACCCAGTTTGCTTAGCAGCCGATGGAGAAGTTTCGATTGAAATGGAAAAGATCCTTCAGCAAATGCCTGACAATCAAAATATTAAAGCAGATAAGGTATTAGAAATTAACATTAACCACAATGTATACCAATCCTTAAAAAATGCGTACGATCAGGATAAAGAAAAATTAAAACTGTACACCAACCTTTTGTATAACCAGGCTCTTCTAATTGAAGGTCTACAAGTTGAAGATCCTGTCGCATTTACAAATGATATGTGCAAAGTGATGGCGTAAAGAACAAAAGCGCAAGCAGAAAAAATATAATTTCTTAGATAACGATGAAAGCCTCCTTTCCGACTAGTCGGTAGGAGGCTGCTTTTTTATATACTACTAAAACCCAAGGCTCGCCTTTTTTATTTATTAAACGAACCGTATTTGGTTTCTGCGAATAAACGGTGCTTTCCATACAAAAACTAAAACCATCATAGCGAATGAGAAAAGGAGCATGGGAATGGCAGATAATAAAAAACAGAAACCCGATAATCAATTTAAAGAAAATAAAAATCATGGAGAGCACCGAAATGGCCGATTAAGCCAATTTAAAAATCATAGTGCTCATGGTGGAGAAGTACCGAACGAATATATAAACAAAGAGGAATAATAAAGAGTGGTGTGATGTGTTTAAACCTCACACCACTGGCTTTTATTTCACTAAGTCTTGTTTAAGAAAGTGAAATAGATCAAAAGGATGGGTGAAGATAGCATCAGGTTCAGCAGTATATTCTGAAGACTGGTATTCTGGCAGCCATTTAGCACCTGCCGTCGTCACATTTGCCCGCCGTCCGGCATGAATATCTCCGTCACTGTCTCCTATATACATAGACTGGTTTCTTCGCATATTCATTTTTTGTAAAGCCTTTAAAATACCTTCTGGGTTCGGTTTATCATATTCTGTGTCATAACCAGTGATCATAACATCAAAAAGATTGTTCATTTTCAGTCTTTCTAAAGATGTCTCAAAGCTTCTTCTTGATTTTCCAGTAACTACGCCTAATTTCATTCCGTGATTTTTCAGCTTGAAAAGCATGTCTTCTATTTCTTTGTTCCTGTCCACTAAGTGGGAATGATGGGTTTCATATACTTCATAATAATATTCTATCGCTTTTTCCACTTGATCACTGTTCAAGTGTTCCTTAATAATCTCTGGTTCCGGAGGTCCAAACAAGTTTTTAACTTCCTCATCAGATAGGCTTTTGTTATCAAATTCTTGAAAAACATGTTTAAAACCAGCATAATTCACGGGCAGCGTGTTGGCTAATGTGCCGTCAAAATCAAAAATGATAGCCTTCATCTTATCAACTGCCTTTCATTATTCATATAAATAATCCGAGCCAAACAGCAGCGGTCATTGCTAATAACAGTAATATTTTTTCATATGCTGAGACTTGCATGAAGTCATTTATATCCATTTTTACAATGATAAAAGCAGAGACACATACGATCAGAAGCAGTCCAAGTGCAGCAGGAAGTCGGTCAAATCCAAGCCAAAACACGCATATAGCAGCCAAAAAATAGTACATTAAAGCTGGAATACGAATGAAGGAGGAACCGAATTTTTGTTCACTCCAAACCACACTCGTTTGTTTCATTGGTGTTGCGTTTTTATCCGCATTTATATCTGGAATGTGATGCACCATAACCCAGGCAATACATATGAGGGCGTTGATGACGGCATTTTGGAATGCCCATTCTGGAGTATTGTCTAATGTTAACCATGCACCGGCTAGTCCAAGGAATAAAACAGACGGAAAGGTGCACAGACATTCTCCAGTAAAAGGACGGTAGCTTAACCGTAAGGGCGGTAAGGAATAAGTGATTGCTCCCCATAATCCAACCGCTAACAAAACAGCCAGCCGATAAAAATCAAAAATGATAAAAATAAGTAAAACAAAAACGAGTGTAATCACCAGCCATATTCCAAACGTGCGCATTTTTTCTATAGTAATAAATCCTTTTTGAATGACACGGCTGCCACCTGATAATATCGCGGGGCTATGTATATCCGTTCCCGATAAATGATCAACATAATCATTAAGAATATGTGTCAGTACGCCGTGTATCAAAAAGGCACTGAACAAGAGAAGACAAAAGAGAGGAAGCAGCTCTTCTGCGGAAATAGGATAATATAAAAATAAAGGAAGCATAGAAGAAATAATAGCAGCCACACTTGAAGAAATAACCGCTATCGAACGCAGCAGCAGCCATCCACCTTTAAGAGGGGAATTTTTTCCGATACTATCCACTTCCTATCTTCAAATAAACATATATTCTCACAAAAACGCGGTTTATTTATTGTCTCATGAAACCTTTTGATGGCACAGCCTTTTTATAAATTTTATAAATGAGAAAGGGGCTGTCCCAAAAGGTTTTTTCCAGCCGAAATACACTTCGCTTTCACCCTCAGGACACAAGTGCGACCTCTACTCAAACTCTCTTTGATCGTTCTCGTAGTGTCTTCTTTGCCGTAGGCAACACTTCAGCTTCCTCGTGAGCAAAGACCGCTCACTGCGGAATTTTCAGCTGCCCGTTTGACGAACCCGACGTTCTAATGTCGGCGTTGGTCACAGGACGGACTTCCGCAGGATGTGGTGGCTTCTACGTTGCACACAGGACGTGTGCGGTTTTAGTAGTTCCTTATTTCTTCGTAGAAGATCCTTTTTCTGAGCCGACGACCGCTGGAGTCAACGTGTATTTCAGCTGGAGTTAATTAGGAAATTTAGCCGACCCAACTTATGGGACAACCCCCTTATGCAATATATTTGATCTTTTAACATATTTAAACTGGCCTAAAGTATTCAGTAAAACTTTGCTTGCCGCCAAGTCCAAAATGGGGGGGATCGTAGTTTTGCTTATACTTTGATCCTTTAACAAAGTTAAACATTCCTAAAGCATAAAAAAAGAGTGTCTTTAGATTTATCCCTAAAGACACTCCATATTTTTAACTGCTAGGAAAGTATAAGTTTTTTTAGAAAACAGGTGTAAATGCCGCCGTTGCCACAGGACGTGACGTTTTTAGGCGGTTTCGACAAGTTGAGTTTTTCTAATAGGTTTACTATTCCGGTTACATTTCCTTATTATATAACTCCTTGCTCAAGCATGGCATCGGCTACTTTTAAAAAGCCTGCAATATTAGCTCCCACCACAAGATTGTCAGGATGGCCGTAATTTTCTGCAGCTTCTACGCTGTTTCGATAAATAGTGGTCATAATTTCTTTTAACTTAGAATCTACTTCTTCAAATGACCAGGAAAGTCTCATGCTGTTTTGCGCCATTTCTAAAGCTGAAACAGCTACACCACCAGCATTTACAGCTTTTGCCGGTCCAAAGAGTACACCATTATTTTGGAAGACTTCAATAGCTTGTAAGGTTGATGGCATATTTGCTCCTTCTCCTACAGCTTTGACACTGTTCGCCACTAATACTTTCGCTGCTTCGACATCAATCTCGTTTTGAGTGGCACATGGAAGAGCAATATCACAAGGGGTAAGCCAAATATCAGAGCAACCTTCATGGTATTGTGCGTCAGGGTGTTCATCGACATATGCTGATATTCTTTTTCTTTCGACTTCTTTTAACCGCCGAACAGTTTCGACATTGATACCGTTTTTATCATAAATATACCCGTTAGAATCACTGCACGCTACTAGAGTAGCTCCCAATTGTGCTGCTTTTTCCATAGCATAGATAGAAACATTCCCCGAACCTGAAACAACGACAGTACTGCCGTTAAAACTAAGTCCTTTATCTTTTAACATTTCTTCAACAAAATAAACAGTTCCATATCCAGTTGCTTCAGTTCGGGTTAAACTTCCGCCATATCCAATTCCTTTCCCTGTTAAAATTCCGGCTTCATAACCTTTTTGAATTTTTTTATATTGTCCGAACATGTATCCAATTTCTCTGGCACCAACTCCAATGTCACCAGCTGGCACATCTATATCTGAACCGATATGTTTAGACAGTTCTGTCATAAAGCTTTGCGTAAACCTCATCACTTCACCATCTGATTTTCCTTTCGGATCAAAGTCTGCACCGCCTTTTCCTCCGCCGATAGGAAGTCCGGTAAGTGAATTTTTGAATATTTGTTCAAACCCTAAAAACTTAACAATACTGGCATTAACGGAAGGGTGAAATCTTAGGCCGCCTTTGTAGGGGCCAATCGCGCTATTAAATTGTACGCGAAAACCGCGGTTAACCCTCACTTTCCCTTCATCATCTACCCAAGGAACACTAAAGGAAATAACTCTCTCTGGTTCTGAAATTCGTTCAAGGATGCCATTTTCCATGTATTTAGGATGTTTCGCAAATGCTGGAACCAAAGATTCAAATATTTCTTTAACCGCCTGGTGAAACTCGTATTCATTGGGGTTTCGTTGTTTAATTGTTTCAAACACTTGACTTATGTAAGTTTCAGCTGATTGTGTATCTGGAGTAGTTTGATTAACAACTGTTGGCATTCTCCCATCCCTCCGCATTTTTTCAACGATTGATTCTTTATATAAAAAAAATTTTGTTATGGAGTATTTTATAATTATTAGCTGAAAAGAAACAATATAAATTATAGATAGGTTTCATGCGGTTATGAGATGAATGAATCGAAGAAACGGCTGAAAGGGGAGAATTATTTATTCATTTTTAAGGTTGAATAGGTAGAGGAAAAGGATCTGGACTTGTACTTTTTATTCACTTCCTTCATTCTTTTCTTTCTGTCTATCTCAGACATATCAGGTTTTACATAATCTTCACGGAGTACTCTTTTTTGCCAAGTGTTCCAGTTTTGTTCAGTCATTTACGCTCACCTTTTTAACTATTATTAATTTTCGTACTTTTGATTAGAAAATTTGATATAATAACGAATCGATTGTCTGTTAAGAAAATATGTTTGTTAAACGGTTGATTTACGTGTATTTTATTATGTAGCCATTCATCTAATCAATATGAATAACAGATAACAATGATATCGTATTGAGATGATTAAAGGAGAGAAGAACTTGTGGAATTAAGACAATTAAAGTATTTTATGGAAGTTGCCAAACGTGAGCATATGACAGAGGCAGCTGAAAATCTGCATGTTGCACAATCCGCCGTAAGCCGTCAAATATACAATCTCGAATCAGAACTGGGGGTAGACCTGTTTGTGAGGCAAGGACGAAGAGTCCGTTTAACACCAATAGGGAGAATGTTTTTAGAGAGCTCCACTCAAGCTATGATTATGCTTGAAAATGCCAAGCGCGAAGTAAAGGAACATTTAGATCCGGCAAGAGGTACCATCAGGATTACGTATCCAATCAGTATGGCTGCTTATACGCTCCCAACAGTTATTTCTTCTTTTCGCGAACAATATCCAGATGCTAGATTTCAGCTGAAACAAAATATATATTATGATGTCATAGAAGAAGTGGTGAATGGCGAATACAACATGGGATTGCTTGCTCCAGTGCCCAATAACAATAAAAAGGTAGAAGGTCACACATTATTTACAGAAAATGTGATTGCGCTTTTACCAAAAAATCATGATCTGGCTGACAAAGACAATTTGCAGTTGACACAATTAAAAGAAGAGCCATTTATATTGCTTCCTGAAGGGATGTATTTTCGTGAGATGGTTATAGAAGCCTGCTTAGAACAGGGGTTTCATCCAGAAGTAGCTTTTGAAGGTGATGATGTGGATGCTTTAAAAGGGTTGGTTTCAGCGGGACTGGGCATTGCTTTAATTCCTGAAATAACTTTGGTTGATACTACGCCGCGTTTTACGGTAAAAAAACCTATTATAAATCCAGGTGTCACCCGAAGCGTTGGTGTTATTGTTCCTAAAGAACGACAGCTTCTTCCTACGGAACGCTTATTTTTTGATTTTCTTAAGGAGTTTTTTTCCAGAATGGAAGAATATTAGAAACAATTCTTCAAAGGATATATATACATATATACTTTTCTGAAATAACTTTATGTGATAAGGAAATGGATTATTTTACTGAATGCTGTTCATAAGGGATAACAAATAAACCATCATTTTCTAACCATTCCGCAAAAAGAACCGTTTCTATATTAGCTGCTCCTTGCTGTTCTAGTTGGTTTTTCAGCCATTCTTTATCTTTTTTAATTTCTTGTAAGTTAGCATGAAGTAATTCTCCGTCTCTTATCAAAGTCACTGGCAAATAAACGGAATGCGGGGGGAGATTTAAATCATGCAACGTCGTTTTTTGATATGGGGACTTTTTTAATATACTTATGGCACCGTTTGGTTCAATAAATGCATAGGCTACTTCTCGAATAGAAAATACTTCACTTTGTCGAAGCAAACTTTGTAATTGATTGATGTTCATACGATTATTCTTTAACTGATCATAGTCAATTTTCCCGTTTCGAATAACCATAGAAGGTTTCCCATCAAACATGTGACGAAACGGCAAAAATTTCTGTGATAAGTATTCTACTACAAATAATAATCCTCCCCATAAAACCATTGTATATATAACATGTAAAATGGGGGTGTTTTTTTGGTAAACAGCATTGCCTAATAACTCACTCAAAACAATAGCTGCAATAAAAGTAAACGGTGTAATTTGATTTATTAATTTTTTTCCAACAATTTTTATTAAAAGAAAAAGAACGAAGAATCCAGTGATAAGCTTTAATGTGATGGGTAAAAGCTCTATAGAAAATCCCTCCCAATTTACGTTTTTTAAAAGTATTTTCCATATTCATAATTTCCAATTTTATACTGACAAATACATCGAATGAAAAGGTAACCAGTCTATCATTAAAGCAAGACGAATTCAGCTACACATATTTAATTATAAAGAAAAAGGCAGAAAGCCCCTTCCGATAGCTGCTATTCTATCGTGAAAGAGGCTTTTACTTTAGTTAAACAGCTGATTCATTTTCTTCTGCTGCTTCTGTTTGCTTTTTCTTTCTACTCCATTTTCCAAAACCAGTACCAGCAGCGGTAAACAGCCGATAAACAGCAGGAATAAGCAGTAAAGTGATAAGTGAAGCAAAAAGCAGGCCGGAAATAATGACAGTTGCCATTGGGGCTTGATAGTTACCGGCTGTACCTGAAGCCAGTGCGAGCGGAAGCATACCGCCAGCAGTAGTTAAGGTAGTCATTAAAATAGGTCGGATCCGGTTTCTGCCAGCTTCAATAAGTGCTTCTCTCACACTATATTCCTGCCGGCGAAGCTGATTGGTTCTATCAATAAGCAAAATAGCGTTGTTTAATACAATTCCGATAAGCATGATGACACCCATACCAGACATTATGCTAAGTTCGCGCTGCGTGATTAACAATCCTAATACAGCCCCAACGAAAGTCATTGGAATGACTGACATAACAATAATAGGATGGATAAGGTGGTTAAATTGAACAGCCATTACTAAATATACTAAAAAGATGGCAATTCCAAGCACAAACAGCATTTCCTGTATAAGTTCCTGCTGCTGCTCAAGATCTCCGGCAGCGGAAATACTATAACCAGCTGGTGTGTCAAAGTCATTAATTATTTGTTGTACATCTCTATTAATCGTTCCAAGGTCAGTTTCTTCTATATCAGCCGTCACCGATAAAGAGCGTTCCCCGTTGACATGGGAAATCTCATTCGGTCTCTCGATACGTGTTAACTGCACAAAACGAGATAAACTTTCCTCTCCTTCACCGGTTGAAACGTCTAAATCAAGCAGACCAGAAGCTGAATTGATTTGTTCGTCCCATTGGGCGGTTAAAGGGATATTTTCTTTATCAATAGTCATTTCACCAAGCGGCATCATGAAGAACGCCTGCTCCATAAACTGTCTAATTTGAGTTTGGGATAGACCAGCTTCTTCTATTTCTTCCTCATTTAATTCAATCATTAGCTCTGGTGAAGTTCGTTCCATTGAATTCGTTACACCGACCACACCATCGGTTTCTTCTAACTCTTTTATGAAATCATCCGCTATTGTTTGCAATTTCTCAAAATCTTCTCCCTTAATGTTCACCTGTACGGGTGCCCCTGCCTCACCGGACATAACATCTTGCACATTTTCTATAGGATGGGAGTCTTCGAGTTCGCGTAAGGAGCGTAAGATTTCCTCATTTACTTCCTTTTGATCTCTAGTAATTTCATCATCTTTGGTCATATTAATTATCGTATAAAAGACACTGCCGTTATCGAGAACATAACTCGATTCGACGTCTTCGATAGAACTAAGGGTGTCATTTAGACTAGAAACAATCTCTTTTTTATTATCTGGTGTAACCCCTGTTTCTAAGTCCACCATCAGTTCTGCATAACGGTTAAACATATCCGGCATTATGGTCATAGGAATTTTTTGCACAAACATAAGCGACCCGGCAAACATGAAGACAAATACTCCAATAACTGCTGCACTGTACCGTTTTTTCTTCACGATTCGTGAAATCAAATCACTGTACCCATTTAATAAAATTCCGTCTTGTTTCTTCCTTTTTCTTTTTTGAAGTTTAAGGAATTTTTCAGAAAGCGAAGGAATTAAAGTAAAAGATACGAGAACCGAACTAATAAGAGTTATAGCTACAACAGCGGAGAGCATGATCATAAACTGTCCCATCTCACCGCCAATTAGGCCTATTGGAAGGAAAACAACAATGGTTGTTAACATCGAAGCGATAACGGCAGTCGCAACTTCTTTTGTTCCTTCTATAACAGCCTCAAGCGGCGGCAGCCCCAGCTCTTTCTTTCGGTAAATCGATTCTAAAATAACAATCGACGAGTCGACCATCATTCCTATGCCCAGACCAAGACCAATTAACGTTAATATGTTAATACTGTAGTCAAACATCCACATTGCAGCAAAGGTAAGCAAAATAGAGGTTGGAATCGAGATACCAACGATAAAGGTAGCCCGGACGTTACGTAAAAACAGGAAAAGCATAACTATAGCAATGATACCGCCAAGAAGAACATTATTTGTGACACCATCAATGGAATTTTGCACATAATCTGCCTGTGCCACTACCTCATGTATGTCAAAATCATTAACGAGTCCTTCCTCTCTAATGTTTTGAATTTCTTCTCTTACAGCATCTGCCATATCTATTTGAGTAACATCAGAGGCACGCCCTACTTGCGCGAACACAAAGTCTTTTGATCCATTTTTCCAGACAAAAGAAGAGTTATCCATCTGATCTAGCGATATTTCTGCAATTTCCTTTAATTCAATGAATTCGTCTTGCACAGGAATTTTAATATTTTCCACATCTTCAATAGATTCTAATGTTGTATTCCAGCGTAGGGAAGGAGAGTCGTTATCTTCATTTAGCTGGCCTAATGCAGCAGCATGGTTTGTTTGTTGAATAGCGTCTGTCACCTGTAACACATCAAGTCCCATGTTTTTGATTTCTTCTTGATTGAATTCTATATTCATTTGTTGTTCAGTTGTCCCGCCAAGATCCACTTCTCGTACTTCGGGCAGTTCTTCTAGTCTTGGCTTAAGCACATCTTTTACAAAATTAGTCATTTCATCCATATCACCGCCAGAGACATCCATGTAAAACTCGTAATCTTGAGTTGTACCGTATTGTAAAGCTTCTGTGTTATTGATATCTTGGTTTTTAGAAGCTGAAGCATTTACAATGGATTCTACTTCCTGGAAACTGTCATCGCCGCTGCCTTCTTCAAAGGTTATTTGAAAGGTAGTTCGGCCAATTGTTGTGGTGGAATGAATGTCTTCTAGGCCATCTATTCCTTGTAATTTTTGTTCTAATGGCGAAGTAATGGTTCGTTCCATTTCAATCGCAGGCAAATCTTCAGCACGGATTTCTACATAAGCACCATCCATTTTGATATCTGGCAGCAATTCTTTGTTTAGTTCAAAAACAGCGTAACTTCCAATCATTACTGCTAAAACAGCCATTAATCCAATTAAAATTTTACGTTTTACAATAAATCTCAACCATCGCATAAAAACTCCCCCTTTTTTCTACTCCGATCACATTTCTTATCATATCTCTTTATGAAAAATTTGGTATTAAGCTGTAGATGTATTTTGTCTCAGTCTTAAGACCTACATAAGAAATTTTTTACAATTTATTTTTTTACAATTAAAAAATAAACTTCGTCATGTATAAACGGTTACTTCCAGGCACTGGTATAATTTTCAGAAAAGTGGGTAAAAAGTGTTGACAAAAATGTAAGCGTTTTATAACATGAATAGTAACAATAGAAAATGAATATTGATGGATTGTTAGAATACGACTCCATTCCATACCAGAATGGAATCTCGGATCTAAAAGCCAGTCCACCTTCCTTTTAATGCAAATAATTGTATTAATGTTTAGGGAGAGGACTGGCTTTTTGTGTGTTTTTAAAGGAAATGCATTAGTTAGACGAAAATAGGGAGGAAGGTAATAATGGATTTTCAATTTTCGGAAGAACAAAAAATGGTGCGGAATATGCTTAGAAATTTTGTGGATAAAGAAATTATTCCAAATATGAAGGAATGGGATGAAAAGGGACATTTTGAACCATCCATTTTTAAGCGTTTAGCAGAACTTGGCATGATGGGCACTTGTATACCTGAGAAGTACGGAGGCAGTGGAATGGATTATAATACGCTTGCAATTGCTTGTGAGGAATTAGAACGAGGGGACACAGCTTATCGTACAGCAATTTCGGTCCATACTGGATTGAACAGCATGACCTTGCTGCAGTGGGGAAATGAAGAACAAAAACAGCGAATTCTCACTCCACAGGCAAAAGGAGAAAAAGTAGGAGCGTTTGGGTTAACAGAACCAAACGCAGGGTCCGATGTAGCCGCAATGAATTCAACTGCTGAAAAAAAAGGAGACTATTATATTCTAAATGGTTCCAAAACATGGATTTCTTTATGCGATCATGCGGATCATTTTTTAGTATTTGCTTATACAGATAAAAAGAAAAAACATAGGGGCATATCAGCATTTGTGGTGGAACGTGATAGAGAAGGTTTTTCTTCTAAAGCAATTAAAGGGAAATTAGGTATTCGCGGGGGCAATACAGGTGAAATATTCTTTGATAATGTGAAAATACCTAAGGAGAACTTAATTGGGGAAGAAGGAGAAGGTTTTAAAATTGCCATGTCAGCGCTTGACAATGGAAGATTTACCGTGGCTGCAGGCGCTTGCGGTTTGATTATGGCTTGTCTTGAAGCTAGTGTGAAATATTGTCATGAGCGTAAAACGTTTGGAAAAGAAATCGGAAAGCATCAGCTCGTTCAACAAATGATCGCAAAAATGGAAGCTGGACTTCAAATGAGCCGTCTGCTTGTTTATAAGGCTGGAGAATTAAAAAATGCCGGCAAACGAAATACCCGCGAAACGTCGTTAGCAAAGTGGCAGGCGTGTGATTTTGCTAATGAAGCTGCTAATGATGCAGTACAAATTCATGGAGCTTATGGATATTCCAATGAGTATCCTGTGGAACGTTATCTTCGAAATTCAAAAGCACCGGTTATCTATGAAGGAACCCGCGAGATTCATACAGTGATGCAAGCTCGTTATGTATTAGAATATAACGAAGATAAGCCATTAAGAAAAATGCTTCCGCCCTGGCCTTTTGAAGAAGAAAAAACAGAAATAAAATCTTAAGATGGGGGAGTTTCATTTGAATCAACCGCTGGCAGGAATAAAAATCTTAGACTTATCCCGTGTATTAGCTGGACCACTGGGATCGATGCAGTTAGCTGATCTCGGAGCAGAAGTTATTCGGATCGAAGCCCCTGAAGGAAAAGACGATATAAGGCATTGGTGGCCGTTTGTGAATGAAGAGAGCACTTACTATTTATGTGCGAATCGTAATAAAAAGTCAGTAACAATTAATTTGAAAAAAGAAGAAGGAAAAGCACTATTTAAAAAAATGGCGGCTGAAGCTGATGTTATTATCGAAAATTTCAAAACTGGGACGCTTGAGCGCTTAGGACTTGATTATAATACATTGAAAAGCCTAAAGGAAGACATTATTCTTTGTTCGGTAACTGGGTATGGTCAAACAGGACCATATAAAGATCTGCCCGGCTATGATCCGGTTATTCAAGCTGTAGGAGGCCTGATGGATATTACCGGCCATCCTGATTCCGAGGAAACGAGGGTAGGTACTCCGGTCGTTGATATCATGACCTCTCATTATGTGGCCATAAGTATTCTTGCAGCGTTAAGAAAACGGGATGTGAGCGGGGAAGGGGAGCGTATTGATTTATCTTTATTAGATATACAAGTAGCTTCTCTTGGAAATATTGCAAGCAGTTATTTGTTAACGGGACACATTTCTAAAAGAATGGGAAATGCTCACGGAAACATTACACCATATGAGACTTTTCAATGTGCTGATAAACCAATTATGGTGGCGGCAGGAAATGATCGTATGTTTTATAAACTAGCTGAAATAATGGAACGGGGAGAATGGAAAGAGGATGCACGGTTTAAAACGAATGCGGACCGGATTAAAAATCGAGAACAATTAAGAAATCTGCTTGAAGCAGAGTTTTTAAAAAAAGACGCAGATCAATGGGAAGAACTTTTATCTTCTGCTATGATTCCGTGTGGTCCGGTTAATAATGTCGAGCAGGTTTTTAATCACCCGCAGATAAAAGCACGGGAAATGGTGCAAAAAAGGAGACACCCTACTCTTGGGGAAATAAAAACGGTTCGAAATCCTATTAAATTTACAAACACAAAGGTAGAAGAAAAATCCCATCCTCCTATACTAGGAGAGCATACTGTTGACATATTAATGGATTATGGGCTGTCTGAAAACGAAATAAAGGAGCTAAAGGAAAATGGAGTGATTTAACTGATAAAAGCCGACGAGTCCTATCCATGAAACAGCGAACCATTGTATAATAATAGAGGAAGCTGGAATGATGGGAGGACTACAATGGCTATTTCTCATACTTGTTTTATTGCTGGGCATGCCAGACTTCCGCAAGGGATGGCAGCTCAAAGCATTTTTAACTCGCTTACGATAACTGCAGAAGTGGACCGTAAATATGGAGTAATAATCGAAGCATCCTGTACACTAGCAACTGATCATGGCCGTCAGTACATTCATGAAATATTAAAAGGAATCAGCATTAAAGATGGTGTGGAAGAAGCGGAAAAATTAATCGAAACACATTATAGAGGAAAAGCCACAAATGCATTAGTAGCTGCCCTAAAAGACTTATACAGGCAATACGTAACAGCGGTCGATGAAGAAAAATCAAATAAAACCATGTAAAAAAACCCCTTTAGCAAACAGGCTAAGGGGTTTTCACCATTGATTGGAACAGGTTCTGTCGATCGTCCATGTGGATAACCGTGCGGATGTTGGTGAATAAAATTTGGGGATTCGCTCTGTTATATATATAGGTAGTCTATCTACTGGTGAAGTGTTTTATCCAAGCTATTGTTCCGGCAACATGGGTACATGGCCGTTTCCATCTGTTTGTGGATCAGGCTCACTCTCAACGAAGCTAGTATCTCCAGCTACTTGTAAATCTTCGTGTTTTCCGTCTATTCCACTATCGAGCACAGCGACTTTTACATTGCTGCCCTTATTCCACCATTTCCATACACTTTAGAAACGCCAAGTCTATCTAATCCCCATGTTATCTCTTGCCTCAACGCTTCCATTTCTTCATTTTCTTCAATGAATTGAACCTTAGTGTTATTTTCAAAGGCATTTGCAGCTTGTTTACTTGTGTACGATTTCTCCGTTTGCTTGCTTCACTTCTTGAAATTCTTTTTCTCCAATAGCTGTGTTCCAATTTGATTACAGATATTGCAGAGCAAACTAACTTACTTGCATTAAATGCGGCGATTGAAGCTGCCAGGGCTGATAAGAGCGGAAAAGGCTTTACCGTGGTTGCTGAAAAAGTCAGGAAACTGTCAGATGAATCGAAGACTTCCGCTGATTTGATTACCGAAGTTCAAACCTCGCCTTCTGAGGCTGTTCAATCAATGAATGACGGAACTAGTGAGATGCAAGTTGGGATAAATGATTCAAGCAGCGGGAAGTGTCTTTGAAGGAAGCATTACAGCAGTGGATAATACAGCAGAAAAAATTAAAAGTGTTTCCTCTGCTTCCAAACAGCTTTCAACCGGTACAGCTAAAATTCAATCATCTATTGACCATTTAGCTGAAGCCTCAAAGACCTCCACAGATTATTCTCAACATTTATAAAAATAGCAGGCTGCCTATGAAGGAACCTGCTATTTTTATATTTAATTTTATATTTAATTTAACGCATCCACCACTTTTTCTGCAGTACTTCTGCTTGATTGTGGATTTTGACCGGTAACAAGGTTTCCATCTGCAACGGAAAAATCGGACCATTTGTCTCCGCGCTCAAAATTTGCCCCTTTTTCACGCAGCTCGGTTTCAAGCATAAATGGCATATGCATATCTAGCTGCATTTCCTTTTCTTCTTCATCTGTAAAGGCAGATATCGTCTTTCCTTTCACAAGCGGTGTGCCGTCAGCATACGTTGCGTTGACAAGCCCCGCCGGTCCATGACAAACAGCACTGATGACTTTGTTATTTTCTGCAAAATGCTTTAATACGGTTTGCAGTGTTTGGTTATCTGGAAAATCGAACATCGTTCCATGTCCGCCAGGGAGGAAAATGGCATCAAAATCTTCTGTGTCATTTTCGCTCAACACGGCTGTATTTTTTAGTTCTTCTTCTGCTGTTTTCCATTCAGGGCGTTCTTCAATGCTGTTTGGGTCAAGCGGAACTTCCCCGCCTTCAATGCTTGTGACCTTTACGTCATAGCCATTGTCTTTAAAAACATTATACGGAACAGCAAATTCTTCAAGCCAAAGCCCCGTTTTGTGGTCATCTGTAATTGTTGTATGATTTGTTACAACCATGAGAATGTGTTTTGACAAAATAAAAACCTCCCCTTCATTTTCTACAAAACTCATCTTAATATGATGCACTACCGACTGTAAAAAATTCTGCTTATAGACGTTACGTTATCATTGCAAAAAGAATGAATGTCGAAAATGACTGTATGAATAAAAAAAGCGGAAACATTGAAGGTTAACGTTCCCGCAGAATTAGCTGATCCATTTATGTTTTTATCCAGCGATTGCCCGGACGGCAAAATATAAAATAGAAGGACACAATAAACAACCAAGTCCGGTGTAAAATGTGGCTGTCATTGCTCCGTATGGCACTAACTTGGGGTCTGTCGCCGCAAGCCCTCCGGCTACACCGCTTGTTGTTCCCATCAGACCACCGTAAACTAGAGCAGAACGCGGGTTATCAAGGCCGATATATTTTGCAACGAATGGGGTGCCGATCATCACTAGGATTGATTTAACTAGTCCTGCAGCAATACTTAAAGCAATAACCTCTGAACTAGCACCGACTGCCCCTCCGACTACAGGTCCTACAATATAAGTCGCTGCTCCCCCTCCAATCGTGGTAAGACTTGCTGCATCAGTATAACCAAACGAAAAAGCGACGATGACACCAATGATGAAAGAAACAAAAATGCCCATAAATAGGGAAAGAATACCGGTAAAACCTGCTTTCTTTATTTCTTCAATGCTTGCCCCAAAGGCAGTGGCGACAATGGCAAGGTCGCGAAGCATGGCGCCGCCCATTAAACCTATTCCTGAAAACATTTGAAGATCAGCTATCCCATTTTCTCCTCCTGTACTGACTCCGCCAATATAAGCCAGCACAAGCCCAAGAATGATCGCTATAGCTGAACCGTGCAATCGTCCTTTGGTAAATTTATCTGACAGAAAATACGAAAAGTACATCGTTATCCCAACAACAGCAAAGGCAGTGACTAAACTATTATCCTCAAACATAGCGAAAATGGTATCTTGCATAACGTTTTCCTCCTAGTTAATTGGCTTTATCCATTTTATTTTCATTCAAAAGTGCTTCCGGTTTGCCTTTTCCTATGTTAGAAAGAACAGGTACAAGAGCAAAGCTAGCCACAACAGCAAGCACTCCAGCTAGAATAGCCATAGGCCCGCCTTCTAGCGCACCAGCAACATTTTGCTGCGCAGACATAGCAACAACAATAGGTATATACATCGCACTCCAAAAAGATAAACCTTCCTGAGATTTTTCTTTAAGTTTATTCTTTTGTTTTAAACGGTCTACTAATAATACCAGCATGATCATAGCTATCCCTACCCCGCCAACATTTGCATCAATCCCCAAGACTGTACCTAATAAATCACCCATCATTACACCAGTTAACAGACAAATAGCTAATAATGCCACCCCGTAAACAACCACTTTATCCTCTCCTTTATCGTTTGGAATACCGAGTATTAATAAAAAATTTTATGGAAGAACGAAAATCAAAATACAAACACCTCCTTAAATCGGAAAACGCTTTCAAAATCATGTAAAAAATATACTGTCGACTATAGACTATGTTTTTTATAATAGAGAGTAAGTAAACAGAATGCAACCACTATTTAAAATTTTCTAAAAATAATTGAATAGTAACAAGTTTTAAGATATAATGTAATCGACAGTCGACAGGAGAGTGAAACATATGTCTAGTATTGATTTGTCTAATAACGCATTATCAAACAAAATAGCAGATCATATATCGAAGCAGATCATATCCGGAGACCTTAAAGCTGGAGAGAAAATAGTAGAAAATTTTTATGCAGAAGAATATGGCACAAGTAGAGCACCGGTAAGGGAAGCTATATTTTTATTAACTATTGAAGGGCTTGTGGAAAGAATTCCAAGAAAAGGAGCTGTCGTAAGAGGATATACGGAATCGGAGATTTATGACCTGTTAGAAATAAGAATTAACTTAGAATCTTTGGCAATGAAAAGAATTATCGAAAACGGTATAGACCAAAACGAACTTGCCGAGATGAAAAAAATTCTTACTCAGATGAAAAATATAAATGATAAAGAGCATTACACGCAATTAAATCATTCGTTTCATATGTGTTTGCTTAGGATGAGTGAAAGCGATATCATTAAAAATACTTATGCCCGTTTGGAACATCCGCTGCTTACGGTGCAAAACCTTTCGTTTTCTATGGAGGGAAATATTGAAAAATCCATTCAAGAACATGAAAAACTGATTGAATGGTTGGAAAAGAATAAGTTAGAAAAAGCAGCAAGTTTATTAAATACACACAATCAATATGTCATAGAAAGTATTAAAAAAAGGTTGTTAGAGAAGTAGTAATGGGGACTGTAGCCCCCATTACATTAAATAAATATTTGGTCGACTATCGACTAAAATAACCATTATATTAAGGGAGGTGAGTGTTTTGTGAGTATTGCCTTTTTATGTCCAGGCCAGGGATCCCAGCAGCCTGGTATGCTTCATCAGCTACCTAATCATCCGCAGGTCCAAAAAACAATGAACGATGCGGAAGATCTTCTAAAAAAAGATGTGTTTTCGTTAGATACTGAAAAAGAATTTCAGTCAACAGCAGCCGTTCAGATCTCGCTTTTTCTTTGGAGCATCGCAATGTATCGAGTGTTTCAAGCTGAAGGAGTCAAGCCCGATATGGCTGCAGGTCATTCTGTTGGTGCTTTCAGTGCAGCGGTTATTGCCGAATCGTTATCCTTTAAAGAAGCTTTAGAGCTTGTAAGAAACAGGGGGAAGTGGATGGAGGAGGCACATCCATCTGGCTATGGAATGGGTGTCGTTACAGGGCTTTCTTACAATCAAATAAAAAGGCTGTTGAAAAAGCAAGATCCCAACAAAACAGTTTATTTAGCTAACCTTAATGCCGATGATCAATTTACGATATCAGGCTCTGAAAAAGCACTGGACGACTTTTTGAAATCAGCTTCAAATGAGGGAGCAAGAAAAGCAGAACTGCTGGATGTTACGGTTCCATCTCATTGTAAGTTAATGAGGGCTGTGACAGAAAAAATGAGACAATATCTAAATGAAATATCTTTTCTTCCGCCAAAAATTCCTTATGCAGGCAATGCAAAAGCAAGAGCTTTTTTCGATGCAGAAAGTATAAAAGAGGACCTTGCTGAAAGTATATCCAAACCTGTTTACTGGAATGAAACTGTTCATCTCTATTATGAAAGAGGAGCGCGGCTGTTTGTTGAACTTTCTCCGCAAGCCGTTCTTTCTGACTTGGTAAATAAGACATTTTCCGAGGCCCGCGCTATATCAGTAAGCAATGGTTTAGAAAACTGTCTTTTGCTAATGGAGAGATATAACTGGAAGTCATAAAGAGTAGAAACATGAAAGGGGAGGTATATTTATGAATCCTATACAGGTACAAAAAGAGAAAACTCGTTCTTGGACTACTAGAAGAGATGCAAAGCGTGAAAGAAAAGATGGGCTTTCAGGCATAACAGATGGAAAAGTAATTCCGACCGAAAACATTGTAGATGTGCTCGAAACCTTAATTAAACCGGGTGATAGGGTAGTGTTGGAGGGGGACAATCAGAAGCAGGCGTCCTTTTTATCACAAGCTCTTTCTAGGGTTAATCCAGAAAAAATCAAACGTTTACACATGATAATGTCGAGTGTCTCGCGACCGGAGCATTTAGATCTTTTCGAGAAGAACATAGCAGAAAGGGTAGATTTTGCATTCTCTGGTCCGCAAAGCCTTCGTGTAGCTCAGATGCTGGAAGATGAAAAACTGATCATCGGCGGTATTCATACTTATATTGAACTCTACGGAAGATTGTTTATTGATCTCATTCCTAAAGTGGCACTTGTAGCAGCGGATAAAGCAGACAGTCAAGGCAATCTATATACAGGGGCTAATACGGAGGAAACCCCAACGCTTGTAGAAGCAGCTGCTTTTAGAGACGGTATCGTCATTGCTCAAGTTAATGAAATAACAGAAGAATTACCACGAGTAGATATTCCGGGATCTTGGGTGGATTATATTGTAGAAGCAGATAAGCCATATCAATTGGAGCCTTTATTTACAAGAGATCCCCGTCATATTTCAGAGATTCAAATATTAATGGCAATGATGACAATTAGAGGGGTGTATGAAAAACATAAAGTTCAGTCTTTAAACCATGGGATTGGCTTTAATACGGCAGCTATTGAACTATTACTCCCTACCTTTGCTGAAAAACTAGGATTAAAAGGTGAGATATGCAAGCATTGGGCCCTTAATCCTCATCCGTCCTTAATTCCTGCCATTGAAAGCGGCTGGATTGAAAGCATTCACTGCTTTGGTGGAGAAGTCGGAATGGAAAAATATATTGAAGCAAGGCCTGATGTCTTTTTCACAGGTCCTGATGGAAGTCTTCGTTCGAATCGTACATTGTCCCAGCTAGCCGGTCAATATGCTGTTGATCTCTTTGTTGGTTCTACGCTTCAGATGGACCGCGACGGCAATTCATCCACTGTCACTTCCGGCAGATTAGCAGGGTTTGGCGGAGCCCCTAACATGGGACATGATCCAGGCGGAAGACGCCACTCTACACCTGCATGGCTAAACATGATAAATTCCGATGAGCCGCTAGCAAGAGGAAAGAAATTAGTTGTTCAAATGGTAGAAACATTCCAATCCGGCAATCAGCCTGTATTTGTTGAATCTCTTGACGCGGTTGAAGTTGGAAAAGAAGCTAAATTAGATACTGCCCCTGTCATGATTTATGGATCGGATGTGACTCATTTAGTAACCGAAGAAGGAATTGCTTATCTTTATAAAACAGACAGTATGGAAGAAAAACGGGCAGCGATTGCTTCTGTAGCAGGGGTAACACCTATTGGATTGGAACGGAATGCCAAACGGGCAGAACAGCTTAGAAGAGATGGGATTATTGCTTTGCCCGAAGATTTAAAGATACGTAGAACAGACGCTAAGCGTTCGTTATTGGCAGCAAAAAGTGTTGAAGAGTTAGTAGACTGGTCCGGCGGATTATATGAGCCCCCGGCGAAATTTAGAAGTTGGTAGGAGGGAAGTTCATTGAAGTGGGAAGAAGTATCAGCCTGCAGCGAGGAATTAGCAGAAACAGCTGCTGTTTCTTTAATAGAAGAAGCAGCATTAACCCCAAAACCAGGGCTTGTAGATAAAAATAACACCGGGGCTCATACCGACCTTGATTATAACCTCATGGCATTATCTGCTGTATCCTTAAAATCTACCTTTAAAGACATAGCTAAAATGTCTTTTAACCAGCCTATTGATCAGTCCTTAAGGGAAAAAATTGCTGTAATTGGGCGACACGGAGAAAAAGCAATGCTTCAAGCAACAGGAGGAGTCAACACGCATAAAGGAGCAATTTGGGCGCTTGGATTACTTACTGCAGCAGCAGCTTCACTAAATAAAAGTTCAATGAGCGCAGAAGACATTGCTCTTACGGCAGGGGAACTTGCTCAATTTCAAGACAGAAAAGCTTCTTATCAAGAAACCAACGGCTCAAGGGTAAAACAATATTACGGCACATGCGGGGCAAAAGAAGAAGCACAGCAGGGATTTCCGCATGTAACTTTGCTCGCTCTCCCCGTTTTGTATGAAAGAAGGAGAAAACAAATCCATGAAGATGAGGCAAGGCTTGATGCTCTTCTTTCTGTTATGTCTTCGCTCGATGATAGCTGTCTTCTTCACCGCGGAGGAAAAGTCGCCTTACGAACAGCAAAAAGAAAATCTCTTTCTATTTTAAAAGCAGGAGGGGTATCTACCTTTGAAGGTTATATTATGCTTCAAGAACTTGATACAGAGTTAATAAAGAAAAATGCTTCACCTGGAGGAAGCGCTGATATGTTAGCAGCCGCTTTATTTTTGGATCATCTAATTACATCACCGCTTCATTTGTCTAACGTTGTGAAAAAAGAAATGACCATTTAAAGGGGGAGACTATAACGTGGACACTTTAACGTTTGAATTTAAAACAACCGAACCCATTCAAAACAGGGCTCATGTAGGAGTTGTCGGTTCAGGGGATTTAGAGATACTAATGGAGCCTGTAAACGAACCTTATACTAAGGTAGAAATCAGAACAAATATCCAAGGATTTGAAAAAATGTGGAGACTAGTGCTAGAACGATTTATACAGGAGAATGATATTTCAGCATTTATAAAGGTGAATGATTTCGGAGCTACGCCAGGTGTAGTCCGGCTTCGACTAGAACAAGCATTGGAGGTGAGTCAGAGTGAAGTTAAACATTAAAGAGAGTTTGGCTGAATTAAATGCTCGTGAGCGCGTGAAAGCGTTAGTCGACAAAGGCAGTTTCCATGAATTTCTCGGTCCATTTGACGGAAAAGAATCCCCGCATTTGGCCGCACAGGGAGTAGTACCGCAAAGTGATGATGGAGTGGTAGCAGGTAAAGGAACAATAGATGGGCTCTCGTGTGTAATGATAGCGATGGAAGGGGATTTTCAAGGCGGAGGTATAGGAGAAGTGGCAGGTTCTAAAATAGCTGCTGCCCTTGAACTTGCTCTAAAAGATAATAAAAACGGAACACCTACACACGCGGTTATTATTTTTGATACAGGAGGAGTCCGCCTCCAAGAAGCAAACTATGGACTGCTAACGATAGCTGAGATCCATGCTGCGATCACAGCTCTTAGAGAATACAGCCCTGTAATCGGTGTAATTCCTGGTAAAATCGGTGCTTTTGGAGGCATGGCTATTAGTGCTGGCTTGTGCAGTACATTAATTATGACAAAGGAAGGCAGACTTTGTCTTAATGGTCCGGAAGTTATTGAACAAGAAGCTGGGATAGCAGAATTTGATTCCAAGGATCGTTTACTGGTTTGGCGGACAATTGGCGGCATGCAGCGTACCACGACAGGATTTGCAGACGTTTTAACAGAGGATGAGGCAACGATCATTAAGGAACATATAAGTGATGTATTTTCTAAAAAACAGATAGACGTTCCAAGAAGTGCTAACGTAGAAAAATTTCTTTCCATAGTAAATACAATCGACCCGTCCTTTAAATATACTCCAGAAGGTTTTCAACATGTTGCAGCAGAAACAAAAAATAAGTGTAATAATCACAAAGTAGGTCAGCAAGGCACGAAGAAAAGCAGAGGAGAAATTTGGTTTGAAGCCTTTACAGGAAAATCGGCAATAGATATGCATGAAGTTCCGTCCGTGCTGTGCGGAGAAGGCACCATTAATAACGAGAAAGCAAGCTTTTTATCTGTTGTACCTGATGAAGAAGGAAGGTTTCCAAGAGCTAGAAATGGAGAAGTGGGACTAGAACAAGGCTGGATGCTGGCAAAGTATGTGCGTGAAATTATGGAAGAAGATAAAGGCAGTGACAAGAGGCCGATTGTAGCAATTGTTGATGTTCCAAGCCAGGCATACGGATATAATGAAGAATTGGCTGGCATTTATCTTTCCTGTGCCGCAGCTGTAGACGCATACGCTGCAGCTAGAAGGGCGGGTCATCCTGTTATCGCACTGATTGTTGGAAAGGCTATTTCCGGTGCATTTTTGTCTCATGGCCTTCAAGCGAATCGGATTCTCGCACTTGATGATGAAAATGTTCAGGTGCAAGTAATGTCCAAACAGTCGGCTGCCAGAATTACCTTGCGTACGATAGAGCAGGTCGAAGAAGCAGCCAAAAAAGTACCAGCAACAGCTTACGATGTGCGCTCCTTTGCAGCTCTTGGTGGATTACAAGAGCTGATTCAAGACATTGAACCGGAACAGCCAGAAAAAGAAGACGTTGCATCCGTAGAAAAAACACTGAGAAAAACAGTAAATGATATTAAAAAAAGCAATGCCGGTTTAGAGCATAGATTAAACACACCTGAAGCGCTGTCTGGAGGAAGAAAAGCATCCATTGAAGTAAGAAAATTAATGGAGGAACAATGGAAATAAAACCTCATGATTTATTACAGTTCACTACTAAAAATGATTTGCGAATGGAAGAGAATCCTCCTGAATGGGCCATTGATGCCATTGGACATATGCCGTATGTTGTAGTCAGACGAGCGCCTATCGTTCATAACCACATCCCCGTTGGAATAAGAGGAAAAGAACGGGGACATAGGTTAGCAGCAGAAATTCCCCTTGAAAAAATAAAAGCACGCTGCTCACCAGAATTTATTGTAGAAAATCGTTTGTGGAAGCATTTAAAAAAGGAAAGACGTCTTTTGCCAGTGTTAAACGCCCTAAACTCTATTCAGGATGTCTTTCAATCTTATCAATTAAAGTGGGGAATAACGGGCAGCGCGGGATATGAGCTTGTAACAGAGGTACCAGCTGTGTCTCCATCAAGTGATTTAGACATTATTATTCGTACGGATGGAATAACTGAGAAAACGGCTCGTGATTTATATAAAGATCTTAATTATTTTACCTTTCGAATAGATGTCCACGTAGAGGGGGCATACGGTGCTTTCGCCTTAAGTGAATATGTAAATAAAATGGGCAAAATTATGCTTCGAACAAAAAACGGTCCTTTTCTTGCAGCAGATCCTTGGAAAGGCGAATGAACATTAAAAAAGGCAGATAAGATTTTACCAAAAAGGTACATTGGTGACCTGGGGGGGCCAATGAAATCAACTCTTATACAATAAAAAGACTTGGCGTAAAGCCATGTCTTTTTATACTTTAGAAATGTTTAGCTTTGTTAAAGGATCAAGTTTAAGAAAAACGACGACTTCCGCCATTTGGACTTGGCGGTAAGTCGAGTCTTACTAACACTGATAGGAAAGTATAAAATTTCAGCATGGATGAATCATCGACGTCGTCAAAATTTTGAGGAATTCAGTATAAGTGCAACTAGGCAATCGCCTTAACCTAAAGGCTTGGCGCTAGCCAAGTTTTCTTTATTACATATCTTTAGCAAGCCGTATACCGTTGAACTGCCAGCGTTTATCAGGATGAAAGAAATTCCGGTACGATAGGCGGGCGTGGCCTTCTGGAGTTGCACACGAACCTCCGCGCAGCACCATTTGGCTGCTCAAAAACTTTGCATTGTATTCGCCAAGTGCACCATCGGGCCGAGCACTTTCTTTTCCGGTTTAAATAAAATAGTTTGTGCAAACGCGTGCATAAAATTTAACTCTATCTCCCTCACTGGTAACTATTTATTGAATAGATAATAGTCACGTTCGGCACTTAAATCTATGAATAAATAATAGGTAAATAGCACCGATCTTCTACAATTTTGTAACCATTTGCAAAAAAATGACTATCGTTTTCATTTCTTTATTGACAGGGTTTATAGGAAAAAAATCCTTCTTTCAACAGAGCTGCGAAGGAAATTGACTAGTAAAGTTTGTAAAGCTAGAGTTGTAATTGACGAAATTGTTACAAATTACAAAAAAGGAGAGTGTGGAATGAAAGAGAAATCGTTTGCGCTTCACAAAGCAATAGTTTCTGTTGCTTTAGTGTTGTCATTGGTGTCAACGGGGGTAACACCAAGTGCATTAGCTGTCACACAGCCGCATCCAGATGAACCTCTAAACAAAGAGGAAGCCAAGGAAATGTTGGCGGTAGAGTCAGTGGAAGAACTGGATAATGGAATAAAACTGAATCTTGATCAAGATCAAGTTGCATTTGTGCGATTGTTTGATAAAGATTTAGTTAAGGTGTCCGTCCTTGAAGAAGGCCGGGAAGAGAGCTATTCTCCAGGTATTGCCAAGAAAGATTGGGAAACACCAGATTTTAAGTTAGAAGAGAAGGATAGAACCCTTTCTCTTAAAACCGACGAAATTACCATTCTTGTAAATCAAGAACCATTTGGTATTAAGATGCTTGATAAAGAAGGTAATGTCATTAACGAGGATGCCATGTCAAATGGTGGATCCGGATATGCGGACGACAAACCATACGTTTTCAAAGAAACAGATGAAAATGAAAACTTTTATGGATTTGGTGAGCAGTCTGGAGAGTTAAACAAGCGGGGCGACAGCCTGGGTATGTGGAATACAGATGCTTATGGTTATGCAACCGATACAAAGTATCTTTACACAGCCATTCCGTTTTTTATCGGATTGAAAAACGAAAAGGCATACGGTATTTTCTTTGATAATACGCATCGCACCTATTTTGAAATGGCCAGTGAAAGCGATGATTATTATTACTTTTATGCTGATGGCGGAGAGTTAACTTATTACATGATGTATGGCCCAGAAATCCAGGATGTGCTCGACCGTTATTCCGAGCTGACTGGTAAAATCGACAAGCCGGCAAAGTGGACGCTCGGTCTTCATCAGAGTAAGTGGGGTTACACAGCAGAAGAGATTGACGATATTGCAAGCACCTACCGGGAAAAAGAGATACCGATCGATACGATGCACTTTGATATCGATTATATGAGAGAATATCGTGTCTTTACATGGGCGGATGATTATGCGGATCCTGAGCTTCATAATAGCCTTGATAGTATGAATTTTCATAAGATTGCCATTAATGATCCGGCAGTTAAACGTGATGAAGATTATGCTATTTATCAAGAAGGCACAGAGAATGATCACTGGGCGAAAAACCCTGACGGTTCTACCTATTTCGGAGAGGTTTGGCCTGGAGAATCAGCCTTTCCGGATTTTTCAAAAGCAGATACACGTAAATGGTGGGCAGAAAACCATGATATCCTATTCGATAAAGGAATCGATGGCATTTGGAATGACATGAATGAACCGGCTGTTTTTGACGGCCCTTTTAAAACAATGCCATTAGACACAGAGTTTGGTGAAGGGGACGACATCAAGCTGCACAGTGAATATCATAACCTTTACGGCCATGATGAAGCGGAAGCGACCTATGATGCATTTAAGATGCACAAACCAAATGAGCGTCCGTTTGTTTTAACTCGTGATATGTATGCTGGTACACAACGCTATGCTGCCCTTTGGACAGGGGATAATTTAAGCCGCTGGGATCACCTGCAAATGTCCATCCCAATGAATAACAATGTTGGACTATCCGGTCAGCCTTTTGTTGGTAATGATATAGGCGGATTCGGCGGACGTCCTGACGCTGAGTTGTTTGCCCGTTGGATCGAGGTTGGAGCATTCCTTCCTTTCTCACGCATCCACTATGATTCTGATAAGAAAACAGACGTGAAACAAGGGCAGGAGCCATGGGCATTTGGTCCGGAAGTAGAAGAAATCAGCAAAAAATATATTGAACTGCGCTACGAGTTGATGCCTTACTTGTACAATGCATTTAATGAAGCAGCAGAATCTGCAAGCCCGGTTCAACAGCCGCTTGTATACCAATTCCAGGAAGATGAAAAAACATATGACATCAATGATCAGTTTATGTTTGGGGAATCAATGATGATTGCTCCGGTAGTCGAAGAAGGGGCTATTTCAAGAGAGCTTTATCTTCCAGAAGGGGAAACATGGGTTGATTTCTGGACAGGAGAAGAATTTGAAGGAAATCAAACCATTACAAGAGAAGCTGATCTTGACACTATGCCAATTTACGTAAAGAAAGACTCTATCATTCCAAGCCGAGAGGTTCAGCAATATACAGATGAAAAGCCGCTCGAAAATCTAATTCTTGATACGTATTTAGATGATGAAACTTCTTATTCTTTTTATGAAGATGATGGAGCAACCGAGAATTATAAAGACGGAGATTACAATATTACTAACTTTACTATCGAACAGAAAAATAAAAATATGATTGAATTTTCTCGTGATCTCGAAGTTCAAAACTATGATTCTCACATTTCTTCCTATACTTTAAAGCTGCATGATCAATCAGCACCTTCAAAGATACAAGCAGCAAGCAGTAAGTATAAAGAAGTAAACAGCGTGGAAGAAGCGAAAGATACTCAAGAATCCTATTTCTTTGATGAGGAAGAAGAAGTACTGTATGTAAATGTTCCAGCTGATGAGAAGAAAAAGGTGCAAATAAAATTTAGTGGTAAGTAAACAAAGGAAAAGAAACCTGTTGTGATTATCATGTCACAGCAGGTTTTCTTCAAGAAAAATAGAATTTCAAGCAAACGCGGCTAACAGGAGGCGATCTTGTTAGCCTTTTCTAGAAGGGAGCTATCATGAAAAAAAAGATTCTTATGCTTTCACTTTTCATTCCAATTCTTATTTTCGGCCTATATAACCTTTTTACATTTAATAAGAATGAGGAAAATATTTTAAGTAGAGAGATTACAGCCTTGCAGACTCCAAAAGCAAGGTATTCTCCAGATGAAAAAGTTCCTATTACAGCCAACTTGAAGGAAAAAGTGGAAGGGCAGTTAGAGGTAAACTATTACCATCTTGGCGATCTTATAGACGAAGAAACAGTGCCTATACAGCAAAGCAAGGAAGCAAGTTGGGAGTGGTCGCCTCCTTCTGAAGACCATAAAGGATATTTAGTAGAAGTAAAACTTATTCAAAATGACCAGGTAACAGAAGAGGAAACCATAGCTGTTGATGTGTCTTCATCTTGGGATAAATTCCCTCGTTATGGGTATCTTGGAGATTTTCATTCCATGTCAGAAAATGAAATGCAAGAAGTGATCGATCGTTTAAATCGGCACCATATCAATGGAATACAATTTTATGACTGGCATGATACACACCATCAGCCTTTAAAAATGGAAAATGGGGAGCCGGCAGAGACGTGGCTGGACATTGCTAATAGAGAGGTATCTCTGGAGACCATTCGAAACTATATAGACCGCGCTCATGAAAGAAATATGAATGCAATGTCCTATAACCTATTGTACGGCGCTCTCGGGCAAGCTGAAGAGGATGGTGTAAAGACAGAATGGAGGCTGTTTAAGGACCAGGAACAGGGAGAACACGATTACCACCCTCTTCCGGAAGAATGGAAAAGTGATGTTTTTCTTGTGGATCCAGGCAATGAAGAATGGCAGCAATACATTAATGAAGAAATGGAAAACGTATTTGCACACCTTCCTTTTAATGGCTGGCACATAGATCAGTTAGGCGACCGTGGTGACGTGTACAATGTTGAGGGTGAACAAATAAGCCTAAAAGAATCTTATCTTCCTTTTTTATATAGAGCATCAGAACAAACAGGCAAAGAAATGGTTATGAACGGAGTGAACCAATATGGACAAGCAGAAATTGCTCAGTCGTCAGTTCCTTTTTTATATACGGAAGTATGGGAACCATACAATGGTTATGAAGATTTGAAAAATATTATTGATGAAAACTATCGTTTCAGCAATGGCGAGAAAAATACAGTTCTTGCCGCTTATATGAACTATGACCTTGCCGATGAAAATGGAAAGTTCAATACACCCGGAGTTCTTATGACGGATGCGGTTATTTTCGCTTCGGGCGGAGTGCATATAGAATTAGGGGAACATCTCCTATCGAAAGAGTACTTTCCCCATAAAAATCTTCAAATAACAGAAACGCTTGAAACATCGTTAACAAATTATTATGATTTTATTGTTGCTTATGAAAATGTATTAAGAGATGAACTATTCGAGAAAGATGTGGAAGTGGATGCGAGAGATCAAACCAATATAAGTCATAATCCTGAACAAGGTGCTTTGTGGACTTTTTCAAAAGGTAATGAAAACAAAACGGTGGTTCACCTGCTGAATTTTGAAAATGCATCGCACCTGGAATGGAACGATTCGAATGGCGAGCAGAATGAACCTGCTTTAAAAGAAGACGTACCGTTAACACTTAATATGGAGGAAGATGTAAAGCGGATATGGACAGCCTCGCCTGATATTCAGGGTGGAAAACCAATAGATCTTGAATTCTATCAAGAAAACGATGAAGTAAGCGTCCAGCTGCCTCACTTAAAATACTGGTCCATGCTTGTAGTGGAACATTAACTGGTGTTTACAACTGTTAAGGTTGCAATAAAGATCAAATCGCGTGTTGCGGTTTGATCTTTGTTATATAATGGAACCGCTCTGATTAACGTTAAGGGAGGAGATCCACGCCGAACACATTTTTTAAATATAAAATTATACAGCTTTTTCTTCTTGGACAGTTACACTGCTTTGTGGTTTATATTCTGGCAGCGGATCTCGGAACGATTTTGTTAAGTAAACCAGATATAAAAGGCCTGCAGCTACCCAAATAGATCCCCCTATGAGCGTTGGAATATCTAATAAGACAACCAAATAAATAATAAATCCTGCACCAATGATCGGACAGATAAGATTGGGAAGTGAGTAGCCAAGTGAATGATTTTCTTTGTTTTTAAACTACAAGCTGATAACGCATAAATTAACAAAGAAAAACGCATTCAATGCTCCAAAATTAACGAAGCGGATGGCATCATTGACGCTTATAAATATAGCAAGTAAGGAGACAATGGAAGCGAATAATATATTAAGGATAGGTGTTTTATATTTTGGGTGAACATAACCAAATAGTTTTTTTGGTAAGATAGAGTCTCTCCCATCACATATAACAAGCGTGAAACACTTATTATCGAAGCGGGCCCCTGCGTAAAAATAGCTGCAATAAGGACTGTCATAAATACTGCTTGAAACAGGCTTCTTCCAACTACCCCCATTAATTCTAGTGGGCAGAATCAGGGTTTTGAAATGTAAATGCCGGAAAAGATAGTTCAATAAAATAAGACATGGTAACATGCAGAACGCCGACAATTCCTATCATAATAAAGATCGCTTTTGGAATCGTCTTTGTTGCTTTTTTTGTTTTTTCCGATAAAGTCGTCATTGTATCAAATCCTAAGAAAGAAAACACGACAATTGAGGCTCCAGCAAGAGCGATCGGAAGGGATAAATCTACATGTAAAAATGGTTCTGGAGAGACCAGGCTGCCTGCTTTTTCTCCTGTAAAGAGAGCGTAGGCAAGAAAACCAGTAAATCCGATAATAAATATGATATGCAGCGATACAAACAGGCTGCTTATATTTGCCGAAGAGTTAACTCCGATGATAGCAATCACTGAAAGCAGACAGATCAAACCGATTATCTAAACATAAGCATAGCCTTTTCCTGTTATTTAGAGTAACTAACCTTTGGATCAGTCTGTGCCTTTAATTTTTAGCCGATTCTTTTCTCAAAAGGTACCTCTGAATCTTACCGCTTAGTGTTTTAGGAAGACTTTCAACAAATTCTACTTCCCTTGGATACTGGTGTTTGGATAATTTCCCCTTTACAAAATTACTTAATTCTTTCGCTAGCTCATCAGACCCCTGAAAAGACGGATTCAAAACGACAAATGCTTTTACTATTTCACCTTTTGCGCTATCAGGTTTACCTACGACAGCAGCTTCGTCCACTGCTGGGTGTTCAATAAGACTGCTCTCTATTCGAGGAAATGACGGTGGAAGAAAACCGAAATGCACTTCTTGAAAACTTTAAAGCCATAGGTGGAGAACCCGAAAATGTGGCAAAGGTTGAAGATTTGTCGATTCCAGTTAATGGTACAGACATTGATATTCGCATTTATACTCCTGAAGGTGAAGGTCCGTTTCCTGTATTCGTTTACTATCCTGGCGGAGGCTGGGTAACAGGAGATTTAGAAGTTGCAGATTCTACTTTACGCGCTGTTACGAATGTTTCTGAATGTTGTGGTTGTATCCGGTTCATTACAGACTTGCCCCTGAACACAAGTTTCCTGCTGCACCTGAAGATTGCTATGCAGCTGCAAAATGGGTATCAGAAAATATTTCTAAGTACAATGGAGATCCAGAACGCTTAGCAGTAGGTGGAGACAGTGCCGGTGGCAACCTGGCTGCAGTAGTACCTTTGATGGCTAAAGAACGTGGAGGCCCATCTATCGCTTATCAGTATTTAATCTATCCTGTAACTGATTTTACTTTTGATACGGGATCATATAGGGAAAATGGAGAAGGTCACTTTTTGGAAACAGCAGGCATGCATTGGTTTTCTGATCATTATATTGACAAAGAAGATAGAACAAACCCTTATGCTGCACCGCTTCGTACTGAGAACGTAAGCAACCTTCCCCCTGCACTAGTAATTACTGCAGAATACGGTGTGTTACGAGATGAGGGCGAGGAATATGCTGACCGTTTAAAAGAAGAAGGGGTTCCTGTTGAACGAACACGATATAATGGTCAGATTCACGGATTTTTCTGGATGTCTGAAATTATGGATGATGCGAGAAAGTCAATTGAACAAGTCGGAAACTCCTTAAAGAAAAATCTTTCGTACAAGCATTCTAGTTAATAATTTATAAAATCCAATTGATAAAGAGCCGTTCCAAAGGGGGCGGCTCTTTTAAGTAATAAGAAGAATAATGGCCGATAGATTGTAAATGGAGTTTTTTTACATCTAAACGAAGAAAAGATTGAGTAATGAATAAAAGGTTGTTATAATAAAACAAACAACTGTTTGAAATTTAAGGGAAGGCGGTTGTCATGTTGAATGAAGTAAAAAAACGTTCCTTTAATACAAAAAAATCAAGCGAAAAATTTACGAAAATAGTAAGTGCAGCTGCGAAAATTTTTAGAATTAAAGGATATAAAGAAGCGACACTTGAAGATATTGCGAATGAAGTGGGAATGCTAAAAGGAAGTCTTTATTACTACATCAGCAAAAAAGACGATCTATTGTATGAGGTAGTACAAAGACCTTTATATGAAATGACCTTAAATCTAAAAAATATAGCAGAATCAAAATCCAGTCCTACTGAAAAATTAGAACGGGCTCTAAAAAATCATGTGGATAGTTTTGAAAAATATCAATCAGAACTTTTTGTTTGGATTTCCATAGAGTGGATTCATTCTGATTTTGGCGGGGAAATTGCCGATTTAGGTAATGAATATGATCGTTTATTTAGAAAAATCATTTTAGAAGGCGTCGAAACGAATAACTTTCGAAATGATTTAGATCCTAAATTAATGGTTTTCGCTATTTTTGGAATATACAACTATATGCAGCGTTGGTATTCTACGGAGAGCCACTATTCCATGGATGAAATAGGAAAACAATTTGAAAAGTTTGTGCGGCAAGCTGTCGCTAATTTGGAAAAGTAATAGGCTTCACGTACTTTTTTTCATATACTTATCAATAAAAATACTCTGCTAACACGAAAATGCTTCACAGTAGTTGGAGCATTTTTATTTTCCCTCCTGTTCATTGAAGAACCTGTTTCACTTAATTTCTACTTATAATTTAAAACAAACAATTGTTTGAAATTAAAGTTTTATCATTAAAAACGTTTTAGTTACGCATTAGTTTATTTTATTCGACCACATAAACTATGACACGTGGGACCGTGAACTTGTTGGCTACAAAGTGTAAGAAATAGCTGGTGAAGGGATAGGGGAGTAATGTAATGAATCTTTTTCAATTAATAAAATATTTGGAGTGGATGATATGAAAATAATAGGGCTATCTGGAACCATTATAGGTTCAAAAACGTCGGCAGTCATAAACCCATATACTAGAGGAAGTTAAAAAAGCAGAGACATCGATCGAAACTGAATGTATTGATTTAAAAGAATATAGTTTAAAATTTTGTGATGGCTTATAATGAAGACACGAGAAAAGTAATTGAAAAAATGTCTTCTGCAGATATATATTATTGGAACACCTATTTTTAATGCATCAATGTCTGGCGCATTAAAAAACTGGACCTCATTCCTCCTTTTGTCTTTAATAAAAAAGTAATGGGTTTTGTGGTAACTGGAGAGTGAACATTATTTTGTCATTGAGAATCAACTCAAAACCATTGCCGGATATTATCAAGCTTATGTAGCAACAAATAATATGCTTATTGTAATGAGATCATTGATAAGGAAACATCGGAGAAAATAACAGAACTTGCTAATGAATTAGCATTTATGGGTAAAAACTTAACCAAAATTACAATTTCTTAAAGAATGTGAGAATCATCCGTACTGCTGAGCATAATGACCTGGAACTAGAAATTAGACTGTTTGAGGGGGTACAATAATATGGAAGAATCTCCCTCAAACAGCCTTGAATTAAAAAAGAAATATTTATTTTTTAAAACGTGTATGAATGTTATTATGCTTGTACGTACCATTTTGAAATTCCACTAATTCAAATGAAAGGCCCAAGTATCGTCTTTCAAACAGATCTGAAAAGTGCTGTTTCATTTCTTCAAAAATGGCATCGCAAGCTTCTGTTTTTTCTGCTTGAGACCGACCTGTACCGATTTTTAATTGAGCATGTACGAAAGCGTCATCCTCCGTACCATCTGCAATCACGTAATCTTGAAGTTCAATGGCTCTTGAACGGATGCCCCCGATTGGAAAGACATCACTTCGTTCGATTAATATCTTATTGATTTTCTTTAACAGATTTTTTATCTCACCATCTTCTCTTAAATTATTAGTATATTCCACTATGAAATGAGGCATGTGAACTCCTCCTTTTTATGAGTTTTGGAACTGTTTATCACTAATAATGTAATTTTTTAATGCACCGATGCCTTCAATTTCAGTAACCACTTCGTCTCCAGCGTTTACTTTTTCAAGTCCTTCTGGCGTACCAGTAAGTATGACATCGTTAGGATTTAAAGTCATAAAATGGCTTAAGTATTCAATTAAATCTGGAATGGAAAAAATCATGTCTTTTGTGGTACCTTGCTGGGTTACTTTACCGTTAACTATTGTTTTTAGTGACAGATTCATGGGATCTTTGATGTCGTTCCGATCAACAAACCAAGGTCCAATTGGTGTGCAGGTATCTCGATTTTTTACACGAAGATTTGGACGGTAATAATTTTCGAGATAGTCTCGAATCGCATAGTCATTGGCAACAGTATAGCCAGCAACGTACTCATAGGCATCTTCTTTTTTTACATTTTTAGCTGTTTTACCGATAATAACTCCAAGTTCACATTCATAGTGCATATTCGTTGCTTCTTCAGGCCGTTTGGTAGAAGCATTGTGCCCAATAAAGGTGTTAGGCCCTTTTAAAAAAACTAATGGTTCTTTTGGTGCGCTGAAAGATAACTCTTTGGCATGGTCGGCGTAATTTAATCCTAAGGCAAAAACGGTTTGAGGTTGAACGGGCGGTAACCACTCCACTTCTTCCTCTGAAAACAAGCGGCCGTCGGTTAGTCTTACTTTCCCTTTATGTTCATATGCTTCGTGAATGGCGCCGCCAACTGCTACGCGTGCTCGTTTCATTATAATTCCTCCTTTTTATCTTATAAATATCTCTTTCGTTAAATGAATGTATGAAAGATATTATTCTGTCACTACGCTGTTTTCTAGCTTTCCAATCCCTTCAATTTCCACTCTAACCTGGTCGCCTTCTTTAAGGAGTGGGGGATTTTCCGGTGTTCCGACTAAGAGAACATCTCCTTTGAATAAAGTCATAAATTCGGTAACATCTTCAATAAGCGTACCAATATTTCGAACAAGGTTTTCTGTTGAGTTTGTTTGTTTCAATTCATTATTAACATATACTTTCACTTCCAGATTATCTGCATTGGAAAGTTGATCTGATTCGACAACCCACGGACCAATTGGGCAAAAGCCATCCCTTGCTTTTTGTTTAACAGCAGGTCGATGTACACTTTCATGTGGAATACTTATATCATTTACAATAGTAAATCCTTGTATATATTCAGATGCTGAACTTGCGTTTACACGTGTGGCTGTCTTCTTGAAAACGATACCAAGAGCTGCCCCTGTTTGTAATTCTTTCACGTCACTTGGCAGTGGAATATTAGATTGATGAGGGGTGAGAGTATTTAAAGGCTTAATATATAAAATCGGAGCTTTTGGTGGTGCTTTATAAGGATCGTTGTGCAAAAGGTCTCCCATTTTCTCTAGTTCCCCTTTATAGTTTAAAGCTGCGCCATAAACGGCAGCATTTACAGGAACGCTCCAATTCAAATCATTCGCTGAATAGGATTTATCATGATATGCAACATTGTTTGTTTGAGGATCAACTTCTATTTCAACAGGTTGATATAGATTATTAAATAACCCTCTTGCTTTAATCATATCCATAACACTCCTTCTCATTTGTTTGTGAAATTATATATATTATTATATATGATTTATATTAAAGGTTCAATAAAGTAATGACGAAAAAGAATGTACTAAATAATAAAGCCTGTGCTATTCTTTAGCATAGGCTTTACTTTACGAGTTTGGACAGCTCCTTTGAAAAGTTATTTTCGGTTTTCATAAGCCAGCAGTGTGTTTAACTTATGCTGCCGTGCATATGCTTCTAAAGACGCTTTGGAATCATGATTTTTTAGCAGTTCAATCATTTTATCATGTTCTTTAACGGAATCAGGAGCGCGCATTGGAAAAAATGCGAAGCCAGAGGTTCTGACAGTATCAAGTTTTTCCCAAGATTTTTCAATATCACTTATTAATAATTTGTTTGGGCAATGCGAATAAATCGCAAAGTGAAAGTTCTTGTTTAATTGACTGAATGTATTTAAATCATATTGAGTTAATACTTTTTTCATTTCTTCATTAATATCAACTAATTCATTTATATGTTCTTCAGTCATATGTTCTACACTTAGTGCAGTAGCATACCCTTCTAAAATTGCAAGCAGTTCCAGCGTCTGCTTGTACACCTTTTCATCAATGGAAAGAACAACCGCCCCAGCATTAGGTTTGTATTCGATAAGTCTATCAGCCTCAAGCCGGCGGATAGCTTCTCGAACAGGAATGTGGCTGGATCCGACCTCCTTTGCGATTTGATCTAGAATGATGCGTTGTCCTGGTGAATACGTACCATCTAAAATCCGGCCTCTAATGACATTATATGCATGTTTGCTTTTATTCATCTTTTTCTGTTCCATAAAAAATATTATATATATTATTGTATACGATAGCAAGTGGTTTAATCTGTTATGTAGTCAAGTAAGCGTTTTTAAATAAATCTAACAAACGTTGAGCTGCTTTCGTTAAACTGCGGTCTTTTTTCCAAATAATAGCTGGTTCAGCTGCAATAGAGGCGTCTTCGAGTTCAAGAATTCTAAGATTTTCATAAGGGAAAGCATACAAAGTCGATCTTGGAACAATGGTTGCACCAACCCCTGTAGAAGCAAGCGAAAGGAGCATGGTAGCATCTGGACATTCACAAATAACATTCGGCTCAAAACCATGATTTCTGCATTCATTTACGATTAATTCAAATTGACCTGTTCCACTAATTCTGTGAAGAAGCATTAACGGAATATGTTTTAATTCCTTCATGGAGATCCTTTGCACTTCTGGTTCAATACTGTTCCAACTTTCCGGAAGAACAAGAACATAAGATTCAGAAGGAAGACGAAGCGTAGAAAATTCTTCTAGATCAACTGGAAGGCGAACGAATGCCAACTCAATTTCACGGTTTCTTATACTCTCTTCAAGATAAAAAGTATCACCTTCTCTAAGCAGAAAAGAGATTTTTGAATGCTGCTGGCGCAATTTTTTCATCTGTTCAGGTAAGAAAGAAAAGCACGATTTGTTAGACCCTATTGCAAGAACACCTCTAATGCCTTCATTTGTTTCTTGTACTTCCAAAATGGTCTCTTCAAGCTCATGCATTATGTTTTTTGCCTTTTTATACAATACACGGCCAGCTTCCGTTAATTCAATGGTACGTCCATTCCTTTCAAACAACTCAATGTTTAACTCTTCTTCCATCTTTTTTAATTGTTGACTGAGTGGAGGCTGGGCCATATGAAGTTTTTTGGCTGCTTTTGTGATCTGTCCTTCATCTGCAACTGTACAAAAATAACGCAGCTGTTTTATGTCCATTTTATACCCCCTGGTGAACTTTCTTTATTGAATTGTATATGAAAAAGATATATAAAATCAATATTTTTAATATTTTTAATATGTTAGAAAGCATGATACATTTGACTTAGAAATTAGTTAGACAATTTCCATATTTCGAAAAAGATATACATCATTACATGGAAATTTTTTTATGAAATAAGAAAGTATAAACTTTTGCGCTTTGATGTCTAGCTTCAGCGCCCAGCCTCTCGGGGGCCCTCCACGAGGCGGGTCAGTTCGACGTCACAGGACGTGACGTTTTTAGTCGAACATCCTTAAGGACCCTTCTGCTAAATACGCACACGTCCTGTGTGCAACGCAGAAGTCACCACATCCTGTGGAAGTAAGAGCGCCTTTATTGCCTGGAGAACATTTACCTGTTAAGGCTGACCAGGGCGCTTGCGCTTTTCTTATTTTGAAAGAAAGCATTATCAAAAAGATTGGAGGTAACATTTATGAGCACTCGTTTAATGGATGTAAATAATGCTGGGAAAGAAGCGATTTCTTCCATTTCAGACATTCAGCTTTATATTGATGGAGAATTTGTCCATGCAGATAGTAAGGAAACATTCGAAAACATCAGTCCCTTCACGAATGAACCAATCAACAGGGTCGCCTCTGGAGATACGGAGGATATTGATCAAGCAGTCAAAGCGGCAAGAAAAGCGTTTAAGGGAGAATGGGGAAACTTAAAGGTTAAAGAACGTTTGGCGTATATTAATAAGATTGCCGATTTAATTGATGAACATATCGATGAAATCGCTCCGTTAGAATCCTATGATACCGGACTTCCGATTAGTCAAACGAAAAAAATGGTGGCCCGTTCGGCTCATAACTTCCGCTTTTATGCAGAAATGGTGTCGAGCCGTTTAGTGGGAGATGTGTATCAAGTAGACGACGAGTTTTTGAATTATACGATTCATAAACCAGTCGGCATCGCAGGTTTAATTACCCCATGGAATGCACCGTTTATGCTGGAAACGTGGAAAATCGCACCGGCGTTGGCGACAGGAAACACAGTCATTTTGAAACCGGCAGAATGGTCGCCGTTAACCGCGAATCGTCTGGCGGAGATTATTGATAAAGCAGGGCTGCCGGACGGTGTGTTTAATGTGGTGCACGGGTACGGCGAAAAAGCAGGAGCTGCATTGGTTGCCCATCCGGATGTGGAATTGATTTCTTTTACGGGAGAAACGACAACCGGTTCCGAAATTATGAAAAATGGCGCGGACTCGCTGAAACGATTCTCGATGGAATTGGGTGGGAAGTCACCGATCATCGTGTTTGACGATGCAGATCTAGATCGTGCGCTTGATGCAGCGACGTGGGGCATCTTCTCTTTTAACGGGGAACGCTGTACAGCAAATTCTCGCTTGTACCTTCATGAAAGCGTTGCCGACACCTTTGTCGAACGATTGAAAGAAAGAGTGCAAAACATTATCGTAGGAGATCCGATGAGAGAACAGACCCAAGTCGGTCCGCTGATTCATAAGAAGCATTATGACAACGTCAAGGGGTACTTGGAACTAGCGAAAGAAGAAGGCTGTGAGGTGATCAGCGGCGATATTCCAGAGGACATGAGCCGCGGAAACTTTATCGCCCCGACCATCTTATTGAATGCTCATAATAACATGCGGGTGATCCAAGAAGAAATCTTCGGTCCAGTGATCGCTGTCATGACTTTTAAAGAGGAAGAAGAAGTCATTGAACTGGCCAATGATGTTCGGTATGGCTTGGCTGGTTATGTGTGGACGAAAGACATCCAGCGCGGCCACCGTGTCGCTCAAGCTGTAGACTCCGGCATGTTGTGGGTGAATTCTCAAAATGTCCGTGATTTGCGTACGCCATTTGGCGGCTCGAAACACAGCGGTATTGGGCGAGAAGGCGGTTACTATGCGTTTGAATTTTACACCGAAATTCAAGTTATTCATGTAGCGTTAGGGCAGCACCATATACCTCAATTCGGAAAAAAATAAATTATACTTTTATTTAAGGAGGAATTAAAATGCCTGCTAAAACAGGAGCAGAGTACAAAGAAAGACTTCGGAAGGCAAAAAATAATGTGTACATTCATGGAGAGCGTGTCGAAGATCCAACGACTCACCCAGGTTTTAAAAATGTTATTAATTCCATGGCAAACCTTTATGACCTTCAGTATGAGCAGCCGGAAAAAATGCTTTACACTTCACCTACATCCGGAGATAAAGTAGGAATGACATTTTTGCGTCCCGAATCAAAAGAAGATTTGGTGAAACGCAGAGAAGCGATTCAAACCTGGGCTCGGACATCCGGAGGCATGATGGGGCGTTCTCCTGATTATTTAAACGCTGAAGTGATGGCAATGGGAGTAGCAACAGATCTTTTTGCAGAAGATGATCCGATGTTTGCAGAAAATGCGAAAAATTATTACGAATACGCGCGCGAAAATGACATTAGTTTAACGCATACTTTAATTCACCCTCAGGTGAACCGTCAAAAAGCGCAGCACGAACAAAAAGACGCCAATGTTGCATTGCACCTCGTCGAAAAAAGAACAGATGGAATCATTGTAGACGGAGCACGTCTTTTGGCTACGCAAGGCGGTATTACAGATGAAATTCTCGTATTTCCATCAACCGTAAAACAAGCTGGTGAATTAGATGATCCGTATTCCCTAGCGTTTGTCGTACCAAATAATACCCCTGGGTTGAAGTATATTAGCCGCGAGTCCTTTGATTATGGAAAAAATGAATGGGATCATCCAATGAGCAGCCGGTTCGAAGAAGGAGACGCGATTGTTTATTTTGATAACGTTTTCGTGCCTTGGGAAAAAGTATTTGTTTGTGGAAACTCTTCTATTTGTAACCGGACCTTCCTTGAGACAAACGCCGTTGTGCATATGTCTCATCAAGTAGTAGCTAAAAATGTTGTTAAAACAGAGTTCATTCTTGGCGTTATCTTAAGCGTTATGGATGCGATTGGAATCGACCAATTCCAGCACGTAAAAGATAAAGGAACAGAAGTCATGCTCGTCTTGGAATCTATGAAATCTCATTTATTCAAGGCTGAACAAAATGCTTCATTAGACAAATGGGGTACGATGACACCAGACTTTGAAGCTCTAAATGCAGCAAGGAACTGGTATCCAAGAATTTACCCGCGTCTAGTTGAAATATTAAGAATTCTAGGAGCGTCTGGATTAATGGGCATTCCAACAGAAGCAGATTTTCAGCATGAAGAACTTGGCCCAATTGTAAACCGAGCACTTCAAGCGAAAAACCTCGAAGGATATGACAGAGTACAATTGTTCCGGTTGGCATGGGACCTGACATTGAGCGCGTTTGGAAGCCGTCAAATGCACTATGAATACTACTTCTTTGGTGATCCGATTAAAATGGGCATGACGTACTTTGATCAATTTGATAAAGAGCCGCATAAACAATATGTGCAAGATTTCTTAAAACAAATTAAATCATCAAAACCGAATTTTTCAAATGTTTAAAGGAGGTATAAATTATGAATTTTGATATTATTCGCACAGGCCGTGCCGTACTGCATGTCACAGACCTTGACAAGTCGAGAGCATTTTACGATGCTCTTGGCTTCATTGAAACCGAATCCGATGAAGAAAACATTTTCTTCCGCGGATTAGAAGAACACAATCACCATAGCCTTTGGCTGAAGAAAAAGCCGGAGCCAGCTGTGGAAGTAATCAGTTACAAAGTGAGAGCAGAAGAAGATCTCGAAAAACTAGAATCGTTTTTTACCAAACAGGGACGTAAGGTGACGTGGCTCGAAAAAGGAAGCCAAAAAGCCCTCGGGAAGTCCTTGCGCGTCCAAGATTTATCTGGACTTCCAGCAGAGTTCTATGCCGAAATGGAAACGGTGGATCGGATGCTCCAGCGTTACGACTTATATAAAGGCGCCAAAGTCCAGCGAATTGACCATTTTAACTGCATGGTGCCGGATGTAGAAAAAGCCTATAACTATTATATTGATGAGCTTGGCTTTGCGTGTTCGGAATACACGGCCGGGGAAGAAGAAAAAATTTGGGCGGCGTGGCTGCACCGCAAACCAAGTGTGCACGATGTCGCATTCATGAACGGCCCAGGTCCACGTCTTCATCACGTCGGTTTTTGGTTGAACGACCCAATGAGCTTAATTAACGGCTGTGACGTCTTGGCTTCGATGGGGTACGCTCCAAACATTGAACGCGGCCCGGGACGACATGGATTGTCCAATGCCTTCTTCCTCTATTTGAGAGATCCGGACGGTCACCGGATTGAGCTGTATAACGGGGACTATCTCACAAGTGATCCGGACTTCAAGCCGGTCCGCTGGGATCTTGATGATCCGATGCGGCAGACATTCTGGGGCCATGAAGCACCAGACAGCTGGTTTGAAGAAGCATCCGAAGTGCTCGATGTTCATACTGGAAAGAAAATCGATCTGAAAGAGCCGACATTGAAAAAACGAAAACCAACGTTTGTCATATAAAGCATCATCTTCTAAGGAAGCGGAGGATAACCATGCTCAAAACAGAAATCGAAAAAAGAAAAAAACTATTTATTAATGGAGAATGGCGAGAAGCAGGGGAACACATACCCCTGTATTCTCCCTATAATCAAGAAGTATTAACGGAAATTCCAAAAGCTTCTATCGAGGAAACAGACGCAGCGATTGAAGCCGCTGTTCAAGCCCAGACGAAAATGAAAAAGCTAACGGCTCATGAACGAAGTGAGATCCTTTTTCAACTTGTCCGGCTTTTGCAAGACAACCATGAAAAAGCAGCTGCACTCATCGCTCAGGAAGCAGCAAAGCCAATTGCCACAGCTAGAGGCGAAGTAGACCGGACGATCCAGACTTATAAGTTTGCTGCGATGGAAGCCAATCAATTATATGGGGAGACGCTCCCGATGGATGCGGCACCAGGCGGTCAAAACCGGCTCGGCTATACGGTACATGAACCTCTTGGCGTTATTGGGGCAATTACTCCTTTTAATTTTCCAATGAATTTGGTGGCTCACAAAGTAGGTCCAGCTATTGCCACAGGCAATACGATTGTGTTAAAACCAGCCTCCCAAACACCGTTATCAGCATTCTTTCTCGCCGAATTGTTACAAGAAGCCGGACTCCCTGAGGGGGCATTAAATGTGGTGACCGGAAGCGGCCGTGTTGTAGGAGACCGGATTGTAAAAGATGAACGGGTGAACATGATTACGTTTACGGGAAGTCCAGAAGTCGGCAAAGAAATTCGCAGCAAAGCCGGTTTGAAGAAAGCGACCTTAGAACTCGGTTCAAATGCAGCTGTAATTGTCGATGAAGATGTCGATCTTAATGCAATCATTTCTCGCTGTGTACAAGGTGCTTTTGCCTTCCAAGGTCAGGTTTGTATATCGCTTCAGCGTGTGTATGTACATGAAAACGTCTACGAATCCTTTGTTGAGAAATTTGTAGAAGAAACAAAGAAATTGGTAACCGGAGATCCGTTAGATGAAAAAACAAATGTCTCGGCCATGATCTCAGAAAGGGATGTGGAGCGTGCTTTAGCCTGGATTAAGGAAGCTAAAGAGAGTGGAGCTGTTGTGAAAACAGGCGGAGAGCGAGAAGGCAGCATTGTTCTTCCTACGGTACTTCTAAATGCAGCAGACGATCAGAAAGTTTCATGCCAAGAAGTTTTCGCTCCAATTGTGGTGATTAATCCAGTATCGTCTATTGACAAAGCGATTGGTGAAGTCAATCATTCACGCTATGGTCTGCAAGCAGGCATTTATACGAAAGACATTCAAAAGGCTATGAATGCGTCCGAACAGCTTGAAGTCGGCGGAGTAATGATTAATGACATTCCGACGTTCCGAGTGGACCATATGCCTTATGGGGGCGTGAAAGAAAGCGGAACGGGGCGCGAAGGTATTAAGTATGCGGTAAAAGAAATGACAGAGTTAAAATTAGTTGTTGTAAATAACAATCAATAAATTTTAAGTTGTAGAGGTGATAATTATGGATGATCGTATGTTCAGAACAGCGATGGGGAAATTTGCGACAGGCGTAACTGTGATTACAACAGAGGTAGATGGAGAAGTACACGGCATGACTGCCAATGCTTTCATGTCGGTGTCGTTAGATCCTAAACTTGTCCTCATTTCCGTTGGAGATAAAGCCCGGATGCATGACTTAATTAAACGTGCTGATAAATTTGCTGTAAATATATTGTCAGAAGAGCAGAAAGAGATGTCAATGATTTTTGCCGGACAAATCAAAGAAGAAAGAAATGTAGCCTTTGAAGATTTTGAAGGAACGCCGATTATAAAAGATTCCCTCGTTAATTTGGCCTGTAACGTATATGATACGCACGAAGCTGGGGACCACACCTTATTTGTCGGTGAAGTGTTAAATTTAAATGTTCAAGACGGAGAACCGCTTGCTTTCTTTGAAGGGAAATATAAACAGATCAGCTAAGGGAAAGAAAATGGAGTAGGAGGGGCAGTGATGAAGACCATTCAACTAGGTTATCCAATAACTGATGCCTTAAAAAACAAAAGTGAACCTTGCGTTATGGCTTTGGGCTTTTTCGATGGCGTGCATTTAGGTCATCAGCAAATTATTAAAACAGCAAAAACCATTGCAGCTGAAAAAAATTTGAAGCTGGCGGTCATGACCTTTTTCCCGCACCCAAGCGCAGTGATTAAAAAAGGAAATCAAGTGACAAAATACATTACTCCATTGTCTGTGAAAAAAGAGATATTTGAAAAAATGGGTGTAGACTTGCTATATGTGGTGGATTTTAATATGGACGTTGCCAAAATTCCTCATGACCAATTCGTTAACGAATACCTTGACGGTTTACAATGCAAGCATGCAGTAGGCGGGTTTGATTATACGTATGGATTTAAGGGAAAAGGGAATATGGCTCAATTAAATATTGATGCTAATGGACGCTTCGGAGTGACCACAGTAGAAAAGCTGGAAAAAAAACATCATAAAGTAAGCTCTACTTTGCTGCGCGAACTCATATCTTCGGGCCGAGTGGAAGATATTCCAACCTATCTTGGAAGCCGGTATGCACTTCAAGGAATACTACAGAGAAGAGCAAATAACTATATTCTCTATATTGACTCAGATTATTTTCTACCCTGCCCAGGAAGCTATGAAGTTACGTTGAAAAATGGAGTACTTGTAACCAAGGGGCTCTGTGAAATTAAATCAAGCGACCAGCCTGGAGAACTTCACATTAGAATGTTTTATGGCCAGCCATTTGAAAATACGCTGCCCGTTCAATTACAATGGGAAAACTTCATCGCTGATTACGAAATGGATGCTTTCCATGCGCAAGCTCGTTTTGATGAAATGGAAGTAAGCATGTAATTCTCCCTCCTCCTTCAATCTGTTATGCACCCTTGTTGCCTCTTAATAGAGAGCAACAAGGTTTTTTACTTTTGACTAATTTGAGTGGAAGATATTATAATATCAATACTCCTTAAAATAAAAGAAAAAGAGGGAAAAGACATGCTGCAAAAACTTTTATCATCAACTACGCAAAAAGGTATTAATTTGAAAGCGCTATATAATTGTGTAAGAAATGAACCAGAATTAACAAAAGCTGAAATTGCTCAAAGTACCGGTTTAAAACTAAGCACTTGTGCAAGGCTGCTAGAAGAATTAATAGAACAGGGTCTATTATATGAAAGCGGAGAAGCCGAATCTAGTGGAGGAAGAAAACCTAAAAAGTATTCCATACAGCCAGATGTAAATTACTTAGTCGGCATTGACATATCACGAACATTTTCAAAAGTAGTACTCATGGGATTAGATTTAAAGATTATTGCAGAAGAACGATTTGACATGAATGATTCAAGTACGCCGGATGTGATGATAGAGCAGTTTACTCAAGTCATTCACTCAATGTTAGATAGAAATAATATTCCTGATGCCTCTTTGTTGGGAATTGGGGTCAGCGCTATTGGTCCGCTCGATACAAAGCAGGGTGTTATAAAAAATCCCCTCCATTTCCCGGCGCCAAAATGGGAGGATGTACCAATAAAAGAAATGCTAAAGAAGCATTTTGATACAAACATTGAATTAGACTATGGTGAAAATACCGCTTTAGATGCAGAACGCCGTCTCGGGGCTGCTAGGGATGACAAGAATGTTATTTACATTAATAAAGGAGCAGGCATCCGACTTGCTATTATGTTGAATCGGGAAATTCTTCGTTCTACTGGCGGTGATAAAGTAGGTGCGTTTGGGCAGGGGCACATGGTGGTAGATATTCACGGGAAGAAATGTGTTTGCGGAAACTATGGATGCATGAATACTTATTCCACCATTCCAGCTCTTCTCACCGAAGCAAAGAGCCGCCTAAAGAGAGGCCATTCTTCCATTCTGAGCGAAACAGTAGATGATTTTTCTACATTGACGTTTCTTCAACTCGTTTCTGCTCTTAAGCAAGGTGATGATTTCAGTGAACAAGTAGTAAAAGATGTTGCTTATTATTCAGCAGCTGGCCTTGCTAATATGGTAATTATTTTCCATCCAAGTATAATTATTCTAAGTGGACCGATGTATAGAGAGATGAAGCTTTATTATCAAACGGTAGTAGAGATGACGGAAGCAAGGTACAAAAAGCTGTTTCCTCAGTTAAATGTGGCTTTCAGCCAGGGGGAACTAGGAGAAAATGCTGCCGCTATAGGAGCAGGGAGCCTTGTACTAGATTCATTGTTATCTTTTTAAAATATATAATTCTTCTTACGTATGGGAGTATACTATTTTTATGAAACTGCAAAAGAACTTAAGCCAACAATGGTATACTTCTCCCTCTCATTTTCTTCTTTCTTCAGAGAAACAATCCTTCCTAAAAATAACCAAAATGAACCAAAGATGAAGAAAAAGTGTAAATATTATGTTCGAAATTAAAAAAACCCCCTTTATATTGAAATCTTTTGACTAAATTGAATTAAAGATATATAATACTAATGGAATAGATTTATGAAACCGCTTTTATATTTTAATGTTGGTAGTGAACGTCTATCAATGATAGGGTCAGATGAAAGTAAAGATGGAACGTAATTTTCTTAATGTGTATTATAGCCTTAGGTTCAAGATTAATATAATCAAATTGATATAAAGAGGAAGATTTTTATATTAAAATCAATTGATATAAAAAACTATATTTAATTTCAATAAAACTTTTGACTATTTTGATTTAAAGATTTATAATAGTAAGAAAATAAAACGTTTTTATGATTGCAGTTAATTTCAATTTCTATACGAAATATTAAGGAATGAAGCGAAACAAAAAATAATTAGTCAGAATATAAATTATATTTATAATTTTTGTTCAAATATATTTCAATACAGCAAAAGATATTATTTGATTATTGGGTCAAAATTTCAATAAGTAAGGGGGAATACAGTGCTGAAATTATTAAGAAAATAGCTTATAACTAGTATTGAAAATAGTTCTTAAATGAAAATTCAGTCGTTTAAGAGATTAATATTACTCAGAAGAACAATCAAAAATAAAGGGAAAAAAGGGGAGTTGATTATGAAATTGAAGTATAACCGAACTAATTTCTTTAGAGCGCTAGGTTTATTAGTTTTCTTACTATTGGGTGCTTGTGGGAACGGAGGGGAAACCAATTCAGCTAGTGAAACACAGAGTTCTGGAGGAGGAAGCTATAGCATCGCTACGCTGCCAGAAACAACAGCTTTTTATGAAACAGGTTCTGGTATTTCCAGTGTAGTGGGTGAACATTCATCTGTAAATATGTCTGTGAGTCCGTATGCAGGTATTATGAGTTGGATACCTCTTCTTCAGGAGGGGGAAGTTGATTTTGGCCTTTCGCAATATGCAACACTTTCTTACAATTATGAAGGTCATGAACCAAAAGAGTATGAGGAGAAAAAAAACCTTAGGACAGTAATGTATGGAAACAATGCAGTTTTGACTGGAATTGCCGTTAGGGAAGACGCAGGGATTGAAAGTATTAGTGACTTGAAGGGTAAAAAAGTAGCTTCAGATTTTCCTGGAGATGATGGGGTAGGGGCACTTGTAGAAGTTGTATTACAATCAGTTGGTCTTAGCTGGGACGATGTAGAGAAAGTCCCTGTTTCAAATGCTCCGGCAGGTTTAGAGGCATTACGTAATGGGGAAGTAGATGCAGCATTTGCAGGTACTCCAACACAGGGAAGCATCTTAGAGATTGACGAAGTTGCAGGAATTAAGGCCCTCAATTTTGGGGAAGTACCCCCAGAAGAATTTGATGAATTTCCGGAAGAACTACATGAGCTAATGAATACTTATAATCCAGGTTTAGAACCTGTACTTTTTGAAGGCGGGTTTATCGAAGAAGAAAAAATAATTTATCAATACCCTATTATTTTAGCGACTGCCACGCACGTACCAGAGGGTGCGGTTTATGAAATAACAAAAGCACTTTGGGAAAATGATAAGGAGTTACACTCTTATGGTAACTGGTTGAAAGAATGGAACTCTGAAACAATGTTTAATCCATATCCCCCTGCCCCATATCATGACGGAGCAATAAAGTTCTTTAAAGAAGAGGGGGTATGGACTGAAGAAGCAGAGGAATACCACCAAGATTTATTACAAGAATAGGTATATTGGAGGGTAAACAATGAGTGAAAATGTTTCGGTGTCTCGGTTTCGGAAATTAAATGGCTCTGTCCTTTATCTATGGCAGAGTCTCCTCATTCTTATTCCTGTAAGCGGTATACTTTTTATTTTCTCCGTATATCGATATTTTAATTTATCGTTATATAGTGAACAATATGCCGGGTTGATTTTAGGTTTAATATTGGCCGCTATTTTTATAGGTACACCAGCAACAAAAAAAGCCCAACGTGATCGAGTCCCTTGGTATGATTGGGTTTTATCTGTAATTGGTTTTATAGCAGGGTTATACATAGCGTTATATTATCCTGACGTTTTGCTAGCTTTTACTAATATAACAACGGAACGTTTGGTTTTGGGGACGATGGCAGTGCTTTTGATTTTAGAAGCTTTACGACGAATACAGGGCTGGACTTTTGTCATTGTCGTTTTATGTTTCTTAATGTATGCCTTTGTTGCACCATTTATGCCGGGTCCTTTCGAAGGGCGCGCAGTCTCATTTAATCAGTTGGTGAATTATTTGTACCTTGATACAAATAGTATACTAGAGTTACTGTCCTTAGCAGCAACAATGGGCCTTGCCTTTGTAATGTTCGGACAAGTGCTAATTAATTTTAAAGGAGGAGAGATTTTTAACAATATTGCATTAACACTATTTGGGCGTTATCGAGGTGGGCCTGCAAAGGCATCGGTGATTGGTTCAAGTATGGTTGGCAGCATTACGGGTGGTCCTGTGGCAAATGTTATGTTAACAGGAAATATGAGTATACCATTGATGGTTAGAAATGGATACACACGTGTACAAGCGGGTGCAATAGAATCAGTAGCCTCAACTGGCGGGACAATTTTGCCGCCGCTAATGGGAATTGTTGCGTTTATTATCGCTGAAAGACTGGGTGTTCCTTATAGGGAGGTAGCAGTAGCTGCTATAGTTCCAGCCTTACTATATTATATTTGTGTGTACATTCGAGTCGATTTAATAGCAGCTGAAAAAAATCTCGGAAGTATGATTAAGGCAGAGTTGCCTGCAAAAAAAGATGTCCTTTTAAAAAGCATGTTGATTGTCCCGATTTTTATATTTCTAGTGTACCTTTTATTTATAGAAGGAAGATCTCCCGAAGTTGCAGGTATTTCGTCGGCTGTTTTTGCACTTGCATTTTTATTGATACAAAAAGAAACTAGAAGAAATATTATGAAGAGAATCCAACGGGTGTTATTGGATACTGGTGAAGTTATATTAGAAGTTGGTATTGTTTTAGCCGCTGCTGGTTTAGTCGTCGGTATTATTGGTGTAACTGGTTTGGGTTTTAACCTAGTTTCTGCATTAGCACAATTGGGTCAATATGGTTTATTCCCTTTATTGCTTGGAAGTGCTGTTGTTTCTGTTATCTTAGGTATGGGTTTACCAGCGATTGCAGCATACTCTATTGTAGCAGTTTTAGTAGCCCCAACACTTGTTGAATTAGGTGCGGTACCAATGGCCGCTCATCTATTTGTATTTTTCTTTGCAATAGTTTCGAATTTTACTCCTCCGATTGCATTTGCAAGCATTGCTGCAGCATCTATTGCTAAGGATAACCCACATAAAATAAGTTTTGAATCTATGAAATTCGGTTTCATGGCTTATCTTATTCCGTTTTTGTTTGTGTATAACCCTGTTTTATTACTAAGTACCAACGTAGATTATTCATATTTCACCATTGCCACTTCTATTATTACAACCTTAATAGGGTGTTATTTATTATCGATCAGTGTAACTGGATACTTGTTTAAACCTTTGTCATTTATTCATAGGGTAATATTTGTGATAAGCGTAGTTTTACTGTTTTTTCCTGTCCAGCAAAATGCAGGTGGGCTTCTCAATTGGGCAGGGTTAACCATTGGTGCTGCTTTATTTATACAGCAATTGGTAGTAAAAAAAAGAAATAATATAATCAAATACAATGAGAATCAGCAAAGGGTATCCAGTTAAATCTGTGCTTTATTTTGATTTAGTAATAAGAAAGGTTTGTTGACATTACTCGCATATCTACAAGGTTACAAGCCTTTTTAAAAGCAAAACTAAATACTTTGGGGAAATATGAGAATGTTCAGTCAAACATCCTGGGTGAACTCTATGAAGGGGGTGCTTTACTAGTGAGACCGAACGTCATTTATATGGTACTTGATGATGTAGGCTTTTCTGATTTAGGTTGCTATGGCTCTGAAATTGCCACACCTAATATAGATAACATGGCTAAAAATGGTTTGCGATACAATAATTTTAATGCAACGCCAATGTGTTCCCCTACTAGAGCTTCTTTGCTGTCAGGACGAAATCATCATTCCATTGGTATGGGGTCCATCGCAGACGTAGATTTTGGTGACGACTTTCCCAATATTAGGGGGAGAATTAATGACAGTGCAGCAACTATTAGTGAAGTTCTAAGAGAACATTATTACAGTACATTTTGTGTGGGGAAATGGCATTTAACTCCTGCGAATGAAGTAACACCAGCAGGTCCATTTTAAAATTGGCCTTTAGGGAAGGGATTTGAAAAGTATTATGGATTTTTGAATGGGTCAACTGACCAATATGTACCCGATTTAGTTCGTGACAATCAATTCATAGATCCACCAAAGGCAGAAAATTATCATCTATCCGAGGACTTGATAGAAACTGTAATAGAATATATAGGTAACCATTTGTCCATTATACCTGAGAATCCTTTTTTTCTAAGCCTGTCATTTGGCGCCCAACATGATCCTCATCAAGTACCGAAAGAGTATATAAAAAAATATGAAGGCATTTATGATAATGGATGGGATTACATTCGGAAAAAAAGATTTGAGCGTCAAAAGGAATTAAATATTATTCCAATGGAAGCAGAGTTAGCTCCTCGAAATCCTGGAGTAAGAAGTTGGGATTCACTGTCATTTGAAGAGAAAGAAGTATTTGCAAAATTTCAAGAAGTTTATGCTGGATTTTTGACTCATACTGATGAACAAATAGGAGTGTTGATGAGATCATTAGAAGAAATGGGTGTATTGGATAATACAGTGTTTATATTTCTATCTGATAACGGAGCCAGTCCAGCTGGGGGATTTAATGGGTCCATTAATCGATCAAAAGTAGACAATGGAATGGAAGAAAAAGTTGAAGAGTTATATGATTCTATTGATGAAATGGGAGGAACTAGTACACAAAGTAATTATCCGCGCGGATGGGCTCAAGTCAGTAATACACCTTTCAAGTACTATAAAAAGAACACTTATTTTGGAGGTGCTAGAGTCCCGCTAATTATTCAATGGCCAGATGGGATCAAGAAAAAAGGCGAGATTAGGGATCAATATCATCACGTAATTGATGTGACACCAACTATACTAGATATTTTGGATATAAAAATGCCCGACGTTTATAAAGGGGTTACCCAGCTGCCTTTGCATGGTAAAAGTATGTTCTACACCTTTAATGATAATGCACCGTCTGCAAGGAAGACACAGTACTTTGAATTATTGGGAGACAGGGCTATATATCATGAAGGGTGGAAAGCTGTTACCCTTCATAAAACAGGAACATCTTTTGATCAAGATAAGTGGGAACTTTATAATGTTGAAGATGACTTTTCCGAATTTCATGATTTATCTGACCAATATCCTCAAATGGTAAAAAAACTTAAAGAAAAATGGTTGGAAGAGGCGGAGCAATTTTCAGTATTGCGATTAAATCCAGCTGTTGCGCCTTCCATTACAAATAGTTCATATAAAATCACCGTATCTATTTATAGAGAAAGAAAAGAGGATGAAGGTGTTTTAGTTGCTTTAGGAAACTTTTTAAGTGGATACACCTTTTTTATATTAAATAATCGTTTGTACTTCGAGTACAATTATTTCAGTAAAGCTTATACAATACAGTCAGATACTGAAATTCCAAATGGATGTGTAAACGTTGCGTTTAAATTTAAAAAAGAAACTTCAAATTCAGGTCAAGGTGATTTATATATCAATGACAATTAAATCGGGAAAGGTACAGTAGAGAATACTCATCCAGCTGTGATATCCAATGAAGGTTTGGATATAGGAAAAGATTGTTTAAAACCAGTAAGCAAAAAATATGCACTTAAAGGTGAGTTTTCTTTCAATGGGAAGATTGAAAAAAGTAGTATACGAGATTTTAACTTCATAACATCAAAAAAATACATTGTCGGAGTGACTTGACTGGTTACATCGGATTTAGAATGTTGGTTACTGAATATAGGGGCTTTTGAAACATGAATGTGATGGATTAAAATAAGTTTCTGTCAGATTATATCTGAAATAATATATTTTTTGATATATGTTAAAAACCATAGAAAAAGGAGGAGGACACGATAATGGCAACAGCAGATAAGGTTTTTGTAAATGGAAAGATTTATTGTATTGAACCAAGAAATAAATGCGTTGAAGCTGTAGCTATTAAAGACGGTAAATACCTTGCAGTAGGAACTGAAAAAGAGATGGAGGATTTTGTTTCTTCTGTGACAGAAGTCGTTGATCTAGAAGGAAAAACTGTTTTACCAGGTTTTCATGATATGCATACACATGCTATTAATGGTGCTTATAAACAGATTTTTGAATGCAGTTTACCTGAAGGTCAAGGTATTACTCTTGATTTGATACTTAATGTGATCAGAGAATATGTAAAAGACCATCCCGATTTCAAATGGATTACTGGTGGAAACTGGCCTTTTCATCTTCTCTCCCAACTTCACAAAGAATTGTTAGACCAAATTGATTCCACTCGTCCCATTATATTAATTGATTTCAGTACTCACAACGCTTGGGTGAATAGTAAGACGCTTGAAATTGCTGGTATTGATTCAACAACCCCTGACCCTGAAGGCGGACAAATAATCAAAGATGATCAAGGAGAGCCGACAGGGGTTCTGCTTGAGAATGCCCTTAACCTTATACAACCTCATATTCCTGAGAGGAAGAAAGAAGATATCTATAAAGCAGGGGAATGGCTTTCTGAATATTTAAACTCCTTTGGGATAACGGCTATAAAAGATCCAGCAGTATATGAAGAATTGTTAGACGTATATGTATCACTTGCAAAACGTAACAAGCTTCATTTTCGATTAGCTACGCACTTATTGTGGAAATGCGACTACGGTAATGCTATTCCATATGAACAACAGATTGAGCTTGTATACAATCGAGATAAGTATAAGCACGATCGAATTAATACGAATTACGCAAAAATGTTTCTTGATGGAGTTCCTGCATTTAAAACAGGGGCTTTTCTTGAACCTTATGCTGGAGATAAAAAGGAAAATTATGATTGGAAAAAGATGTTGTTAGTCGACCCTGAAGAACTTAAAGAGGATCTAGTAAAACTGGATAAGGAAGGAGTAACAGTTAAAATGCATGCGACAGGGGACGCTGCAGTAAGAATTGGACTTGATGCAATTCAGGCTGCCCGTGAGCAAAATGGTTATAGCGGACTTTTGCATGAAATTGCTCATAACGGCTGGGTACACAGAGAAGATATCGTTCGGTTCAAAAAATTACATGCGGTGGCTGAGTTCTCTCCAATGTTTTGGTATCCATCAGTATTTCACAAACAAAAGGAAACTATTCTTGGAAAAGAACGGGCTGACAGGACATATCCAATTCGAAGTATTCAACAAACAGGAGCAAATGTTGTTCGCGGATCAGATTGGCCAATTGTTCCAACCCCTGATCCTTGGGTTGCTTTAGAAACTATGGTAACAAGGCAAAATCCTTATATCGATAGTTCTGAAATATTAAATCCTGATGAAAAGCTTAAACTAGAAGAGGCAATTGAGTTATTTACTATAAACGCTGCTAAGACAATGTCCTTGGAGCATGTTGCTGGTTCAATAGAAACTGGGAAATTTGCTGATATGATCGTTATTGATCGTGATTTGTTTAATATCTCGTCAAAAGACATAAGTAATGTAAAAGTTCTCGAAACATTGGTTGAAGGAGAAGTTGTCTATGAATCAAAAGGAGAAAAAAGCCTGGAAGCTTAAATATAAAATGCATATTATGTTTTTTGCAATGGAAGCTTTATGAGGCGAATAATTAGGTGAGAGTTTTCTAGTTATCTGGAAGTGTCAATCTGTGATAACAAATTTTAAGAAAAATCACACTCTTTTTAATAGAAATGAAGCAGTACAACTACAAGTAGAGGTGGAAAATGAATGGCAAGAGTATACAAGATTAGCAGGAAACGTATTGCTAGACTCCTAACTTTTGAGGAAGAGATATTTGAAAAAGCAAATCCTAAGTCAAGGGAAATTTATGAAAGGGCAAAAGACTCACTTGTACGTGGAGTCCCTATGCATTGGATGGATAATTGGCCTTCGCCATTTCCAATTTATTACGAGGAGGCTCAAGGAGCAAATCTAAATGATATAGATGGTCACAAATATGTTGATTTTTGTTTAGGTGATACTGGTGCAATGTTCGGGCACGGCAATGAAGAAGTCTCCGAAGCTATTAGACAACAGGTTGGTAATGGAAGTACAGTGATGTTCCCCTCGGAGGATGCTGCTATAGTTGGAGAGAGTTTACAGGAGAAGTTTGAACTTCCTTATTGGCAGCTAGCTACCTCAGCAACTGATGCGAATCGTTTTGCTATTCGTCTTAGTAGAATTGTGACCGGAAGAGAAAAAATTTTAGTTTTTAATGGGAAATATCACGGTTCCCTTGATGAAACACAAGTTTCAATTGATAACGAAGGAAGGATGATTCCACAGCCGCGCGTGTTTCCGAATGCAGTTGACTTCGACCGGACCACTGAAGTGATCGAATTTAACGACATTGAGGCCTTGGAAAGGGCATTGGAATCAAGGAACGTTGCATGTGTACTGGCTGAACCAGTTATGACCAATATTGGAATGGTCCCTCCAAAAACAGGGTTCCATGAGGCTTTACGTGAGATCACCCGACGTACGGGTACTTTATTGGTTATTGATGAGACACACACGATCTCTACCGGGTCCCGAGGTTATACAGGAGAGTATGGGTTAGAACCTGATTTATTTGTTCTTGGAAAAGCGATTGCAGGGGGAATCCCGGCAGCGGTTTATGGGATGACGGCTGAAGTAGCTGAGGTAATGCATAAGCATACAAAAAAGGAGGGTCGTGCTATAAGTCATTGTGGCTTTGGTGGGACACTGGCTGGTAATGTTCTAACGCTTAATGCCATTCGTGCCACACTTGAAAAAGTGATGACAGTGGATAACTATGCCCATATGATTTTGATGGCTAAAAGATTTGAACAAGGGGTTAACGACGTGATTAAAGAAAAACAACTCCCCTGGCACGTAACACGAATTGGCGCACGAGTGGAGTATATGTTTGGGAAAACGCAACCAAAAAATGGTGGCGAGGCTAAAAACATGCGCAATGCCGAGCTAGAGGCTGCCATCCATCTTTTTCTTCTGAACAGAGGAATATTGTTAACCCCGTTCCACAGCATGGCACTCATGTGCCCATATACTCGCACAGAAGACGTTGATCGTCATACCGAAGTATTTCGTGAGTGTATTCAGCACATTGTTTAATATTATTACGAAAAGATCTATCTTTATCTTTATTAAAAGGGAAGGTGTTTGCTAGTGAAAGTAGTATTAATTACTGGTTGCAGCAGTGGTTTCGGGCTTCTTAGTGCACTGGCATTTGGTAGGAAAGGTTACCGAGTATACGCTACGATGCGGAATTTATCAAAATCGGAGGAATTGAAAGCTGCCATCGATTCCGAAAAACTTCCAATTACAGTTCTGCAGCTGGATGTCTCGGATGATGAGTCCGTAAAAAAGGCAGTCTTACAAGTACTTGCCAAGGAAGGCCGTATTGACGTTGTTGTCAACAATGCAGGTGTTGGGTGTCTTGGTTCGGTTGAATGTTTAAATAACGAATTATTACGTTCAGCATTTGAAACTAATTTTTTTGGTGTTTTTCGTGTCATCAGGTCCGTACTCCCGGCAATGAGAGAGCAGAAATCAGGTGTTATCGTAAATGTGTCATCAATCGACGGTAGAATTCCTGGAAAACCAATTAATTGGGGGTACGCTGCAACAAAACATGCACTCGGAGTAATGAGTGACGCTCTTGCTGGAAGCGGAGCCGTTTGGTATTAAGGTTAGACAACTTGAACCAGGTTTTTTTGCCACGAAAATCTTTGCAAACAGAGAAATAATTGAGAAAAGTACCATGAAAAATAGTAGTAATACCGGTGCTTCCCCGTACCAAACGTTTGAAGAAGCAGTAAGGGCCTTAACTACAGCGAATGTAGCCGAAGCAGCTGATCCACAAATCGTTGCGGATGCTATTGTTAAGGCTGCTGAAGCGAAAAAAACGTTTCCAGTTCATAGACCTGTAGGAGAGGATGCAGAATTGGTAATAAAAGAAGCTGAGGTAATGAATGAGGAGGAACAAGCTGCATCCTGGAAACGTATGGTTGGAATATAAGTGACTGGTCTATTTTTGTAACTTCATCAAGTATAACATTGATAGTTGACCTTATAAGAAAAGTCAAGGCTTTCGCCAAAAAGATTCGGTATTAAATTTTTGAATAATTCAGAATTATTTTTATGGAGGTTTTTATGCGATTTAAAAATAAGGTGGTCTTAGTGACGGGGGCAGCTCGAGGAATTGGCAGGGGAATTGCGGAAAGGTTTACTAAAGAGGGGGCATCCGTCGCTATAAATGATGTTAATACAGATCTCCTCCAAGAAACAGTAACCAGGCTCAATCAAAAAGGTGGAAAAGTGATGGCTGTAGCAGGAGACGTATCCAATGAGGAAGCTGTAGCAGAAATGTTGGACATGATAGTTGATGAGTTTGGGACTGTAGACATCTTAGTTAATAATGCGGGTATCTCGCCCAGGAAAAATGGTCAGAAAGTGGAAGTGGAAAATTTAACTTCAGAAGCATGGGATCAGGTAATGGCTGTTAATTTACGCAGCCAATTCTTAACTAGTCGTGCCGTTATTACTGGAATGAAAAGAAATAATTGGGGGAGGATCATTAATGTCTCTTCCCAAGCGGCTCGAATACGTCCCGCTGATTTTTGCGGGGCAGAATATATAGCTTCAAAAGCAGGTGTTTTGGGGCTGACGAGATGTCTAGCGGTTGAACTGTCTCGTTACGGAATTAATGTCAATTCTGTTTGTCCCGGTCTCACTGAATCAGATATGTTATCGGATGTCAAGAATAATCAAACATCGCAATACACGGAGAATGTTCCCGTAGGACGATTGGGGACCCCTAAAGATCTTGCACATGCCGTTTTGTTTTTGGCAGATCCTTATTCCGATTTCATTACTGGAACGGCATTGGACGTAAACGGCGGATATTTTATGGTTTAAAAAAGAAATTGCAGCAGATGGTTAATTAATGGACAATCTCGTTATCTTACTTATTTAATGTATACATCAAAATATCCTAATTTTCTGTGGACTGGCAGATAGTAAGTCCTGATTCTAATTGTTATATATTTAATCAAAATGGAATAAAGACGAATTTTATGTAAATTTAATTATCTTTATTTATAACTTAATACCCTTAAAATAAAATACTTTTGAATAAATTGATATAAAGTTTTATAATTTAAAGTATAAATAAAAGAAAGAATAAACATTAAGACCATTTTGAAAACGCTTAGATTTTGCAGGGGATTGAATTATTAAGGAGGTATCTTGAAGTGACAGTTGATACAGAACAAATATATTACAAGTTATTCATTAACGGTAAGTGGCAAGAGACAGAAATTGATTCATATATCGATGTGATCAATCCGGCTACTAACAAGAGTATTGGAAAGGTAACTCAGGGGAAAGCGAAAGAAGCTGCATTAGCGGCTGACGCTGCAGTAGAAGCATTTAAAACATGGTCAAAAACACCTGCTAGAGAAAGAGCTAATTTGTTATGGAAACTGTATGATAAAGTATTTGAAAACAAAGAGGAACTGGCTAAGGTGATTACAAAGGAATCAGGAAAACCTATTAAACAGGCTAGGATGGAAGTGTTAAATGGGGCAGAGTACATTCGTTGGAATGCAGAAGAAGCACGTCGAATATACGGAACTATAATGGAAGCAGCTGATCCAAAAAAGCGTCTCCAACTGAAGAAGGAAGCAGTAGGCCCGGTTGCAGCCATAACCCCCTGGAATTTTCCATTTAGCATGGTAACAAGAAAATTAAGTCCTGCATTAGCTGCAGGGTGTACGGTTGTGTTAAAACCGGCCGAGGATACACCGATTTCTGCGATTAAATTTTTTGAGCTAGCTGAACAAGTTGGATTTCCAAAAGGAGTTATGAATCTAGTAATTGGTGAACCAGAACCGATTGGAGATACGTGGTTATCCGATAAACGGATACGTAAGATTACCTTTACAGGGTCAACAGCAATAGGGAAAATGCTCTACCAAAAAGCGGCCGAACAAGTAAAACGGGTGTCCATGGAACTTGGAGGACATGCCCCAATAATCGTTTTCGATGATTGTAATCTCGACCAGGCCGTCCAACAAATCGCAAGAAGTAAATTTAATAATTCTGGGCAAACTTGTATTTCCCCGAACCGTATTTATGTACATGAATCTATCATCGATCAGTTTACTAAGAAATTTGAGCTATTTGTAAAAAGATTGAAAGTTGGGAACGGCTTGAAAGATGAAACGGATATCGGCCCGGTCATTAATAGAGCTGGGCTGGATAAAGTAGAAAGCCATGTAAAAGATGCGCTCGACAAAGGCGCTACATTTGATGTGGGAGGCAAGAAATACGAAAAAGATAGTTGTGAAAATGGGTTTTTCTACTCGCCGACTGTACTTAAAAATGTAAATGAATCAATGAAAATAGCAAATGAAGAAACATTCGGTCCGGTTGCTCCAATTTTCTCATTTTCTTCAGATGAGGAAGTGATTTATAAAGCAAACAACACCGACTACGGGCTTGCAGCTTACATTTTCACAACGAACTTGTCTCGTTCGCACGTGGTGTCTGAAGCGCTTAATTACGGAATGGTCGGGGTAAACGATACGGTTCTGGCTCAAGTAGAAGGAGCATTCGGCGGCGTGAAAGAAAGTGGTGTAGGAAGTGAAGGGGGTCCGGAAACTTTGGCAGATTTTCTAGACACGAAATTCATTTCTACTATTATATAAAGTTAGTAAAACTCGGCATACCGCCGAGTCCTATGATGAAAACCATATAAGCTCCGCCACCGTCAAAAACCTTTATCTTTTGACGGTGTAAAAAAGATATAAAACAAGGAATTTTTAAAGGAGGACAGGCTCATGGCTATTAATGTTAAAAACAATCAGAATCTTGTGGACCAATTAATTGAATGGGATCAAAAACACTTTTTGCATCCAACTTCATCCGTGCGGGCTCATCAACAAAATGGACCGGAGCATATTTTTATGGAAGGTAACGGAGTGCGCGTTAAAGACATTTACGGTAATGAATATATAGATGGGTTATCGGCATTATGGAATGTGAACCTTGGTTATGGCAGGACTGATTTAGGGGAAGCAGCCAAAAAACAAATGGAAACACTGCCATTTTCGTCCTCTTTCAATAATTATTCAAATGAGCAGGCAATTAAGCTGGCTCACAAAATTTCTAAACTAGCACCGGGAGATTTAAATGTGTCTTTTTTTACTTCAGGTGGTTCGGAATCCAATGAGTCAGTATTTAAAATTATTCGTCATTATTGGAAGCTAAAAGGCCAGGAGAAACGAACTAAAATTATAAGCCTGGGTCGCGCATATCACGGGGTTACTATGGGGGCTTCCAGTGCTACTGGAATGGACACCTTCCGGACATTTTCTACAGCTCACTCACCTGACTTTATTCAAGCGATGCCTTATTTAACAGATTGTGAAAAAGGGAAAAAAAACGATTTGAATTTCGAACATTCTATTCGTGGCATTATTGAGAGGGAAGGAGAAGACAAAATCGCAGCAGTTATTTTAGAGCCGATCCAAGGAGCAGGCGGTGTAAATGTCCCTCCAGGTGGCTACCTGCAAGCCGTGCGAGACCTATGCAATGAATACGGAATATTTATGATTGCTGACGAAGTTATTTGTGGTTTTGGACGTACCGGAAAAATGTTCGGTGTTGAAAACTGGAATGTTGTTCCTGATTTTATGACGGTTGCGAAAGGGATTACGAGTGGGTACATTCCACTTGGTGCGGTAATAATGAAAGATTCATTCAGAGACGAGTTAGCTTCTTTAACAGACAACATTTTATTTCATGGTTTCACATACAGCGGACATCCGACTTCCTGCGCTGTCGCTTTAAAAACATTGGAAGTGCTTGAGAATGAAAATATCATCTCTCACGTAAAAGATATGGAAGCTGTAGTACTCGAAAGGTTTGAAACATTGAAAAATAGACATTTCAATGTGACAAATGACCGTTGTGTTGGACTTTTAGGTGCGTTTGACGTTTTAAAAGATCCTTCCTCAAATACACGCTTTGCTCCCGAGCAAAATGCAGCTATGGTAGTAGCTCGGGGATGCAATAAGCGTGGGCTTATTGTCCGGCCGGTTATGTACAAAGGAGCCAACTCTGTGGTGTTTGCACCTCCGCTTGTCGCTAATAAATCTGATATAAACGAAGCGATGAATATTTTCTCTGAAGCATTAAAGGAGTTTGAGAAAAAGGTGAAATAAATAGAGGATGCTGCAAAAATGTCCAGCGAAAAAACCAACTTTGTAAAACAAATAATGTGAGCTAAGAAGAGAGGGGATGTGAAAAACTGAAATTGATTTTATTTCCATTTTTGAGTAATTAATGTGGTTTATCTCTTGATAATTTATATAAATGGGGGAAAAGAATGCAGGCAAAATATTATGATGTGATTATTGTAGGTGGAGGTTTGGCCGGATTAACTGCTTCTCGAGAGCTCTACCGAATGGGTTATAAAGTACTTATTTTAGAAGCTAGAAATCGACTAGGAGGGCGGGCTTGGACAGATGATCGTTTAGGGACAAGACTTGAACTAGGAGGTGGTTGGATCCATTGGGTTCAGCCCCATATTTGGTCTGAGGTTACACGGTATAATCTAAAGGTTTCTTCAAGCCCAGCTCCTTATACAGCATATTGGCGAAAGGGATCTGAAGTTCTTTCTGGTCACCCGTTAGAATTGGGGGAAAAAATGAAGGAAGGTTTAGAGAAATTATTAAATCATACTCGTGATTACTTACCCAGGCCTTATGATCCCCATTATAATTTTAAAGTATATGAAATAGACCATTTAAGTTTATTATCTAAATTAGACGAACTGCATTTATCTGATGAAGAATATCAGTTACTTCTCGGCAGATTAACTACTATGTTTAATGGAGCAATAGAGAAAGCTGCCTATACACAGTTAATGAAATGGTTTGCTCTTTCTTCTTATGAGTTAAAAACAATGGCTGAAATGTCTAATACTTATAAATTAAAAGATGGAACAACAGCTCTTGTAGAAGCAATTTCTCAAGATGCCCCTGTAGATAAAAAGCTATGTACTCCAGTGGACCGATTAGAAAAATTAAACGGACAAATTAAAATAACAACTAGAGATAAGAAAGTCTATTGTGCAAAATCCGTTGTAGTTACTGCTCCATTTAAAGCATTAGGCAATATTAAATTCCACCCGCCTTTATCAAATCAAAAACAACAAATAACCAAAGATGGTCAAATTTCTCAAGGAATTAAGGTATGGGCCAAAGTAGAAGGTCCGCTAGAGCCGTACATTGCTTTTGGACAAGCTAATGAAGTTTTTACTTTTTCAAAATACGAAGGATTAATAGACGGTGATAGTTTGGTTGTAGCCTCAGGACCAAACGCTGCACGAATTGATCCAACTAATACCAAAGAAGTAGAAAAAGCCCTGAAACAATGGTTTTCTAACATAAAAGTAAAGGAATCTACAGGGCATAACTGGATAGATGATGAATTTTCACAAGAAACTTGGACAATGTTGAAAACCAATCAATTTTCTCGTTATCATAAAAGACTGCAGGAATCAGAGCATGGAATTTTTCTATCGGGATCAAATTATGCAAGTGGATGGGGCGGTTTTATGGATGGAGCTATTGAAGAGGGTATGAAAGTTAGTCATAGAGTAAATAAACATTTATTAAAAGCAGCTTATTGATAGTCATTTTTGAATTTAGATAAAATGATTTCATTTTTAAAAAATACAAAACCAAAGGGAGGCGAATTTTATGTCCAATTTTAAAAAACCAACAATAATGGATGGTTTACTGCCCTTGATCGTCTTAGTCACGGCTGCTCTTTTATCCATATTAGTTTGGGACACTAATATGTTAGTACCCTTGCTATTAAGTATAATAACAGCCTCCGTTATTGCTGTTCGTTTAGGACATAAATGGGTAGATATAGAAAGTTATATGATTAATGGAGTAAAAATGATTTTATCCGTCATATTTATCTTAATGACAGTAGGAGCTCTCGTCGGTACGTGGATTTTAAGCGGCACTATTCCTACTCTTATCTATTACGGTTTAAATATTATTAACCCTTCCGTGTTTTTACCATTAGTAGCATTATTTTCTGGGATTTTAACTTTGGTTTTAGGTAATTCGTTTATTACAGTAGGAACAGTAGGTATTGCATTTATGGCGATAGGCCACGGAATGGGTTTTCCAGCTGAACTAGTTGCAGCAGCGATAGTTACTGGCGGCCTTATGGGTGATAAATTGTCGCCTTTATGTGATACAACGGTAACGGCGCCAGCCATTGTAGATACAGATATTTATAGTCATATTAAACATATGCTTTGGGATACGATACCAGCTTATATTATCTCTATCATTATATTTTGGTTTCTAGGTATTCAATATGCCGGTGGTGAGGTTAATTTACAACAAATTGACGAAACATTATTAAATTTAGGACAAATATTTAATATCAATCCAATTTTATTTATTTTACCTGTAGTCACCTTATTTATGATTGTAAAAAAGTTTCCGGTTGTACCGACGCTAATATTTTTAACTCTTTTAGGCGGGGCGGCTGCATTTATTTTTCAAGGCAGCTCAGTTACTACTATCGTTCAAACTATGACAAATGGTTATATAGCTGATACCGGTGTAGAATTATTAGATTCACTGTTAACACAGGGCGGCATTACTTCAATGTCGGGGATTATACTTCTAGTAACACTTGCCACAGCATTAGGTGGAATTTTTGAAGGGGCTGGACTATTTGATGTGCTGTTAGCCAAATTAATTGAGAAAGCACAATCAATTGGTGCTTTAATTTCAACGACTATTTTTTCTGGATTATTAATAGGATTTTCTAGTGGGGCCTTGTATTTAGCAGTTATTTTACCTGGAAGAGCGTTAGTTGGAACTTATAAGGAGAGAGGTTTAGATACAAAAAACTTGTCACGTTGTCTAGAAACTGTAGGGTCAGTCGGAATTTATTTGGTTCCGTGGAGTGTTCCTGTACTCTTTGTATCTTCAGTCTTGGGTGTTAACCCGTACTCCTTTATTCCGTATTTGTTTTTTGCCTTTTTAGTTCCATTCATTAATATTTTATATGGGTTTACTGGGTTCACTATTGCAAAAAAAGATTATCCGGAGACGCTTGATTCAAATAAATCTGCTTATTCACGTGATAATAAAGCAATTAATATGTAATAGTGCTGTTTAACTACAAAGCAGAGTTGTTAGATAGTATAGATGTTTAAAGGAGGTTTTTGACTGAAATGAAAAAAAGTATTATAATGAAATCAATTGAAAGTATTATTTAAATATATAGTGTTAACAGATTTTTTCATTTTTATTGCCATTAATAGTATATTATTTTATATATTATGGAGGGTCTATTAATGATTGATTGGAAAGTAACTATGCTTGGAACAGGGAGTCCTCGCCCAGATGTGGAACGATCAGCCCCGTCTCAAGTCATTCATTTCGGGGATCTGCCAGTGCTTATAGACTGCGGTGAAGGGACAACAGCGCAATTACAGCGAGCTGGTATTCCGCCTCAATCGATTACGACTTTATTTATAACCCATCTTCATTCCGATCATATCCTTGGCTACGGCCAATTTTTATTAGGCGGCTGGGGGCTTGGCCGCCGAAAATTGAGAGTTATTGGACCAAAAGGAATGAAGCACTATCACGAAACGATGCTATCATTGTTTAAAGATGATATTGACTACCGTGTAGAACTCGGTCGTTCACCAAAAGGAGTGCGCGAAGAGGTAGAGATTATTGAAATAGACGAACCAGGAGAAATTGATTTAAAAATAGATGACCTTCCAGTGCGAGTCTACACGGCAGAGATGATTCATAATGTACCGACATACGCTCTTCGTTTTGAGGGAGAAGACCATGTTATTGTTCATTCCGGAGACACGGCACCAACGGAAAATATTGTCGAGCTAGCAAAAGATGCGGATATCTTAATACAAGATGCATGCCTAGCTGTAAATGAAACATATAAAAATATTACAGATCCCGAATTACAAGAAATTTGGGATAACTTACAAAAAGAACATTGTACACCTCAGCAAGCAGCTGACATTGCTGAGCGTGGTGGAGTGAAAAAATTAGTGCTAACTCATTTTCTGCCAAATATCGATGAAGAAAGAGCATATCGGGAAGCGGCGGCCGAGTTTAAAGGAGAAACCATCGTAGCCAAAGACTTGCAGACTATCAATACAGCTTTAAAAACAGTAAATTAAAAAGAACAACTCAATGTAACAAAAAAGCTTCCTTTGTCGGAAGCTTTTTTCGTTACAAGTTAGATTCGTTCACATCCAATGAATGAATTTTTGGTAGTTTCTACATTTTAAAAATATATTTTGACTAAAATGAATAAAAGATTTATAATCTAATTAATCGAATTTTGTAAATGTTTATTGATTATTGAAACCGTTTTCCGTAAAAAGTAATCAGATAGACTTATTCGTATTGTTCATAAAAAATTTTTTCGTTTAAAAATCATATATTATTTTATATATTAATGGAGGTTGTAAAATGACTGAATGGAAAGTAACCATGCTTGGTACAGGAAGTCCTCGCCCAGATTTGGAACGATCGGCTCCGTCTCAAGTCATTCATTTCGGAGATCTGCCAGTATTAATAGACTGCGGAGAAGGGACAACGGCTCAATTGCAGCGAGCTGGTATTCCGCCTCAATCGATTACGAATCTATTTATGACCCATCTTCATTCTGATCACATTCTAGGATATGGACAATTTTTATTAGGGGGCTGGGGGCTTGGCCGTAGAAAATTACGAATTATCGGTCCAAAAGGAATGAAGCATTACCATGATACGATGCTCTCTTTGTTTAAAGATGACATTGATTATCGTGTGAAGCTCGGTCGTTCACCAAAGGGGGTCCGTGAAAACGTAGAGATTATTGAAATGGAAGGGCCAGGTGAACTTGATTTGAAATCGAACGAAATTCCTGCACGTGTTTTTATTGCCGAGATGGTTCATAATGTTCCAACTTTTGGTCTTCGCTTTGAAGGAGAAAATCAGGTTATCGTTCACTCTGGAGATACAGCACCAACAGAGAATATTGTAGAACTAGCACAAGACGCCGATATTTTAATACAAGATGCAGCACTCGCGGTGAACGAAACGTATAAAAATCCATCAGACCCAGAATTAAAAGAGATTTGGGATAACTTGCAAAAAGAACACTGTACTCCTCAGCAAGCGGCTGATATCGCTAAGCGTGCAGGGGCGAAAAAACTGATTTTAACTCATTTTCTCCCAAATATTGATAAAGATAGGGCCTATGAAGAAGCATCAGCTGTATTTGATGGAGACATTGTGATTGGAGAAGATTTTCAAGTCATAGACCTTACTTTAACGATGCAAGGATAATGAGAGATACCACCTAAGGAGTGAAACACAATGAAGGAGAAACGACTACTTTTTAGACTCCTTTTTATGATAATAACTGCCGCGGCTGTGCTGATAGTTACCTCCTGCGGTGTCAAACAAATAGGAGTAGAGCAGACAGAACAGCCGAATAATTCAAGTATAGACAATCTAAAAGAAGCGTCTGCTTCCAAGAGCGGTGACCCAAACTCTCTTAATATGGGTGCACACCAGCCGGGCATTGCATATCATAGTGCAGCCTCCGGTATTGCCAGTGTTGTAAGCGAATACTCTAATACAAAGTTAACCGTTAAACCATTTTCAGGGCCAAATGCTTGGATGCCGTTACTAAATAATGGAGAAATTGATTTAGGGATACTTTCTTATCCCGATGCAGGCTGGGCTCTTAAAGGAGAGAATGGGTATCCAGAGAAAAATTCGAATCTTCGCATATTAATGAATGGAAATAACATTGTCACATCTGGTCTTACGGTGAGGACAGGCTCTGGAATTAAGGAAGTGGAAGACCTGGAAGGCAAAAGAGTAGCTTCTGATTATTCAGGAAATCAAATCCTGTCTAACATTTTGAAGGCCCAACTTGCTTCTGCCGGATTGACTGTGGATGATGTAGAGAAAGTACCGGTAACGGATGTTGGTTCAGGTCTTAATGCATTACGGGAAAAGAGAGTAGATGCCGTGTTTACAGGGACTCCTACTGTCGCTGCATTTACGGAAATGGACACAACAACTGATATTGATGCATTGAATTGGGCTGGTGTATCTCCTGATGAGATTGAACATTTTCCGCAAGATATTGTGGACGAAATGAATGAATTTGTACCAGGGGTTCAGCCGGAAACATTTGATGGTGGTATTTTAAATAGTAAAAAAACATTGGTTAGTTATCCCATTGTATTAGGTGCTTCTGCTCAATTATCGGAAGACGCTGCGTATGAAGTTGTCAAAACCTTATGGAACAATTATGAATCATTGCACTCTCAGTTTTCATGGCTTGAAACGTGGGAACCAGAACAAATGTTTAATGAAGATCCGCCTGCTCCGTATCACCCTGGAGCTGTGAAGTTCTTTAAAGAACAAGAGGTATGGACAGATAAAGTGGAACAAAGACAGAAAGAATTATTAGAGAAGGTTGAATAACTTTATTTGTACTGTTAGGGATATTTTTTGGCAAACCTTTAACTTAGTTTTAGGCGGCTTCCTTTTAAAGGCGATAAGCCGAGTTTTGCTAAACATCACCAAATCAAAGACCAAGCGAAAGGAAGAGCAGGGTACCTAACGCAGATGCTTTGTTTGATTATTTAAATCAAGGGAGGGAAAGAGATGCCGAAAGTAAATGTGAAAGACCAAGAGACAGGACGTTTTAGACAATTAGAAGGAGCTTCCTTAATCATTTGGCAAGCCATTTTATTCTTGATACCTGTATTTGGAATCCTTTATGTCATGAGCGTTTATCAATGGTTCGGAATTGCTCTTTTCCTAGAGCAGTATACAGGTTTATTTTTAGGATTGATTCTTGCTGGTGTATTTCTCGGAGCCCCTGGTTATGCGAAAGCCTCACGTACGACTATTCCTTGGTTCGACTGGATGTTGGCGGCAGCAGGATTGGCTGCAGGGTTGTATATCTCCATTTTCTATCCAACGATTGTAGTCGAGTTTGGCTACGTAACAACAGACCGAATTATTTTCTCCGTTTTAGGTATCATTTTTATTCTGGAAGCGCTTAGAAGACTGTTTGGATGGTCATTAGTGCTTGTTGTAGTGGCCTTTTTTGTATACGCTTTCTTCCCGTCGGTATTCCCTGGGATGTTACAAGGAGAACGCGGGTCTTTAGATCAATTGTTTAACTATTTGTATCTGGATTCTAGTAGTCTTTTGTATATGCTGAATATTGCATCTACAATCGCATTGGCATTTATTTTCTTTGGTCAGATTTTGTTGAAATTTGGCGGCGGTGATATTTTTAATAATTTAGCTTTCTCCATTTTCGGACGTTTTCGAGGAGGACCGGCAAAAGCTTCTGTCGTTGGTTCTAGCTTTGTAGGCAGTGTATCGGGCGGTCCAGTATCGAATGTTATGTTAACGGGCAGCATGACCATTCCTTTAATGATTAAAAATGGGTACAGCCGCAAACAAGCTGGAGCTATCGAATCAGTATCCTCCACTGGAGGAATGATCATGCCGCCAGTGATGGGGATTGCAGCGTTCATTGTAGCTGAGACGCTTGGTGTGCCTTACGCAGAAGTTATGGTAGCTGCGATTGTCCCGGCATTTCTATACTATTTATGCTTATTTATGCAAGTAGACTTAGAAGCTGCCAAAAAAGGGATACTGGGTATGAAAAAAGAAGATCTGCCGCAATTGAAAAAAGTATTAGCTACAGGCTGGGTCATTATTCCAATTTTTGGAGCATTGCTGTACTTTTTATTCATCGCAGGCTTCACACCGACAATGAGCGGAGTGTATACAGCATTCTTAGCGTTTCCCATTCTTCTTATTCAAAAAGCACAACGGGAACGTATATTTTCAAAATTGATCGAAGCATTTATTGAAACAGGAAAAAATTTATTGAACATCGGTGTTATTTTAGCAGCGGCTGGTTTGGTCATTGGTATTGTCGGAATTACAGGACTTGGATTTAACTTGGCACTTACTTTAATAGAAATAGGTCAATCTAATTTAGTTATTCTATTATTAACGAGTGCTTTCGTGTCTATTATATTAGGCATGGGTATGCCGGCTGTGGCTGCTTATGCACTAGTGGCAACGTTAATTGCACCGGCTTTAGTAGAATTGGGTATTCATCCAATGGCTGCTCACTTGTTCGTTTTTTACTTTGCTAATATGTCTAACTTTACTCCTCCAATAGCAGTAGCCAGCTTTGCTGCAGCTACTATTGCAAAAGCAAACCCTTATAAAATTGGGTTCTCGGCAATGAGATTTGGAGTAGCTGGTTTGTTTATACCGTTTCTATTCGTCTATTCCCCCGATATTCTACTGGGGATAGGTCAAAATGTGAACGAAATCATTCGCTGGACGACCATTCTATCTACGATTGCAGGTGCTATCGTATTATCTATCAGTTTAACTGGATACCTTTTCCGTCCTATGTCATTAAGCATGCGTCTGTTATTTGTCTTATCTGCATTAATGCTATTGCTGCCGGTATACGCAGAACCAATCACGTGGGCGGTTAACGCAGCAGGTCTTGTGTTGTTTAGTATTTTGACATTAATAGAATTTAAGTTTCGCACAAAAAGCAGCGGCAGCTGGCCAGAACCGGCTGATGAAAAAGTAAATGCTTTTTAAATATTTAGGATTAATTTTATAAAAAGGCCAGGAGAAACAAATAGTAGACTGGCCTTTAAAATCTATTAAGAAAAGTTCGCTTTTAAAAATATATGATTTTATATATTTTTTAGTCTAGGAAAACATTTATTACCTCATTCATGAAGAAGGAGTAATTATATGCAATTAAAAATCAATAAAACACTAGGTGTTATGTTGGCAGGAGTTTTACTTAGTTTAACAGCTTGCGGGGAAGAGAGTGAAAGTACGGTTAATGGTGATAATTCAGCCAGTGGGGGAGTGAATATAGCTACACATCCATCTGGCCAAGCTTATAACGGAGCCGGAACTGGTATCGCGGATGTAATAAAAGACAATTCTGACATGCAAGTATCTGTAAAACCGTATTCTGGTCCTGCTTCATGGATGTCGATTTTTAATGAACAACAAGAAGTGAATGCAGGTTTTCTTTCTTTGCCTGATGCTGTGTGGGCATACAATGGAGAAAGCGTTTTTGACGAAAGTGAAAATGTTCGAGCACTTGTAAAAGGAAATTTCAATGTTGCAGGGGGCTACACGGTAGAAGAAGACTCTGGGATAGATAGTTTGACAGATTTAGAAGGGAGAAAAGTGGCGGCAGATTATCCAGGGAACAATATTATCAGCGTAATATTCGAAGCGCAGTTAAACTCGGTGGATATGACCTTTGATGACTTAGATCAAGTACCTATTTCAGACCCTAATACTGGTCTTCAAGCGTTAAGAGAGGGAAGAGTTGAGGCAACATTTACCGGGTCTCCGGAAGCGGCAGGAACATTAGAATTGGATTCTGCAATATCTATTAAGTCACTAAATTTTGGAGATTATACATCTTCAGAAATAGACAGCATTCCTGAAGAGGAGATAAATGAGTTACAATCCTTAATTCCAGGAGCAGAGGTTATCCCTTATAAAGGCGGTTTCGTACCAGAAGAAACATCTTTAATTTCATATCCGACTGCCTTTATCGGTCATGCTGAACAACTTTCAGAAGATGACGCGTATAACATTGTTAAATCACTTTGGGAAAATTACGAAGAGTTACACCCATTGCATCCTTGGCTTGATTCATGGAAACAAGAAACGATGTTTGATCCTGATATAGAAGTTCCTTACCATCCAGGCGCTGTCGAATTTTATAAAGAGATTGGTGTATGGAATGAGGAAGCTGAAGAAAATCAAGAGCAGCTCCTTAATGAATAGTAACCAATTGAATAGATAAGGAGTTGATAAAATGGAACCGAATGAAAAGTCCAGATTTAGACAACTTTCGGGCTATCAGTTAAAAGTTTGGAATGCCTTTCTTTTTCTTCTTCCATTGACAGGAATATGTTACATCTTATCTCTTTATAATTTTTTTAACATCATGATTTATAGAGAACAATATTTTGGTTTATTTCTAGCTTTTGTCTTGTTTACCGTATACCTTGGAGTTCCAGCAACAAAAAATAAGAAAAATAAGTATAAGGTTCCTTGGTATGACGGGATAGCTGCAGTTTTAGGGCTTGTTACGGGGGGATATATAGCCATATACTACCCTGTCATTTTAACAAGTTTTGGAATTGTTTCTACCGAAAGATTAATATTAAGTGCGGTTGCTGTGATTTTGATACTAGAAGCATTAAGAAGGATATTTGGATGGGTTCTCACAGGGATCGTTATGTTTGTAATAGCTTATGGGTTTACAGCCCCCTATTTTCCCGGAGCTTTAAAGGGAGAGAGTACGTCTTCAGGACAACTATTGAACTATCTGTATCTTGACGCTAACAGCCTCCTGTACATGTTGAATATTGCGTCAACAATGGCACTTGCCTTTATATTTCTTGGGCATGTCCTGATTCAATTTAAAGGAGGAGACATGTTTAACGATTTAGCAATCTCTTTGTTTGGTCGATTTAGAGGGGGACCAGCAAAAATATCAGTGGTAGGATCCAGTTTTGTCGGCAGTATGACCGGAGGACCTGTATCTAATGTGCTGCTGACTGGAAATATGACTATACCCTTAATGAAAAGAAGCGGATACTCCAAGTCTGAGTCAGGTGCTATAGAATCCGTAGCTTCCACGGGCGGTTTGATCATTCCTCCTGTCATGGGAATAGCCGCTTTTCTCATTGCAGAAAACCTGGGGATTTCTTATATGGAAGTTGCTATAGCAGCGATTGTGCCGGCTGTATTGTATTATACTTGTTTATTTACTCAAGTTGACTTAAGAGCAGGGAAGAGAGGGTTAGCAGCTCTTCCAAAAAATGCAACTCCGCAACTCGGCAAAGTATTAAAGACTGCTTGGATTCTACTTCCTATTTTTGCTGTCTTGATTACTTTATTATTTATATGGAGATTCCCGCCATCCACTGGAGCCATCTACACTGCAATCCTTGCCTTTGTTCTATTTACACTTCAAAAGCAGGGAAGAGAACACTTTTTTTCAAAAGTTAAAGGTTCTTTTATAGATACTGGGAAGACATTACTTGAAATAGGCATAGTATTAGCTGCAGCAGGTTTGATCGTTGGTGTAGTTGGTGTAACGGGTTTGGGATTCAATTTAGCTCAATCGTTAACCCAAGTAGGGGAACACGGTTTATTTATCTTATTGATAGCTAGTGCCGCTATTTCCATTGTTCTTGGGATGGGAATGCCGGCCGTAGCAGCTTATTCGATGGTAGCTGTTTTAATTGCTCCATCATTAATAGAATTAGGCGTTCCACCTATTGCTGCGCATATGTTCGTTTTCTACTATTCCATTCTTTCTAGCTTTACACCGCCGATTGCTGTGGCTTGTTTCGCTGCTTCTTCCATAGCGAAAGAAAATCCTCATAAAATTGGATTTGATGCAGTGAAGCTAGGTATAGTTGCTTACATTGTTCCATTCTTATTTGTATATTCGCCTTCTCTATTATTAGGAAGTGAAGCGGCGCAATCTATACCTTTTATTACTGTATCTGTTTTAAGTGTGGTTTTCGGATGTATTTTACTATCAACAGGAATAGTAGGGTATTTATTCGATCACTTACACATTTGGAAAAGGACGCTGGTTATCGTATTAGCTGTATGTTTGTTTTTCCCTGTCGATGAAACGGCGGCATTTACGCAAATTGTAAATGTAATGGGAGGTCTTTTAGGAATAGCTTTCCTTTTCGTGGAATGGGTGAAAAGAAAGAATAATAATGTGATTATTCAGGAGAAGAACGTCGAGAAAAGTAATTAAATCATGGCATTCTCGTTATATACTAATTTTCTATGGAAAGAAGGATTAACTATGTATGTTAAATTACTTGGAACAGGGAGTCCAAAACCAAACAAAGATAGATCTGGTCCGGCACAGGTAGTGACCGTTGATGAGACACCAGTATTGGTAGATTGCGGGGAAGGAACGACTCGTCAATTATTAGAATCCAATATAAATCCAGTGGATATTAAACACATTTTGTTTACTCATTTGCATTCTGATCATGTGTTTGGGTACGGGCATTTTCTATTAGGAGGATGGTCGTTGGGAAGGAAAGAATTGACCATTGCAGGTCCCGCTGGCTTAAAGGCTTTTCACGAAAAAATTCTGGATATGTTTAAGGAAGATATTGATTATCGTGTTTCTACTCTTGGCATCTCTGAGAAGGGTTTATTGGATGTAAACATTATAGAATTACCTGATTCAGGAGGAGAGGTGACTCTTCCTGATGTAAACGTTGATATCACCTCTGCCCCTGTTGTACATAACGTGAAAACGTTTGGATTTAGATTTCAAAAAGGTGAGGAGTCTATTGTTATTTCAGGAGACACTGCTCCGGTAGATAGTATTGTTCAATTAGCTAAAGATGCAGATATTTTAATCCAAGATGCAGCAATTGCATCTTCTGTCGCTAATAACAAAAATTCTGATCCAAATATTCTAAAAATATGGGACATTTTAAAGAAAGAACACTGTACGCCTCAGCAAGCAGGAGAAATTGCCCAAGAAGCTGGAGTGAAACGTTTAGTGTTAACACATTTACTTCCTAATACAGATGAGGAAGAGGCTTATCAAGAAGCTAGTAAACATTTTGATGGGGAAGTTATTGTTGGGGAAGATTTAAAGACTATTGCCATCGAACGAGTTAGATAGTTTGTTTAGAAAATCAATCAGCATCAGTAGAAGGAAAAAATGAAAAATGCAGAGTGTTCTCATGTTTATAAGGAGACTCTGCTTTTTTACTGCTTATCGAATTATACTTTTAAAAATTGTGGATAACTATATTAATATTATATGGTCTGCATCTAGCTTTAGCACCCAGCCGCTTGGTCCTGTTGCAACACAAAAGTAAGCACCTCTTGAACGTACTTCCAAAGGATATGGTGACTTCACACAGGACGTGTGCGTACTCATTAGAAGGTCTTTAACCTTAGCCGAACTTCCTCTTTCAGGGCGTTTGTGCTTTTGTCTCTAATCTTAAATAATAATTTTTGTCAAAAAGTTAATTAGTATAGCAATGTATCCGCTTACATTAATTTGCTAAAATTTATATTAAATTCAGAATAGAAAAACCAATAGACAAGTAAAGGATTCGGTGAGGTGAGCTTAATGAAAGTGATGGATGAGTTACAGCAGTTAAAAGATAATTGGAAAGAAGGTTATTTTCCGCAGTGGCTTATTATGGATCCAGAAATATATAAATTAGAACAAGATAAGATTTTTGGAAAAACATGGCTGTTTTTAGGGCATGAATCGGAGATAAAAGAACCGGGTGATTATGTTACAAGAATGATGGCAGACGATCCGATTATCCTTATGAAAAACAAAAAAGGAGAAATAAAAGGTTTTTTAAATTCTTGCTCTCATCGAGGAACGCGTTTATGTACTGAAGACTACGGTAATAAAAAAGCGCATACATGTCCGTATCATGGCTGGACGTATAATCTAGAAGGCGATTTGATTGGTGCGCGGGGTAGTAGACGGAACAGTTGGTCCTATTCACACCTTGCTTGACTTTAGTTTACAAGAAGTTATTGATTATGTAACGGTTGGGGATTTCTATATGACGACCTTCTTTGGGGTGATGAATCAAAACAGCTGGGATTCTATTAGTGAAGATAATCAAGAAGCTTTAGACGCGATAAAAGGAGAACATATGGTTCAAGTGGCTGGAGAAGTTATCGATGACAGATCAGCAGAAGCTGTAGAAGCAGCAGGAGAGGCAGGTGCAGAATTTTATGAGTTAAGTAACGAAGAACGAGAAGAATGGGAGCAATATATGCAGCCAGCAATTGAAAGTTGGATAGAAGATAAAGAAGAAAAAGGACTTCCAGGACAAGAAATTTATGATAGAGCTGTGGAATTAAGCAATGAGTAACGTACGAATCTTTAAACAATTACGATATTGTTCTATAATAGTTACTTGAAAAAAGGTATTAGAATGGGGACAGTTTATTTTTGATCTCTTATTTGCCAGCTATACGAATCTAAAAAGAAGAGACAGGGTAATATCCTGTCTTTTTCTTGTACTTAAAGAATGTTTAACTTTGTTAAAGGATCAAACTATAAGTAAAACTTCAACTTCCGCCATTTGAACTTTGCGGTAAGCTGAGCTTTTACTAATTTTACATTACGGTCAATTATAAAAGGAAGGTGAAGAGGATGGCGTTTCATCAAAATGTATTTGACTCATTGTCAGAAAAAGACGGAAAGATATACTTAGATGGCGAACGGATGATACTAACCTCCTCCTCTGTTTTTGGAACACTCCGAAAGGACCTTATGGAAAATATCGGGGAAAACCGAGTGAAGGGATTTCTTATTCGTTATGGTTGGAACTTAGGGGCAAACGATGCAAAAAAAGTACTGAAAAAGAACTTCTCTTCAATAGAGGAGATATTGAAACAGGGTCCCATTTTGCATATGATGAAAGGCTATACAAAAGTAAAGACATCCAGCCTGGACATTAAATATAATTCCGATGGCACGGTAGATGGCGTTCATGTTGAGGGAGCCTGGACTGATTCTTATGAAGCAGAGGAGCATTTACGTCAGTTTGGGATTGCAGAAGATTCGGTCTGCCATACGTTAATTGGCTATGCAAGTGGTTATTATTCAGAAATTTGCCAGCATACTGTCCTTTTTAAAGAAGTGTCTTGTAAAGGAACGGGGGATCGTTCGTGTTATTATATTGGAAAAACATTATCAAATTGGGGTGAAGAGATTGAAAAAGAAGTTGAGTATTATAAAAATGCTACGATTGTAAAAGAATTGGAAAGTACGTATGAAAAACTGCTTGAGGAACGAAACAATCTATCTAAAACATTTGCTGTACATAAGAGAGTTACAGAGGAGCTTACAAGCGGGAATGATTTACAGTCGATTGCTGATGTTGTGTTCGAAGAGACTGAAATTCCTATAACCATACAGGATTTAAAATTTCAGCTTTTAGCATTTGCTGGCTTACCCCCTGAACGGTATGAAGAACTGGAGTTGGATTTTAAATCAAAGTTTGAACAAGAATTTAATAATCATGGATATTTTTCTATAACAAAAAGGGTATCCAGCCCTTCGCACCATCGTATTATTACGCCAATTATTCTCGAGAAAAAGCGTGTTGGATACTGTTCCTTTATTTATGGTAACCAGGATAAAGAAGCATTCGAAGTGGATCAAATGATATTAGAAAGAACGGCAACGGTTTGTTCTCTTTATATGTTAAATGAAAAAAATGCATTTGAAGCAACCGAACGTATGAAGGGACATTTTTTAGAGCAAATACTTAATGGGGATTTATTATCTAAGAAAGAAATTTTAAAACGCGGAAGTTACGTTAATATTAATCTTGAAAGACCTTATTATATTGCTGTTTTAAAATATAATAATAAATACGAAAGTTCAAAAAATGAGTTGTTATTTCATGAAGAATTAATGGAAGCTGTCCTGCAGTATTTTAAAAAACGCACAAATATATTAATTGGACAACGAAGTGGAAACATTATTTTGCTTATTCAAATCGATTCGTTGGACAAAGACGTTGCACCATTATGTAAACATCTTATGCATTCTTTAGAAGATAATTTTCCTGGAAGAACATTTAAAGCAGGAATAAGCACGTTAGCTCAACAAATTCAGCAGGCATCGGAACACTATGATGAAGCGGTAACATCTTTACAGATGGCCACTTCCTCTAATAGTCTTATTCAATTTGAAGATTTAGGTGTTGTAGGCATCATGATTCACTCTAAAAATAAAGAATCCGTAAAGCAAAAAGCAAAACAACTACTAGGAACGTTGTATGAAGATAAAGTAAATCACGCAGACTTCATTAAAACCCTCTATGTATTTCTATCTAATGGAGGAAACCTTGAAAAGTCAATGGAAGAACTTGCTTTATCGATGAGCGGTCTGCGCTATAGGATTAGAAAATTAGAAAAAATGCTTGGACAAGACCTTCGGGATCCAGCATCTGGGTATCAACTTTTATTAACGTTACAAGTATTGATTAGTGAAGGTGAAATTAAAATAGAATAGCGATTAAATAACCCCCGCCTGCGTACATGATTTGTGGTACTGGCGGGTTTTGCTTTTGTGACAAACAAAAAGTGTTTAAAAAATTAATTTTTTTGAACATTTACTGTCGTAGATTATTGAACATCTATTCGATAGGATAAATATAAAGATTTTGAATATTTGGGGAAGGAGGAAGGTAATGGAGGTTGTTTATCTTAATTGCCCGTCCGAGGGTTCTATTTCAAATGTTGAATCTCATGTTATGGCTATAGGATTTTTTGATGGTATTCATTTAGGTCATCAATATTTACTGGAACATGCAAAGCGGCTGGCAAAACAACAAAATAAAAAATTCACAGCGATGACGTTTTTTCCCCATCCAAACGAAGTTGTTAAAGGAGAGAAGAACCGAAAGTACTTGACACCTTGGTCTCTGAAAGTGAAGAAAATGGCCAGTATCGGTTGCGAAAAGTTATTTGTAGTGAATTTTGATAAACCTTTTGCCGCGCTTTCACCGTACCAATTTATTAACCAATATATATTGAATCTTCAAGCAGCACATGTTGTAGTCGGATTTGATTTCACTTTTGGTTTCATGGCAAAAGGGGATACAGACTACTTGCAAAAGGAAGGCTTAAAAAATGGTTTCGGTGTCACTGTTATCTCCAAAAAAACATACAACGCAGCAAAAATAAGTTCTACATTAATAAGAAATTTAGTAACGAATGGTGAGGTTCACCTGATTCCCTACTATTTAGGAACCCATTACGAGACGGCCGGGAACATATATAGTGTGAGAACGAATCGGTTTGGAACAAAGTCAATGAAGATAGCCATCGATCAAAAGTATTTATTACCAAAACCAGGACTTTATCAAATTGAAATTCAAGATGATCAGGGTGAATATCCAGGAAATTTGCGATGTCTTGAAAACGGAAAAACTGAAATCGTTTTAAAAAGAGAAAAACCGATTGGAAGCAGACTAACTGTTAAATTTTTAAATAAGGTATCAACTGTTCGTATGGCTTCTGTGTAAATTTTTCATAGATACATTATTAAAATATGGAGGTTTTAATTATGATGAATGGTAAAGAGTATTTAGAAAGTCTAAGGGATGGAAGAGTTGTTTACTTAAATGGTGAAAAAATAGATGATGTAACTACTCATCCTGCTTATCGAAATGCAGCAAGGTCCGTTTCTCAGTTGTATGATGCTTTGCATGACCCAGAAAAAGCTCCTATTCTCACAACGGAAACCGAAGACGGCTACTCTACTCATAAGTTCTTTAAAGCGTCTACAAGTGTAGAGGAATTGCTGGGTGCAAGAGATGCCATGGCAGAATGGACAAAGCTCAGTTACGGATTTATGGGAAGAACCCCCGATTACAAGGCTGCATTTACAGCGTCTTTAGGACCATACGCTGATTTTTATAAAGGATTTGAAGACAATGCAAGAAGATGGTATAAGAAGGCTCAAAGAGAGGTACCTTTCTGTAACCATACTATTATTAACCCTCAACTGGATCGAGATCAGCCTCTTCATAAAAATAAAGATGTATTTGTACGTGCTGTTGAAGAAAAGGATGATGGCGTAATTGTAAGCGGTGCCAAAATGGTAGGAACATCTGCGGCGTTAACGCACTATAACTTTGTAGCCAATTATTCACCTGAAGATTTAGGTGAAGGCGATAAAAGTCATGCGTTGATATTCTTTGTCCCAATGAATGCTCCAGGATTAAAAATTGTAAGCCGCCAATCTTATGAAGAAATGGCTACCAAATTAGGAACTCCTTTTGATTACCCATTGTCAAGCCGATTTGATGAAAATGACGCAGTGATTGTGCTAGATAACGTATTTATTCCATGGGAAGACATTTTAACGTATAACAATGTTGACATTGCTAATGGTTTTAGACCAAAAACAGGTTGGCTTAATCGTTACACGTTCCAAGGGTGTACTCGTTTTGCGGTTAAATTGGATTTCATGGCTGGTTTACTGCTTAAAGCTACCGAAATGGCAGGAACAAGTAAATTTAGAGGGGTTCAAGCTAATATAGGCGAAGTGATTTCTTGGAGAAACATGTTCTGGGCTATTTCTACTGCTATGGCAACGAATCCTGAAAAAGGAGCGAATGGCTGTTTATTGCCAAATGCTACCTATGCTACAGCATATCGTACGTTTGCCCCGATGGTTTGGCCTAAAATAAAGCAGATTTTTGAACAAGTAGTTGCAGGTGGGCTAATACAGCTGCCATCGAGTGCGAAAGACTTTCAGAATCCTGAAATCCGTCCTTATTTAGACACTTATTATAAAGGTTCTGGTGGTGTTACCGCCGAAGAGCGAGTGAAAGTAATGAAATTAATTTGGGATGCTATTGGTACCGAATTTGGCGGACGCAACGAATTATATGAAATAAATTATGCCGGAAACCATGAAGCAATACGACTAGATGCACTTAAATTTGCAGACATTTCAGGACAAACAGATAAGTATAAAGATTTCGTTGATCAAGCATTAAGTGATTATGATCTTTCCGGGTGGACTTCTGATAAATGGATTAATCCTGAAAAAAAAGAGACTGAAAAAGCAATATATTAATTTAAGCTATTAAAGGGTTTACGGCTTTTCGTTGTAAACCCTTAAGTTGGAAAATGATCTCGTTCATAGGGCATTAATTATATTTGAAATAATATATCATATAATATATAATTTAAGAAAGGAATATTTAGAAAATTGTTTATGCATGTGAGGTTGAAATTTTACTTAACACTGATGTTGGTGTTAAACACGCGCATGTTGACTGTCAAATCTAGAAAAAAGGAGAGGGAATTATGGCCAACCAAGTATCTGATAAACAGGTTCAGTTGGAAGAACAGGTGAAAGATATAAAGTTGTATATCGATGGATCATTTGGTGATGCAAAAAGCAATGAAACATTCGAAAACATCAGTCCCTTCACGAATGAACCAATCAACAGGGTCGCCTCTGGAGATACGGAGGATATTGATCAAGCAGTCAAAGCGGCAAGAAAAGCGTTTAAGGGAGAATGGGGAAACTTAAAGGTTAAAGAACGTTTGGCGTATATTAATAAGATTGCCGATTTAATTGATGAACATATCGATGAAATCGCTCCGTTAGAATCCTATGATACCGGACTTCCGATTAGTCAAACGAAAAAAATGGTGGCCCGTTCGGCTCATAACTTCCGCTTTTATGCAGAAATGGTGTCGAGCCGTTTAGTGGGAGATGTGTATCAAGTAGACGACGAGTTTTTGAATTATACGATTCATAAACCAGTCGGCATCGCAGGTTTAATTACCCCATGGAATGCACCGTTTATGCTGGAAACGTGGAAAATCGCACCGGCGTTGGCGACAGGAAACACAGTCATTTTGAAACCGGCAGAATGGTCGCCGTTAACCGCGAATCGTCTGGCGGAGATTATTGATAAAGCAGGGCTGCCGGACGGTGTGTTTAATGTGGTGCACGGGTACGGCGAAAAAGCAGGAGCTGCATTGGTTGCCCATCCGGATGTGGAATTGATTTCTTTTACGGGAGAAACGACAACCGGTTCCGAAATTATGAAAAATGGCGCGGACTCGCTGAAACGATTCTCGATGGAATTGGGTGGGAAGTCACCGATCATCGTGTTTGACGATGCAGATCTAGATCGTGCGCTTGATGCAGCGACGTGGGGCATCTTCTCTTTTAACGGGGAACGCTGTACAGCAAATTCTCGCTTGTACCTTCATGAAAGCGTTGCCGACACCTTTGTCGAACGATTGAAAGAAAGAGTGCAAAACATTATCGTAGGAGATCCGATGAGAGAACAGACCCAAGTCGGTCCGCTGATTCATAAGAAGCATTATGACAACGTCAAGGGGTACTTGGAACTAGCGAAAGAAGAAGGCTGTGAGGTGATCAGCGGCGATATTCCAGAGGACATGAGCCGCGGAAACTTTATCGCCCCGACCATCTTATTGAATGCTCATAATAACATGCGGGTGATCCAAGAAGAAATCTTCGGTCCAGTGATCGCTGTCATGACTTTTAAAGAGGAAGAAGAAGTCATTGAACTGGCCAATGATGTTCGGTATGGCTTGGCTGGTTATGTGTGGACGAAAGACATCCAGCGCGGCCACCGTGTCGCTCAAGCTGTAGACTCCGGCATGTTGTGGGTGAATTCTCAAAATGTCCGTGATTTGCGTACGCCATTTGGCGGTTCGAAACACAGCGGTATTGGGCGAGAAGGCGGTTACTATGCGTTTGAATTTTACACCGAAATTCAAGTTATTCATGTAGCGTTAGGACAGCACCAAATACCTCAATTCGGTAAATAAAAAATTAATAATAAGGAGAAATTGATAATGAATTTTGATATTATTCGCACTGGCCGCGCTGTGCTGCACGTAACAGATTTAGATAAGTCAAGAGCATTTTACGATGCTCTTGGCTTCATTGAAACCGAATTCGATCAAGAAAACATTTTCTTCCGCGGATTAGAAGAACACAATCACCATAGTCTTTGGCTGAAGAAAAAGCCGGAGCCGGCCGTCGAAGTGATCAGTTACAAAGTGAGAGCGGAAGATGATCTCGAAAAACTAGAATCGTTTTTTACCAAACAGGGACGTAAGGTGACGTGGCTCGAAAAAGGAAGCCAAAAAGCCCTCGGGAAGTCCTTGCGCGTCCAAGATTTATCTGGACTTCCAGTAGAGTTCTATGCCGAAATGGAAACGGTGGATCGGATGCTCCAGCGTTACGACTTATATAAAGGCGCCAAAGTCCAGCGAATTGACCATTTTAACTGCATGGTGCCGGATGTAGAAAAAGCCTATAACTATTATATTGATGAGCTCGGCTTTGCGTGTTCGGAATACACGGCCGGGGAAGAAGAAAAAATTTGGGCGGCGTGGCTGCACCGCAAACCAAGTGTGCACGATGTCGCATTCATGAACGGCCCAGGTCCACGTCTTCATCACGTCGGTTTTTGGTTGAACGACCCAATGAGCTTAATTAACGGCTGTGACGTCTTGGCTTCGATGGGGTACGCTCCAAACATTGAACGCGGCCCGGGACGACATGGATTGTCCAATGCCTTCTTCCTCTATTTGAGAGATCCGGACGGTCACCGGATTGAGCTGTATAACGGGGACTATCTCACAAGTGATCCGGACTTCAAGCCGGTCCGCTGGGATCTTGATGATCCGATGCGGCAGACATTCTGGGGCCATGAAGCACCAGACAGCTGGTTTGAAGAAGCATCCGAAGTGCTCGATGTTCATACTGGAAAGAAAATCGATCTGAAAGAGCCGACATTGAAAAAACGAAAGCCAACGTTTGTCATATAAGCCTTATTTTCTAAGAATGTAAATTTTTTTCAAGAGGTGATAATCATGGATGATCGTATGTTTAGAATAGCGATGGGGAAATTTGCGACAGGCGTAACCGTGATTACAACGGAGGTGGACGGAGAAGTACACGGCATGACTGCCAATGCTTTCATGTCGGTGTCGTTGGATCCAAAACTTGTCCTCATTTCCGTCGGAGATAAAGCCCGCATGCATGACTTAATTAAACGTGCTGATAAATTTGCGGTAAATATATTGTCAGAAGAGCAGAAAGAGATGTCAATGATTTTTGCCGGACAAATCAAAGAAGAAAGAAACGTAGCTTTTGAAGATTTTGAAGGAACGCCGATCATAAAAGATTCCATCGTTAATCTGGCCTGTAACGTGTATGATGCGCACGAAGCTGGGGACCACACCTTATTTGTCGGCGAGGTATTAAATTTAAATGTTCAAGACGGAGAACCGCTTGCTTTCTTTGAAGGAAAATACAAAGAAATAAGCTAAGCTATAACGACAGGTTAGACTGAAACATGAGGGAAAACAGTCAGAATGACTAGAAACTATTTAAAAAATGGTTCTCAACTATTTCTTGCTAGATTAAGGGAGGATTTATTACTAAAGTAAAATCTCTCCCTTTTCTTTTTATTTACCTATATTATGAAAACGCTTAATATAAATGGTCAATTAAAGGAGTGAAAAGCATGTTTAATATAAAAGTTCTGAAATATGCTGCTATGGCTGCTGCAAGTGTATTTATACTCAGTGCTTGTTCAGAGGAATCTAATTCTAAAAGTTCTTCCGAAACATCCGGGGAATCACAAGAATTTGCCTTTTCACATTTTTTTCCTTCCAATAGTCCGATGGAAACAGATATTGTCCAAGGGTTTGTAACGGGGGTTAAAGAAGCGACGGAAGGAGAAGTTGACATTACATCTTATCCGGGGAACCAACTTGCTGATCCAGATGGACACTTTGAAGCAGCTGCTACAGGTGTGGCAGACATGGGTTATGGTGTACATAGTTATACACCCGGACAGTTCCCTCTTACCTCGGTTATGGAGCTTCCTTTCTTGAGTGAAACGTCTTCAGAAGGTTCGCAGATGATATGGGATTTATATGAAGAATTTCCAGAAATGCAAGACGAATATGCCGATGTGATGCCGATATGGCTTTCAACATCTGAACCTGCACAAATTTACACAGTTGGCAAGCAAGTAAAAAGCCCTGAAGATTTGGAAGGAATGAGAGTACGTTCTCCTTCCCCAGAGGTTAATGCATGGCTTGAAGAATTAGGTGCTGTTCCTGTTTCTATGCCGATGAGTGATGTGTATGAAGCGCTCGAACGTGGAGTAGTAGATGGCACCGTCGGCCCTACTCATACTTTGCTGGACTATAGCTTAAAAGATGTTATTGACTATGTAACGGTTGGTAATTTCTATATGACAACGTTTTATGGGGCAATGAACCAATCCAGCTGGGATTCCATTAGTGAAGAAAACCAGGAAGCGATTGGCGAAATCAAGGGAGAAAATATGGTTCAATTGATCGGCGAGGTTCATGATGCTCAAGCAAAAAAAGCAGAGCAGGCAGCCAAAGAGGCTGGAGTGGAATTTTATGAAATAAGTAAAGAGGAACAAGAAGAATGGGAGAGATACATGCAGCCAGCTATTGAAGCCTGGATTGAAGATAAAGAAAGCAAAAGGCTCCCAGGGCAAGAAATTTATGACAGAGCCGTTGAATTAAGCAATGAATAAATAATAAGTTAACCTATAGAAAATAGCCGAGAAATCTGCTGCTGATGAATCGGCTTTTTTCACTGTTCATACAAAACGTTATTGGTTAATAGTTTAAGTAAAGCTGCGACTTACAACGTCGCTATCACAATGTATAAGAAATTTCGAAAGGCAGTATAAGAGCAGCTCCGTCATACGATAGAAGGACTCGTCGATAAGCCGAGTTTTTCTAAGGCGGTTTCCTTTACCAGGCAGTAAGCGCTGAATTTTTAGAACCATTGATCTAACGAATCGGTTGAATGAAAGGGGAGCACTGGCATTGGGAGAGCCTGCCGATGAAATATATTCATTTAATAAAGAATGGAAGAAAAATTATTCCTTGATGACGTTCATCTTTTTTTGCAGTGGATTATTTATTGTATCCAACCCTATTTGCAACAATTCCGTTAAATTCCGTGTTTATGGCTGAATTTGACATTACAGCGGAACGTGCCGCACTGATCACCAGTGTTTGTTCATTTTGCTATGCATTGGGAACACACGTGTTTGCACCGCTTTCCGAACGAATAGGGAGAAAAAAAGATTGTCTTTGGCTTATTGTTATTGACGGTATTATCACCGATTATTGGAATGCTTTCAAGTTATGGAGCAATTGTTGTATTACGGGGCATTCAGGGATTTGTTGCAGCTTCGTTTGCCCCCACTGCACTTACTTTCTTAACGGAGCTTTACCCGCCCAAAAAGCGAGCTGCGTCAATTGGATTTATTAGCGCTGCATTTTTAATGGCAGGCATCATAGGGCAAGTGTACAGTAGTGTGGTGAATGAAGCGTTTGGTTGGAACTATGTCTTTTATTTATTCGGCTTCATTTATTTAGGTCTAGGAGCAGCGTTTATCGCTGCTATTCCAAATGATTCGAAATGTACTAGTTCTGTAAGACGTTCTGTATTTAAAACGTTTACCACTGTCTTAACAAAACCGTTTTTTATCTGTAATTATTTTATCACCATATTACTTTTGTTGAGCTTTGTGGGTATGTATACAGCGCTTGAGAGCAAACGTATTTCTTGGAATTCGAACAAATTGCTCGTTCGCTCTGCAGGTATTATCGGGATGTTGTTTGCACCATTTGGCAGTCGTTTGGCAAGAAAATTTGGGGCATTTGTTATGATTCGAATCGGTCTATCTTTTGCAGGAATTGGTTTGTTTTTTATTGGGCTTACAATAAATATGACAATGATGATTGTCATGAGTATTGTCTTTACAGCCGGAATCTCAGTGACTGTGCCTTCTGTTATTTCACTGATTAGTATTTATGGTGGCAAAGAGAGAGCAACAGCAATGTCCTTATATTCTTTTTTCCTGTTTGTCGGATCGACTATTGGTCCGATGTTTGCCATTTATTTAATGAAGACAGTGACGTATGGATGGATATTTATCATCTTGTCTATATTTCTAGGGGTTGGTTTTTTCGTTACATTTTTCATCTCAAAAAAGGGTCACAGTTAGTATGGTGAATATTAACACGATAACAACATTAGAAGCAGGAATAATTTATACTTGAAATCATATATGAAAATATATATAATAAAATGTAATACAAGATATATATTATAAGCGATTAAATGATTGCTTAAATTAGAGGGAGGATATATTAATGAGTAGAAACTATGAAGATATTAAGAAAAGATTAAGAGGTTCCATTGCACCGGTTGTTACTCCGTTTAAGGCTAATCACGAGGTAGATTATGAGAAACAGTCAGAATTGATTGAATTTCAATTGGAAAATGGAACGCACGCTATTTCTGTTACCGGTACTTCAGGGGAACCAAGCTCCCTTACGACAGAAGAACGTGTGAAAGTGATGGAAAATGCGATCAAAACGATTAACGGCAGAGTCCCATTCGCACCAGGAACTGGTTCAACCAATCACGATGAAACAATGTATTTAACGAAAAAAGCTGAAGAAATGGGCGCCGATGCTGCAATGGTTATAGTGCCTTACTACAACAAACCAAATCAGCAAGCGTTATACAAACATTTCAAAACAGTTGCTGATTCTGTAGATATTCCAATTATTATTTACAATATCCCTGGGCGTACTGCACAAAATTTGGAAGTTACAACAATGGCACGCCTAGTCAAAGATTGCCCGAATATAGTAGGGGCGAAAGAGTCCAATAAAGATTTTGAACATGTAAACAGAGTGTTACTTTATTGTGGAAGAGATTTTCTATTGTACTCCGGTATTGAATTACTTTGTTACCCAATGCTTGCAATTGGAGGAGCAGGATCAATAAGTGCTACCGCTAACGTAGAACCAAAGAAAGTAGCCGAGCTTCATGATGCTTGGGAAACAGGAGATGTCAAGAAAGCGCAGGACCTTCACTTTGAACTTATGAAGTTAAACGATGTATTATTCAAAGATACGAATCCAGCCCCTGTGAAAGCAGCACTTGGTATGATGGGGAAAATTGAACCAGTATTACGATTGCCTATGGATCTGCCATCCGAGGAGCTTCAAAATGAAATTCGTGAGACATTAAAAGAATATAACATCCATCCACAGTATACTTAAGCGCGTTTGATTAAATGAAGGTGGGAGAAATGATTAAGGGCCTTAAATCTTTCTCCCTATTCATTTTATCTATAGCATGAAAGCGCTTAATTAATCTGTGATGATAAAGGAGGAACAACATGATTAAGTTAACAAAGAAGCTTTCACAAACATCTGTTTTAGCTGCTGCAAGTGTAATTATGCTTGGTGCGTGTGCTGATGACTCCACTTCTGACAGCTCTTCTGGGGCCTCTGAATCATCCGGTGAAGCACAAGAATTTGATTTTTCGCATATGTTTCCTTCTAATCACGTCATGGAAACAGAGGTTGTTCAAGAGTTTAAAGCGTTAACAGAAGATGCAACCAATTCGGAAGTTCAAATTATATCTTATCCAGGGGCGCAGCTGGCTGAGCCAGATGCTCAATATGAAACAGCGGCAACGGGAGTGGCCGATATCGGGTTTAGCGTTCATAGTTATACACCTGGACAATTTCCACTTACTTCTGTCATGGAACTTCCCTTTATGAGTGAAACAGGGGTAGAGGGTTCCCAGATTTTGTGGGATTTGTATGAAGAATTTCCGGAACTGCAAAAGGAATATGAAGACACGGTCCCTTTATGGACTGCAACATCTGAGCCTGGTCAGATTTTCACGGTTGATAAACAAGTGAAAAGTGTCGAAGATTTGGAAGGGATGAGAATACGTTCCCCATCCCCTGAGGTAAATAGGTGGCTTGAAGAAATGGGAGCTACCCCAGTATCGATGTCGATGAATGAAACCTACGAAGCACTTGAACGTGGAGTAGTTGATGGAACGGTAGGACCATTTCACACCTTATTAGATTATAGTTTGCACGAAGTAATTGATTATGTCACTGTTGGTAATTTTTATATGACAACGTTCTTTGCAGTAATGAATCAAAACAGCTGGGATTCTATTAGTGAAGAGAACCAATCAGCCATGGAAGAAATAAATGGAGAACATATGTCACAAGTGGTTGGAGAAACCATGGATAAAAGAGCAGAAGAAGCCATTCAGGCAGCTGAAGAAGCCGGAGCAGAGTTTTATGAACTAAGTGCTGAAGACAACGAAAAGTGGAGCGAATATTTACAACCTGCGATTGATGCTTGGATCGAAGATAAAGAAGAAAAAGGGCTGCCGGGTCAAGACATCTATGACAGAGCTGTTGAATTAAGCTCTGAATAACAGGAGTTTTTATATGAAACGATTTATTAGCAGATTAGAAGAAGCGGTAAATGTTGTTAATCTCATTTTGCATCATATCGCTAACATTGTTTTATGTTTCGTTATGCTCTTAATTACTTTTGATGTGATTGGCCGTTTCTTTTTCAACCAGCCGATTACAGGGTCATTTGAATTAACAGAATTAGGTTCAGCGATATTGGTGTTTTTTACATTCGCTATTACTCATAAATACAAAGAGCACATTGCGATTGGGTTTGCTGTAGACAAGATGCCGCATAGAGTAAGACATATTATAGAAGGTTGTATTGAATGGTTTATTTTTGTCGTAATTGCTTTTATGAGTTGGCACATTTTAAACGAAGCTATACGTACGATGGGGCGGAATGTGACAACTAGTGATTTGAGTCTGCCAGTTTATCCATTTATTATAATAGCTTCTATCGGTTCTTTCGTCTTTGCATTGATAGCTTTAACCAGCGGGCTCAAACATTTTGTGAAGGCGGTGGAAAAAACATGAGCCCAGAAACGATAGGTATTTTAGGAATTGTCGTACTATTGATTCTTTTTTTGCTGAAGGTGCCTGTAAGTATTTCATTAATTTTTATTGGAACAATTGGTTTTGGTATGATTAGAGGTTTAGATACAGGATTAGTCCAATTGGGCAACACACCGTTTGGAACTGCTAGTTCCTATTCACTCAGTGTGATTCCCTTGTTTATATTAATGGGGATGATTCTATCCTACAGTGGCTTTGGACAAGATTTATTTCGAGCTGTTGATTCATGGTTAGGACATGTGAAAGGCGGAATGGCTCTTACAACAATTGGAACAAGTGCTATATTTTCATCTATTTCTGGTTCCGTAAATGCCACCACCGCGACTATGGCTCGTATTACTCTGCCAGAGATGAAAAAATACAATTATAGCCCCACGTTATCAACTGCTTGTGTAGCCGCAGGCGGTACATTAGGAATTTTAATTCCTCCTAGTGTCATTTTAATTCTCTACGGGATTTTAACGATGGAACCAATAGGTCAATTATTAATTGCGGGTCTTATTCCTGGTATTGTTCAAATGCTTCTCTTTATGATAGTAATATTTTTATGGGTAAGAAAAGATCCCGCAGCTGGTCCTTCATCGGAAAAGTCAGATTGGGGAACAAAACTAAAATCTTTATCAAAAGTATGGCCATTTGTGTTGTTGTTTGTTCTAACAATCGGAGGAATTTATCTTGGGGTATTTACTCCTACGGAAGCAGGGGCTATTGGATCTTTTGGTTCTTTGGTGCTAGCTCTTATTACTAGAAGGTTAAACGGTAAGAAATTCATTAAAGCACTTAGTGAGTCCACTCGTTTATCTGCAATGATATTCCTCATTTTAATTGGAGCAGATATTTTTAGTCAATTTTTATCTATTAGCAGGATTCCAAGGCAGATTACTATGTTTGTCAACGGGCTTGATTGGTCCCCGTTTATGATTATGGGGATGATTCTGCTTGTTTATTTTATTCTTGGATTATTCTTAGAAGGTATTGCCATCTTAGTATTGACTCTCCCAGTTATATACCCTCTCGTTACTCAGTTAGGGTTTGATGGTGTTTGGTTCGGGGTCATTATGGTGATGGTAATGAACATAGGTTTAATTACTCCGCCGCTTGGTATTAGTGTTTATATCATTAGCGGTGTAGTAAAGGATATTCCAATTGAGAGAATATTTAAAGGTGTCATGCCCATGTTAGCTGCTATGGTGTTTGCTATTATCTTATTCACAGCGTTTCCTGAGCTGATTACCATTTTGCCTGAATTAATGAGAGGTTAAAAAAAGAGGGTTATCTTCATTTGGAGATAACCCTCTTTTTTTCGCAGGCAGGAAATATTTGATGATGTCCGGCTGCAGCTCCAGCCGCTCGGTACACACGATAGAGAGCAATTTTTGCTGAACCCCCGAACTTTTCTTATGATGACTTATTGTTTTTGTCGAATGATTAATAAAAATTAGGTAGAATAATTATTGATTGATATGTTGGGTCTATGTATATGTATTTTTTTCAACAATGAAAAAAGAGGAGGAACATAATGTCCATGACGACTGCAAACAAAATTAAAAAAAGTGCTTTACATCTTTTTGTTGAAAAGGGGTATGACGGTACTTCTCTAACAGATATAGGTGATGAAGTGGGTATAAAAAAGCAATCTATATACGCACATTACAAAAACAAAGATGATCTTTTTTTACAAGTAATGGAAAAAGTAATTAATGAAGAAATCTCATTTTTAGGTGATTATTTTGGAAAGCAGAAAGATAAAACGATAAATAACATTTTGTATTACTTTATTCTTCAATTAAAAGAGAGGTATCAATCAGTAGGAGAAAGAAACATTAAATTTCTGCTTAAAATGATGTTTATCCCCCCTAGACACTTAGAAGAAAGAGTGATTTCAAGTGCCTTTAATTATTATGATAGTTTACAAACATACATAAAAGAAGCATTTGAGAATCATGAAGATGAATTAGAAGTCAATGCGGAAGAAGGTACTATATCTTTTATGAATTTTATTGATGGGCTGCTTGTTGAATTAATTTATGTCAATGTTGACCAATTTGAAAAAAGATTCTCTATTTCTTGGAAAATTTATTGGCGAGGAATAGAAAAACAAATGTAAATTTCTATTGTAAATTTTCTGATTTTTCCTTATAATAAAACTGACGAACGTTCGTCAGTTTTATTATTTTAAGGGAGGCATACCTGTCATGAATGAAAATGTAGTTAAAAAAGCAAACAATGCAGATCATTTAAAAAAAGCGGATCAACAATATTACTTTCACCCGACAACTCCGCTAAAACTGCAGCAGCAAAGCGGACCGGGTTTAATTATTAAAGAAGGGCAAGGGATCAATGTAACAGATGTTCAAGAGGATGTTTATATTGATGGAGTTTCTTCTTTGTGGAACGTAAATATTGGGTACGGTCGTCAAGAAATGGCAGAAGCAGCTAAACAACAAATCCTGAATCTCTCCTATAGTTCTTCCTTTTTTAATAACTCTAACGATAAGGTGATTCAACTATCGGAAAAGCTTGCAGAATTAACACCTGGTGATCTTAATGTAAGTTTTTTCACCTCTGGCGGATCGGAATCTAATGAAACGGCATTTAAAATGGTAAGGCATTATTGGAAATTGAAAGGGAACCCAGAGCGGACGAAAATAATTGCTCTTGATTTAAGCTATCATGGGGTAACAATGGGGGCTACAAGTGCCACAGGAGTTCGAGAATTTGATAGTATGATCACTTCTTCAGCACCGGGATTTCTTCATGCAAAGCCGTACCTGACAGATTGTGAAAAGGGAGATACGTCTCACCTTGATTATGAAACTAGCATTAGAGGTATTGTTGAAAAAGAAGGTCCAGAAACAATAGCAGCTGTCATTTTAGAACCTGTTCAAGGCGTGGGAGGAATAAACATTCCCCCAGAAGGCTACTTAAAAGCTGTTCGAGAGTTATGTGATGAACACGGCATTTTTATGATTACCGATGAAGTAATATGTGGTTTTGGAAGAACCGGAAAAATGTTTGGGGTAGATAATTGGGAAATTGTACCTGACGTAATGACTGTCGCTAAAGGAATAACTAGCGGGTATATGCAGCTGGGTGCTGTCCTTCTAAAAACAGACCTAAGAGATGAACTTGCAGAAATGTCAGAAGATGTATTTTTTCACGGGTTTACCTACAGCGGGCACCCAACTGCTTGTGCGGTTGCATTAAAAAATTTAGAAATCATAGAAAAAGAGGACTTAGTTGGTAACGCGAAGCGAATGGGTGCGGAATTACACAAGGGCTTAAAGTATTTAGAAGAGAAACATAAAGTGACGGCAAAAGCTAGAACAATAGGTTTACTAGGAGCTATTGAATTGTTTGCAGACCGGGAAAACGAGAATGGTTTCGATCCATCTTTGCATGCTGCACAGCAGGTAGTAGAAGAGTGCTTAAATCGAAATCTTCTATTAAGACCTCTTGCTTTTGGTGGTATTAATGCAGTGGCTCTTGCTCCACCTTTAATAGTTAATAAAAAAGATATTGAAACAATAATAGAAAGGCTTTCAGAAGCTATAAAAGCATTTGAAAACAAAGCGTTTTAGAAGATTGTAAAAATCGGAAGGGACGTGATGACAATAAAAACCGGGTTTTTATGTGATGAAAGTTATTTTTGGCACGACACTGGAAATGGTGCATTGTTTCTTCCGCCTGGAGGATGGATAGAAGCAGATGAACATGGTGAAAGTCCTAAAAGTAAGCGACGTGTAAAGAATCTATTAGAACGAAGCGGGTTTATTCATGAGTTAAGAGTGATGACTCCCCGTGCAGCGACTCGGGAGGAGATTGAGTTAAATCATATTCCAGCTTATGTAGATAAAGTAAAACAATTAAGTGATACAACGGGTGGAGATGCTGGAGAATTAGCCATTGTAGGAAGAGGCTCTTATGAAATCGCTCTTTTATCTGCTGGTGGTGCGATTACGAGTGTTGATGCGGTAATGGATGGAAAGGTTCAAAATGTATACGCCCTTACAAGACCGCCAGGACATCATGCAGAAAAAGAAAAAGGAATAGGTTTTTGCTTGTTTAATAATGCAGCAGTTGCTGCTCGTTATGCGCAAGAAAAATATAGGCTGAAGCGTATTATGATTTTAGACTGGGATGTTCATCACGGTAATGGGACAGAAAGTGCATTTTACTACGATCCTAACGTTATGTTTGTTTCTATTCATCAAGAGTTTAACTTTCCGCCTGATAGAGGCGCTGCAGAAGATATAGGTGAAAAGGCAGGAAAAGGATATAACGTCAATATTCCATTACCGGCTGGAACTGGAAATGCTGGATATTTATACGCCTTGGAGCAAGCTGTTGGTCCAATTGCTGATCAGTTTAAACCAGAGCTCGTTATCGTATCAGCCGGACAGGATGCAAGTGTATTTGATCCTCTTGGACAAATGATAGTTACAGCAGAAGGGTATGGCAAAATGACTTCTGTCGTAATGGATATAGCGGAACGTCATTGTGAAGGTCGTTTAGTTGTTTGTCATGAAGGTGGCTATAGTCCTGCTTATGTACCATTTTGTACGTTAAGAATAATTGAATCGTTAAGTGGATTACAAAGCAAGGTGAAAGAAGATCCATTTTACGAAGCAATCAAGGGGCTGCCTTCAAATGTCTTGGCTGAACACCAAATAGAAGCAGTTAAACAGGTTGTCAATATCCATTCTCAAAATGTTCTGTATTAAGTGCAGTCTGCTTTACGAATTTTATTAAAGGAGAATAATGATGAGTGAAACATACAAATTATTTATTGACGGAAAATGGACAGAATCATTGTCTGGCAAAACATTTGAGTCGCTTAACCCCGCAACTGGAAAAGTCAATGGTACAGTAGCGGAAGGAGGAGGAGAAGACGTTGATTTAGCGATAAAAGCAGCAAGAAAAGCTTTTGAATCCGGGCCATGGGCTGACATGGCACCAAGTGATAGAGGGCGTTTATTAAATAAGGCAGCTCAAGAATTGTGGAGAAAAGCGGACTATTTAGCTGAAGTAGAATCCAGAGACAATGGTTTGCCTATTAATGAAACGAAATATATTGCAATCCCCGTTATGATTGATGTACTAGAGTTCTATGCCGGTCTTGCAAATAAAGTTCAAGGAGATACATTAGCTTCCCCTGCTGGAAGATTTAACTATACATTAAAAGAGCCGTTAGGTGTAATAGGAGCCATTGTACCATGGAATTTTCCTCTTATGCTGACGATGTGGAAATTAGCTCCAGCCTTGGCGGCAGGCAATACAATTGTTATTAAACCTGCAGAGCAAACACCTATCAGTATTTTAGAAATGGTTAAAATTTTTCAAGAAGCTGGTATTCCAGATGGTGTTATTAATGTTGTACCTGGGTTTGGAAAAGACGCAGGAGATGCCCTTTCTTCTCATCCTGGGATTGATAAGATTGCCTTTACAGGATCCACGTCCACTGGAAAGTTGATTATGCAAGCTGCTAGTAAGAATTTGAAACCCGTAAGTTTAGAGCTTGGAGGGAAAGCTCCAAACATTATATTTGATGATGCTAATATTGAAAACGCTGTCAATGGTTCCATGTTTGGCATTTATTTTGCGCAAGGTCAAGTCTGTGCTTCGGGCTCTAGGGTGTTTGTACAAGATAGTATATATGATGATTTTATGGATTCTTTCGTTAGAAAAGCAAAGAAAATTAAGGTTGGAAACCCATTAGAACAAACAACGCAAATGGGGCCGCAAGTTTCACTAGAACAATTAGAACGTATTGAACACTACGTGGCTGCTGGGTTAGAAGAAGGGGCTAACTTAGTTATTGGAGGGGAAAGATTTAAGACAGAAAACGATGGCTATTTTTTCACTCCAACTGTCTTTGAAAACGTGACTAATGATATGACAATTGCTCAAGAAGAAATTTTTGGTCCGGTTCTTTCGGTTATTCGCTTTAGAGACGAAGAAGATGCTTTGAAAAAAGCTAATGATACGTTATATGGCCTGACATCGGGACTGTGGACAGAAAATTTAAAAAGAGCACACCGAATGGTAAAAGGCCTAAAAGCAGGAACGGTGTACGTGAATACGTTTAGTATGCTTGATAGCGCTGCACCATTTGGTGGAACGAAACAGAGCGGGTTTGGAAGAGAACTAGGGATACAAGCAATGGATATGTATACGGAAACGAAAAATGTTTGGGTAGATTTAAATGACGAACATTTCAATTGGTATGGGGTTTAATCGTTAAATGTTCCGAAAATAAAAGAACGTAGGTATCAAGCAGTTTTGGCTTGGTGCTTACGTGACTTCATCTATAACTATACATTTATTTAGGGGGGATCGCTGAAATATGAGTATGAAAGAAAATGATTTCATCAGTATAGGCGAACTTTCGGTTGGATTTAGTGAAATATGATGGAGCCACAGATAAGTTAGTAGATAAAGACTTTATGCTTTATTATGAGGGAAACAAAATATCTAAAATATTGATTGTAGATATCGAAACGCATAAAGTGGACAGTGGAGGATGAGAATATCAAGGAAAGATTCATTTGAGCATACACAGCGGTCATGCTCAGAAAAGATATTTATTTTATACTTTAGAAATGTTTAAAACTATGTTAAAGGATCAAAGTATAAGCAAAACTGCGGATTCCGCCTTTTGGACTTTGCGGCAAGCCAAGTTTTTCTAATTGATTTCATTGTTTCATATGGTGATACGAAATCCATATCTATTGTCCTTGACCTTCACCAAAACATTGCTACCGTCATTACCAGCAAGCTTCCAGTTAAAGAAGGCACATCAATACCAATGCTTCAACGAGCTGAACAAGGTATGCCGCTTTCTTCTGTCCATGCTTCATTTGAACACGTATCTATTGACAATCCAATTTCGGATGTTACACCCCAGCAAAAGAAGACAAAAGAATTAATCGGAAAGCGAGTTCAATTTGTTTATAGCCGTAAAGATGTCTATTACAAACTAGATAATAATCTGTATTTGTTTGTATGGCTGGAAAAGGTTATTCCTACAACAGGTATTGTTGTTGAGGATTTTGATGCCATGCGATCCTATGGGAAAACCTATGGCTATTATGGTTATACAACTGGTCGTGTTTCAAACTTTCCTATTGGCTCTTATGTCAAAATTCTTAATGAATAGGCACCAAACACGTTATTTTAAATGGTTATATTTCTAAAGAGAGGTTTTTTATTAGGTAAAGATTTTTGTAATATTCAGTTAATAAGTCTTTGATTATCGTGGAGGCAATTATGAGAAATAGACAGTCTTCTTATAATTGGTTTGGATTGATGGAGACCAATCCACGTTTAATCTAATCAAAGCTATGAAGAACATTATTACAAGAATAATAGTAAGGTCATGACAGGTAGGAACGAGGCATCGTCATTTCACCACACTTTTAAATGGAACAATTAAAATTGTGTTTTTTAAAGGGGAGTAATGAGATGAATATTGGGTTTTTATATATTATCATAGTTATGATATTTCTAGGAATCAGTATCCCGGTTGGAGATTATGCTATGGAAACGATTCCTGTTTGGTTGTTCACCGCTTTAACATTGACTGTTTCAAGTATCATATTATTACCAGCAGCAAAGATTTATGACAAGGTGGAATGGAAAAACCTTGGCGTTAAAAATTACTATGGAATTTTTATGCAGGCTCTTTTCACTTGTGTCCTTTACACCGTATTTCTTTTATACGGACTTAGTTATACAAATGTCATTGCAGCTGGAGTGATTAATAGTATGGTTCCAGCTATTGTATTGCTTCTTTCCTTTTTATTATTAGGGGAACGTTTAAATATTCGGAAAATAATTGCGATTTCATTAGCTGTGTTTGCTGTTTTAATTATGGAAGTAGTCGGGGTTAGAGCGGTTGGAGAAGCAAGCTGGCTGGGGAACATTTTCATGATTCTAGCAGTAACCTCACTCGCGATGTTTTATGTTTATGCAAAAAAATTCGCAGTGCAAATCCCGCCGCTTACTATGTCTGCTGGCTTATGTGTTATGGGATTATTTATGACATTGCCTATGGCTGTTTTTGAATCATTAACGTTCGATTGGGAAAGTATAACGGCTATTACGTGGGCAACCATTGTGGCATATGCTTTTTCTGGCTGGGTGCTGGCATATACTTTTACGTATTTAGGAATGCCCAAAGTTCCCGCTAGTACTGTTGGGATGGCCACAGCAATAATACCAATTACGGCAACTGTTTTTGCTGTCTCTTTTCTTGGAGAAACATTAAGAGTGGTTGACGGCGTTGCTTTAGTCCTGGTCATTATTTCAATATTCATAGCAGAGTCCAAAGATAATACTGATAATGCTTTAGAAAATTCTAGAATGGAAGAAATATCATATAACTCAGAAGAGCAGGTCAACGAAACGAAATAAAAACATTTATCTGTTGTTGACTTACGGTTTATCCGTGTAAATAGGTATTTGTACAGCGGTATGGCTATATCTCATACACATTCTCTTTTCATACGTTTTTAGTATTTTATGAAAGTAGTGCCCCCATCTCATATAAGATGACTATCGAAGCAATCGATTTAAATATGATACAATATTAAGACATTTTGAAAATATTTTTTAATGAATCTATCAGTTATAAAAATATAAAGAGGTGGAGAGAGAAATGAAGTACGGGTTTGCAAAACGCGTCAACCATATGCAATCGTCAGCTGTACGTGATATTTTGAAAGTTGTCAATAAAGGGGACGTTATTTCGTTTGCAGGCGGACTTCCGGATGAGAAGTTATTTCCCGTGCAGGAAGTAAGAAAGGCGTTTGATCAAGCACTATTGTCTAATCCGAAAGTATTGCAATATGGGGAAACAGAAGGGGTGCCGGCCTTAAGAGAACAATTGACAGTACGGATGAAAGTAAAAGGTATTTACCGAGATCCGGAACATGTACTGGTAACATCTGGGTCACAGCAGGCAATTGACTTGTTCGCAAGAGTGATGTTTAATCCCGGTGATATTATTTTAACTGAGAATCCTACGTATCTAGCGGCTCTTCAAGTGTTTCAATCATATGAAGTAAACATTGTGCCGGTAGATTCAGATGAAGACGGGATGGTACAAGGAGACTTAGAAGAAAAAATCCAACGTTTAAAACCAAAGTGTATTTATGTTGTACCTACTTATTCGAATCCTGGCGGGAAAGTGTGGTCATTAGAACGCAGAAAGCAGCTTCTAAAGCTCGCAAAAAAATACCACACTATCATTTTTGAAGATGATCCATATGGTGACATTCAATTTGATCAAAGTGAAAATATTCCGCCTCTAGCGTCAATGGATGACAATAAGTACGTTGTCTACACGAGTACTTTTTCAAAAACTGTTGTACCTGCGCTGCGTACGGGATGGATTGCCGGTCCTTATCAAATTATTCGAATGATGGCCCAAGCCAAACAAGCTACAGATCTGCATACCAATTCATTATCCCAGCATGCCTTGATTCACTTAATGCGTGAATTTGACCTTGATGGGCATATCCGTACCCTGAGACAAGCATATAAAGAAAGAATGCTGGTGATGAAAGGTATTTTCGATAAAGGTGAAGATCTTCCTATCCAGTACACAGAGCCAAAAGGCGGTATGTTTTTCTGGGTATCGATGCCGGAATCTGTTAATACGACTGCTCTATTAAACGAAGCGGTGGAAAATGGCGTGGCATTCGTTCCTGGGGCACCGTTTTACGTCAATACCCCCGCTCAAAATACATTGCGTTTGAATTTCACCAATGCGGAACCCGAAGAGATTGAAACAGGAATGAAACGTTTAGTGGAAGTGATGAATCAGTCTTCTGTAAGTATGTAGGGAGAAAAGAGGAAAAGATTTCTGTGACACAATCTTTGCTGAAATTACACAAATCGATCATTAATTAATGCAAACAACCCTCCTAATTGATTTAATAGGAGGGTTGTTTGCTTTTATGGAGCAATTCTTTCAAATAGTATTCTCCTGCAGGGTTACGCTGCTGCAACAACTCCACAGTCAGTTTGACGTCATCAAGTGCCCGGTGCGTTTGGTGCTGAGTAATACGGTGGTGACGGCATAAATCAAGCAGTTTTCTCGTGGAAAACCCATAGCTTTTCCAGTGAATATCGTTAACAGAACAATGCCAAGGAACGACTTTTGATGCCGGAAAGTAACGCTGAATAAAGCCGCTGTCAAAACTAGCATTGTGTGCAATGATGATATCAGCTTCAGCAAATATTTGATCCAATTTCTTCTTATTTATCCTTTTACCATCAACTTTTTTATCCGTGATACCGTGAATGCGAGTGACGGCTGCTGGGATGGGAAAGCTTGGTTCGTTTAATTCATTAATCTCTTCAATAATCTCCATTATTTCCCCGGAAATGGTGTCGAACCTGCAGAACATAACGCCAATTTCTACGATTTCATCTTTCACTTTGGATAATCCTGTAGTTTCTACGTCTACAATTGCCGCTTTTATGCCGCGATCTATTTCTAAGGTAATTTCCTCTGAAAGCCATAGTGCATATGTATTCTTGTATGTATTTTTTTTGATCAATGTACTGTTGGCGAGGTACCATTTCAATGCTTTTTTGTCACATTTCAATCTTTTTTCAACCTGGTTTTCTTCGATTCCAGGGTTTTCACTAATACACAAAACCAGTCTATTGCGGGCTTTTTCCATTTCATCAATTCGTTTTAATACAGCAGCTTTCGTTGTTGGATGATATGCACCAGCTGCAAAAGCATTTTCTACGACAGTGCGTGCTTTTTTAAACTGATCCATCATGGCATAGAATTGAATAAGTGCATCCCGGCATGGAATAGACCGGGGAATATTTTCGATTTGATAAAAAACTTCTGAAAGCTGATCCATTCCTCGTTTGCAAAGTTCGATTCCTCTATTTATATCTTCGACCGATAATGCTTTAAGACGATATGTTTCAATTTCCTCATTTAATCTTTCAAATTCTCTCATGGCTGCAGCCACTTTTGTTCATCCTTCCAATCATTGCCTAGATAAATTATATTTTACAGGATTTAAACTAAATGACAACATTAGCGATCTTAGTGAATATACAAAAAGGGTCGGCTGAGATGTATATTTCTGCCGATCCTTTGTTATTAATTTATCGCAATTTCAGAGACAGTTTCGAAGGAGCGAAGACGTTTTTCATGGTCGTAAATTTGAGCATTGACCATGATTTCATCTGCTTGTGTCTCATCTAGAAATTCCTGCATTTTCTTCTTAACAGTTGCTGTGCCGCCAAATATAGAAGAACCAAGCTGCTGCTGCAAAAGTATTTTTTCATGTTCTGTAACAAAGTTATCGATATTTTCAACGGGCGGCTGCAGCGGTAATTCTGTGTTGCGGACAAGGTTTAAAAATTGCTGCTGAATAGTAGTTCCAAGATACTCTGCTTCATCATCCGTTTCAGCTGCAACAACATTTAACCCGACCATTGCATATGGCTCTTCAAGCACATCGGACGGCTGGAAGGAGCGGCGGTACAAGTCAAGTGCAGGCAGGGTATTGTCAGGTGAAAAATGACTGGCAAAAGCAAAAGGCAGTCCAAGTTGACCAGCGAGCTGTGCGCTAAAACCGCTTGAACCAAGAAGCCAGATCGGAACGTTTAATCCCTGTCCGGGGATAGCTCGTACACGTTTTCCGTTTGCATTAGAAAAATAGCTGCGCAGCTCATCTAAAAGCTGTGGAAAATCATGACCGTCGCTGCCAGTGTGACGTCTTAAAGCATGGGCTGTTAATTGATCGGTACCTGGGGCGCGTCCAAGGCCAAGGTCAATACGTCCTGGATAGAGTGTTTCTAAAGTTCCAAATTGCTCTGCGATGATAAGAGGGGAATGATTTGGGAGCATTATTCCTCCTGAACCCACCCGAATTTTTGAGGTTCCCCCTGCCACGTGTCCGATAAGAACTGATGTCGCAGAACTCCCAATAAAAGGGATATTATGATGTTCAGCCATCCAATAGCGATGGTATCCCCACTTTTCTGCATGCTGTGCAAGCTCAAGTGTATTTTTATAAGAGTCTGAGACAGTTCCTTCTTTTAGGATAGGAGATAGGTCAAGGACAGATAGCTTTATATCACTTAGTTGCTTATGTTCAGACATTGTTTCATCTTCTTTCTATTAAAAATTTAAAGCCAATATTATTTTACCAACTTTGTTTCGTGTTCCAAAATAAAATGATTTGAAAACAGTTTATTTAAAAATGAGCGCGGGTACGAGCATAAAAGGAAATGTTTATTATATATTGTCAAAAGGAGGAACTATAAGTGAGAGAGCCGTATAATGAGTCGAAAAATAGGAAACAAGAGCAGTTGGAAAAATATAAAACAAATGATAAAGATAAAAAATTGACGACTAATCAAGGTTTAAAAGTGTCAAAAGATGAATTTTCGCTGAAAGCAGGCGAACGCGGACCGACACTAATGGAAGATTTTCATTTTCGCGAAAAAATGACTCATTTTGACCATGAACGAATACCAGAGAGAATTGTGCACGCACGGGGATATTCTGCTCATGGGGAATTTCAAGTGTATGAGTCAATGAAAGAGTACACGAAGGCCGATTTTTTAAACGATCCATCGAAAAAAACTCCTGTGTTTGTACGTTATTCTACCGTCGCAGGCTCTAAAGGTTCTTCGGAAACCGTTCGTGATGTTCGAGGATTTGCTACAAAATTTTATACGGATGAAGGAAACTTTGATTTAGTCGGAAACAACATACCTGTATTTTTTATACAAGATGCCATGAAGTTTCCGGATTTAGTGCATGCATTAAAACCGGAACCACACGATGGCATGCCACAAGCTGCTACTGCTCATGATACCTTTTGGGATTTTATAGCGAATAACCAAGAATCTGCTCATATGGTAATGTGGGCGATGTCTGATCGGGCAATTCCGCGAAGCTTTCGTATGATGGAGGGATTTGGCGTTCATACTTTCCGTCTTGTCAACGATAAGGGACAAGCTCATTTCGTTAAATTTCATTGGAAGCCTGCTCTTGGAACCCATTCTCTAGTATGGGATGAAGCTCAAAAATTATCAGGAAAAGATGCAGACTTTCACCGGCACGATTTAGCGGAAGCCATCGATAATGGGGATTATCCTGAATTTGAATTAGGCGTCCAAGTCATAAAAGAAGATGATGAATTTATGTTCGATTTTGATATCCTTGACCCTACAAAAATATGGCCGGAAGAAGATGTACCTGTAAAAATAATAGGAAAACTGACATTGAATAGAAATGTGGATAACGTTTTTGCAGAAAATGAACAAGTAGCCTTTCATCCTGGTCATGTTGTACCAGGTATTGATTTTACCAATGATCCGCTGCTTCAAGTCCGTTTATTTTCCTATACCGATACCCAATTGATCCGTCTTGGCGGTCCGAACTTTCACGAATTACCGATCAACCGTCCGGTTTGTCCGTTCCATAACAATCAGCGAGATGGGTATATGCGTCAAACAATAAACACCGGTCAAGTAAGCTATCATAAAAACTCTCTAGCTGGCAACACCCCAGAACCTGCTGCTGAGTCAGAAGGCGGTTATACTCATTACCAGGAAAAAATAGAAGGACGCAAAGTCAGGGCTAGAAGTGAAAGCTTTAAAGACCATTTCTCTCAAGCAGCGATGTTCTGGAACAGCATGAGTGAGCCCGAAAAGCAGCATATTATCGAAGCATTTAGTTTTGAACTTGGAAAAGTAAAAAGTAAATCTGTTCAGCAGCAAGTCGTTGATATGTTTGCGAACGTAAGCCTGGATTTAACCAGAGGATTTGCAGAAGCCATCGGAGCTGCTCCTCCTCAACAAGGAGGTTCGGATGTCACCAAATCGTCTCCTGCACTGAGCCAGGAAAATACAAAGAAAAAGCCAGATACACGTAAAGTTGGTGTGATTATCGGCGATCATTTTAATGGTGAAGAAGTTAATGGAGTTCTTGCAAGATTGAAAGCCGAAGGGATCAATCCGGAAATAGTAAGTGATACATTGAACGCCCGTAAAGCAGACAACGGCTCCGAGTTAGAAGTAGACCATACCTTCTTAACCGGTGAGTCTGTATTGTTTGATGCTATATATGTTGTCAGCGGCGGTAAAGACGAAAGCAGTGCATTTACGCCGGACGCCTTGTACTTTGTAAAAGAAGCTTTCGCTCATTATAAACCAATTGGGGCAACACACAGTGGAAAGGAATTGCTAGTAGAAGCAGGCATCACAAATACTCCGGGTGTAGTAACTGGAGAGGATTTGACAACCTTCACGAAAGATTTTACAGCCGCCATTGCAGCGCATCGTCACTGGGATCGTCAGGTGGTTTAGTAAACCGTTCGACCTGATATGGCTCTTTATCATTTTCTTCTCACCTCTATGGCTAAATCACCAAAAAGGGTATGTTCGGTACACATGTTACACAAGGAAGAGAGCGGTCCCTCGTCTTTTGGGACTGCTCACTTTTCTAAGAAACTTCCGTGTGTATTTTTTTCCGATAAACCATTTTACTTACCGTAATACTTACCTCATACAATCCAAGCAGCGGAATAATAACAAGCACATCAGATATAAAATCAGGCGGTGTGATAAGGACCGAGAGAACGATGAGACCAAAATAGGAAAATTTTCTTGCTTTCGTCAGTTTATATGGATCAATAATACCGAGTCTTGTTAAAAACATAATGACGGCTGGCATTTCGAATAAAAATCCAAACGGTAGTGTGAGGTGAAGCATAAATGTAAAGTATTTCTCGACAGTGAAATACGTTTCAAAATCACTGCCTGCAAGCCCTTCTAAAAAGGAAATAACTAATGGGAATAACACAAAATAGCCAAATGAAATGCCGACAAGAAACAAAAGAAACAAAGCTGGGATAAAAGCGAGAGTTGCTTTTTGTTCGACTTTTGTTAAAGCAGGCTGTACAAATTTCCACACTTGCAGTGCAGCAATTGGAAAGGTCACTGCAATAGCCGAAGTTCCTGCAATCATCATGTATACCCAAAGAATATCTCCTGGGCCGAGAAGAGCAAGTTTATCATCAAGATCTTTTACGAGATATTGATATATATCTTTAACGAATACAAACGAGACAACAAAAGAAAAAATAAAAGCGAGCAGTGTAATGATGATTCTTTTCCGAAGTTCACTAAGGTGATCGACAATATTCATTTCACTATTCATTCTATGTAAACTCCTTTCATGAAAAATGCAAAGATGTAAGCAAGCAATACACCTGCCTACATCTTTGATCGCATCAGCTTCCTGTCTTTTCCTCCGATTTATCTACTGCTTGCAAATTTCTATCTAATTTCTTTTCTTTTTCTTGCTCGTCGCCATTTACAAGATCATTGGTTGCTTTTTTAAATTCTTTTAATGTACTTCCGAAAGCTCGTCCGATTTCTGGGAGTTTGGAGGGTCCGAAAATAATTAACGCAATTACAAGAACAAGAATTAATCCTGGGATACCGATATTTTGCAGCATCTGTTAAACCTCCTTTGCTTCTTTTTATAAAATAGGCATGCCGTGACGGTGGAACGCTGCTGCTTCGAGTGTGGACATTCCTTTGCGTTCCGCAAATTCAACCAGTTTATCATCTACTTGTGGTGCATAAGCAGCAGGAGGAGCAGCATGTCCCATTTGACGCTGGCGTCCGGAATTTTTACGTGCAAACGGTCCCCAAATTGCAAATGTAATCCCAGGGCTTTGAATGTTCACAAAGAAAGTTTGACCGTTAGTCGAGAAAGTTGGCCCAGCAAGTTCAGAATTGTTTAAGCGATTTTCTGCGAAAGTATATGCCTCACCTTCTGGTGTCAAACCAACGATTCGATCGACTCCGCCTCCATCTTCAGCAATCCACAGGTCTCCCCATGGCGTAATACAGATGTTATCCGGCATTTCTAAATCGTTTGAATCAGTGGATTCATAAAAAAGTTCGAGTGTGTTGGTAGCAGGAATATAGCGGTATACTCGTCCAAGGTTTTTATCACCTGCAGAAGTGTCATCAAACCAGAACACGCCGCCAGCAAAATAAGCACCTTCTAAACGGCTGAACTGAATACAGTCTTTTGCGATCGCGTCATCGCTAGGTTTTTCCGGGTCAACATCTTTCCAAACAATTGAAAAGTTCTGGCCGCTGTCAAAGTTTCCAGCAGAAGTAGAGGAACTTTCTTCAAGCGCAGCTGCCTGAAGAGTACCGCCTTTTTGAAGTGCACCAACTTTCTGGCTTCGGTCATTTGGAATAAAACGATAAAAGAAACTTGGGCTCGAATCTTCGGTTAAGTAAACAATTCCTGTTTCCGGGTCCGTTGCTGTAGCTTCATGAGAAAAAGCACCCATATCTCTAATTGGTGTTTTAGAAATATTTCCTTCTGGATCATCCGGATCTACTTCAAATACATATCCATGACCGCGGTTTAATGTTTCTTCACAGGTAAGCCATGTTCCCCATGGCGTAGCACCGCCTGCACAGTTACGGATAGTTCCGGCAGAAGTGATATATTCATCTTCGAGTTCACGATTTGGTCCGACAACAAGAGCTGTGGTACCGCCAGTTTCATTTTTGTTGTATGGATTTTTTCCTTCTACAGGGTAGGAGGTGTTCCCGCTTAGTTCATGATTTCGGATGAGAACGGTTGAATTTTGTTTTCCTGGAAAAGCTGCCATTCCATCAAACATTGCTGGAATAGGACGACCATCAGAAAGTTTTCCGCCTTCTTCAGAAATAATTCGATATTGAAACCCTTTTGGAAGATCTAAAATGCCGCCGGGGTCTTTCACAAGCGGTCCATAGCCAGCAGTAGAAGCGATGCTGGATTTAGCAAATGCCGTTTGTTTGCCCCCCAAAGTAAATAGGCCAGTTGATCCCAACGTAACAGCAAGTGTACTCATCCCTCCTGCTTTAATAAAATCACGGCGATTCATGTTTTTGTCCACGACAAGAATTCCTCCTAAATCTAAATAGATTTTAGAGTGCCAGCACTGAAGCAGCCTCTACATTAAAAGCTACTAGAGGAATGTTGATTAATAGTATATTTAATGTAAAAACTTACCTAAACATGGAATATGGTTCAAAAGTTATAATAACTACATTGAAATAAACGAATGATTTCAATTATGTAACCTATAAATAGGTGCAAATAAATAGGTTGTTTCTATTAAAAGAGACAAATAATTTTGCCAACCTTCTATTGGAGGAAAATATGTAAAAATTTCATTAATAAAAAACGTAGAAAAACTCGGCTGCCGCCGAACCTTATAGCGAAAGCCGTAGTTTTACTTATAATTCTTTAAATAAAATTAAACTTCTTAAAAAATAAAAAAAGACTCATCCTTTTTTACCGTTATTAGGCGAGAAGACTCCCGCTTCAAGGAGCGTTAGCGAATAAGTGGGAGATGAAACGCCTTCGGACAAGAGATGGCTTTAGCTATCTCTATTGTCCGACTATCCCCTCCGTCTCCTTGTTAAGAAAGCCAAAATATTTCAAATAGAAAAGAGAATGTACGTTCCCTTTTGAGTGCCAATGTCTTATAATAACGTGGTATGGAAAACAGGTAGTAGCTGTTGCGAAAAATTTTCCTTCCAGTCAATTGTGTTCAAGTGGTTACAAAAATAAAGACGTTAAACACCTCGCTTTACGTGAGTGGGAATGTCCTACATGTCATACCCAGCACGATAGAGATAGGAACGCAAGTATCAATCTTCGCAAGGAAGCATTGCGATTAACCGGAGGGACTGCGGGGATAGCCTAATAAATTAGAAGCCATTAGGTTTCTGTACTTAGGAATCCCCCACCTCTTAGCATAAGCGTAGGTGGGGGTAGTTCAAAAGGACAAGTCTTGCTGTTTATTAAAATTTGCTTTTCGTGCCGCCGCTGTATGCATGGGGATACATATGGGTATTTTGAGTCTGATGGGAGGAAAACGTATTATATACCGTATTTTGTTTTTCTTCATCGGCTTCGACCAAAACGAGAATGTGGTTGTTTTTTAAATAATCCTCATAGTCTTTCGCGTGTTCTTCTGGAATGCCGGCACCAACAAATGCTCCGACAAGACCGCCGCCCCCAGCGCCAACGCCGGCTCCGGCTAATGCAGAAGCAATTGGTCCAGCCCCTGCTATAGGTCCAATCCCAGGTATAGCTAATAAGCTTAAACCAACAACTGCGCCTAGTACGCTGCCGCTTCCTGCACCTAATCCGGCACCTTTACCAACACTTTTGCTTTTTCCGGTTTTGGTGCTGTCATCTACTGACGTGGTACCTGTTTTGTTTTCTAGCGCGTCAAGGTCATTTTGATTTTTAGAGAAAACCGATATGTCTTCTGTCTTATAACCTTCCGCTTTTAAAGCATCGATGGCGTTAACAGCATCTACTTGATCTTTAAAAACACCGCCGACAATTTTTTTGTGCATCAATGATACCTCCTTTTTCATACAGGTATTTCATTCATGCTGATTCCCAGATCAGTGTCTTTTTAAAACCTGTTTATTGAGTATCCATACGAAGTTTATTGTTCGCAGGAAGGACATGCGTTGCCAGAAAAAAATGAAAATAATATTCTCCATACGCTAAAACTGCTGCAGAAATAAAAGCTGCTAATGCTGCTGGTGTGCCTGGCTCAAAGACAGCCATGCCGACAAACCAAATAATAAGAAATGCAAGTACAAAATCAGCTATAACGGCAGGCATGTTTTTAATTTTTGGCATAATAAACAGATCTCCTGGATAAGAAACGGCACCAATAACGACTGTTAAAAGAAGAACTTTCCAAAATGCAACCCCGAAACCGATGGTAAGAATAAGAAAAAGGCCAACGAGTGTCATTATTCCTTTAAATGCTAATGCTTTCGCGTGTTCCAAATGATCCCCTCCTCTCTTGTGGTTGAGCTATTATCTTCTTTATTTTTTCAAAAAATATTCTTTTCATTCCTATTGCCACAGAAAAGGCTTAGTTAAACAAACTAGCAAATAAAAACGGACAATCGGGAAGAATGACCCGCTTGTCCGTTTCTTTGCTTTTATTAATTTTTTCTACTAAATTTTTTGGTTCTGATTCTTTTAGGGTTCAGTCCGTGTCCTAAGGATCCGTAAGATTTGCTGGTATGAGGATCAACGAGCTGATTTTGGTCAAAATAAACACGCGGTGTTTTCCAAAGGGCTTTTAAGGCCTCACTCATAGGCATTTCATGATAACGATCCGGCCACATTTTTTTGATTTGTTCTTTTACAAGCGGATAATATTTTGAGCTCATGCCTGGAAATAAATGATGCTCCGTGTGGTAAGAAAAATTAAAATGGAGTACATCAACCCATTTTGGTACCGTGACCGTTAAGCTATTGGCTAAAGGATCGTTGACTGGAACTAAAGGATTCAGCCGGTGATTTGTCGAAATATATGCCATAACAATAAAGTTGGCAATTAATAGTGGAATGAAAAAGGCAAAGATCCACTTTTCAAAACCCATAATAAACGATAATCCAATCCAGCTTGCCCATGGGACCACGGTTTGCAAAAGCACTTCAGGTTGTTTTTTCGGTTTAAACTCTTTAATATATATCACTAACATTTTTAGTGAATGCGCAGTAAACTGAATGCTTAAAGAAGCAAAGGCAAAAAAAGCTCGGACAGACAGCGGGAGGCGGTACACGGAACGAAATACTTTCATTTTTGAAATTTTCTCGAGTGTAGGCCATGCATCCGGGTCATGTTCATCGTGCTGTGTATGAACGTGGTGGGTTAAATTGTGCCACTTGCGCCAGATTTTGGGACTGACACTTAAAGGCCAAAAAGCTATAGCACCTAAAATATCACGTAGCCACGCTTTTCGAATTACCGTTCCGTGCAGGATTTCGTGTCCTAAAAATCCTAGTGCTGCAAAACTTGCTCCAATGATAAAGGAAAAAATAATATTAACGAGCGGGTGGATGTTAAACAGCCCAATCATCAAAAAACAAATAGCAACAACAATCAAATATGCTAAACCGCCAAGCAGGCGGGCAGGTGCAGGTTTAAATGCTTCTTTCGGTAAATGTTTCTTTACATGTTTTGCATATACCGCAAATTTCTCGAGTTCATTCACGAGGATGCTCCCTTCATGACGTTTTATAAAAAAGGGTCGAAATTCATTTCCATAAAAACGTTTTCGACTCATTAAGCGTACACTGGCTCGCTATACACGTCAATGGATATTACTACCTGGTCTTAAAGCTTACTTCTAAAAAGCTTATAAATCAATGTATTGAAAGCTCTTGAAAAAGGGAAAAAATTTAGAAACGAAAAGGGAGGAGTCGAATATATGACGAAACCTTTCATTCAAAACCATCATTTAAATGTTATTAAAAACAAAGGCCGCCATATTCAGTACTGTTTTCATGATATAGAGGATGCAGGTGTTCTTCAGGTTGTCAAAGGACAAGCAGCTGATCAAGTGAAACAAGCTTTTTCTGAATTGAAAAATGAAGAAGCAGAAGTAATCGATCCGCTTTCTGACGTGAAAACAAGCATTGAAGTTGAAGCATTTATCGGATCTATTTATCCATATGTAAAGCCATTTCCCGCTGTTGATCACACACAGATTAAGCAGCTGTTTCCAAACAATAAAAAAATACAGCTTCCTAATTTAGAGAACACCGATTTTTCCTATCTTACCTATCTTGGCTGGAATGACCCTGGCCAACGTAAAAAATATATAGTATATGAATTTGACGGGAAATTAGTGGGTATTGAAGGGAGATATACTCCTCCAACACAAAGGAACTACTGCTATTTCTGCAATGAATTAACTCCTGTTCACCTTGTAAGCATACGAACAGATGAAACATCAACCGGTAATCCTGATTACTACCGGTCTATCGGGCAGTATATATGTAAGGATAGTGATGAGTGCAATAAAAACATAACCGATGTAACTGCACTGCAGTCTTTTATCCAAAAAGTACTATAAAAAAAATCCATATAAGCATGGAGAAGCGGACAAACGAGATTTTTCTTTGTCCGCTTTTTCTATTCCTTGAACTTTTTCTTTAGCGAAAAAAGGGTGTTAACTTTTCTGTCAAAAAACATTTTTTTCTTCCTGCTTTTTGCAACAATGAAAGCAAAGAGAGGATTTTATTTTGCTAGGGAGTGGGAGAGTTATGACAGAGAAAAAAGTTCAAGGTCAAACTTCGGCATTAGTTCTATCTACATTAGCAATGATCATTTCATTTGCTGTATGGTCTGTCATTGCACCAATAGCTACAGATTTACAAAAAATATATCAGTTAAGTGAAATAGAAAAAAGCCTTCTTGTTGTCACGCCTGTTGTGCTGGGGTCAATTATGCGGGTTCCGATGGGGATTTTAACCGATCGCTTTGGAGGAAGAAAAATATACACCCTTACGATGTTAGCTTTGGTATTTCCTATGACAGCGGCAGGATTTGTACATTCATATTCGCTCCTCTTATTTTTGACATTCTTAATCGGTATGGCAGGCACTACTTTTGCGATTGCCGTTACTTATGTTACGAGATGGTTCCCGCCAGAAAAGCAAGGGCTGGCTCTTGGGATTACGGGGATGGGAAACCTCGGGACAGCGGTAGCAAGTTTTACTGTACCTTCTATGTATACCTATTTAGGTCTAAGCTGGGTATTTTGGATTTTAGCCATTGCGATAGGGGTTATGGGACTCATTTTTTGGATGGGTACAAAAGAATTACCTAAACCAAAAGAAGTAAAAACGTTGAAACATTCCTTATCTGTCGTTAAACATAAACAAACATGGGTGTTATCGCTGTTTTATTTTCTAACATTCGGTGGATTTATCGCTTTCAGCTTGTATTTGCCGGCTATTTTACAAGAAACATATCAATTTTCAGCAGTTCACGCAGGGTTGATCGTTGCCGGATTTGTGGTAGTAGCCACATGTATCCGACCATTAGGTGGATACCTTGGCGATAAATTTAAACCGCTAAGAGTATTAAGATGGCTCTTCATTGGAATTGTCATTTGCGCGTGTGCTATGACAATCACCGAAGGAACATTCACCTTTTTCGGGATAAGCTGTGCAGTCATGGCCGCTTTACTTGGAGCTGGAAACGGAGCTGTATTTAAGCTTGTTCCAGAAGTTTCTCCTAATAATACAGGTGCGGTAACAGGAATAGTCAGTGCTATCGGCGGGGTAGGCGGATTCTTTCCTCCGGTTGCGCTAGGAGTAATAAAAGGATTTACCGGAGGATATGGTTTAGGCTTTCTTTTACTCGCTGTTTTCACGGCCGGTTGTTTGGTAGTGATCAGTAATTTATATAGAAATAGTTTAAAAGAAGGGGACGCACTGTACCAATAAAATCTATAAGGTATGTTTTACTTTTGAAAAAATAAAAGGGAAGTGCCGCGGTCCAATCATCTTTCATAAGATGGTTGGGCCATTTTAATTTTTTTGTTGAGAATTTAGAATAAATCTGCGAACAGGACACTTCATCAAGCAGCAGAAGTATTGATTGAAGCGCAGTGTCCTATTCTTCGTAAATCGAAACAAGCTCTATCCTTTCATCCGTGTCTCTTTTAAATGATTTATAATGTCTTTTATTATTTTTATTCCGTTTTCCATTTGAGCGCAGCTCGGGTAGGCAAAGGAAAAACGAACGGACGTACTTTTTTCATCGTGATATATAGATCCTGGGTTAATAAGCACACCTTGTTTAAAAGCGGCAGCAAACAACTTTTTTGATTCAATGGAGTAGAAGTGAACATAAATGAAGAACCCGCCTTCTGGAATTTCCCAATATGCTTCTTCTTTAAAGTTTTGGTGTAATAGGTCTAATAAATAGTTTCTTTTTTGAAGCAGTTTGTGACGGATTTGATGCATATGCTCCTCGTACAGTCCCGACGTAAGCAGGTGTTCGGCTATAACCTGGGACACAGCGCTTGTGCCGTAATCCATTTGCATTCGAATATCTGCCAGTCGTTTTACGACATCCTCTGGGCCTGTCATCCAGCCAATTCTAAGGCCTGGGTCCACCGTTTTAGAAAAACTGCCGATATGCAGCACGTGTCCTTGTGTATCTAACGCTTTAAGAGCAGGCGGCGGAGGTGTTTCGAGCCAAAGATCATGATATATATCATCTTCAATAACAGGCAGATGAAATTCATTACAGGTGCAGAGTAAAGCTTTTCTTCTACCTAATGTCATAGTTGTCCCGGTTGGATTATGAAAGGTCGGGTTTGTATATAGTATAGATTTATTTTTTCTCCAAGGCTGCTCTTCTAGAAGTTTTGTTTGAAGCCCGGATTCGTCCATTTCAATTCCCTGCAGATGCATGCCGGCTGACCGAAACACAGGAAGTGAATATAAATAAGATGGCTGTTCTAAAAAAACGGTAGAGTCAGGCTGGAGTACGCCTAAAGAAATCAGCTGAAGTGCTTGTAATGATCCCGAAACAATTAATATGGAGTCCGGACCAGCTGTAATTCCACGGCTAGCAAGATAGTCGCTAACCGCTTTTCGTAATGAATAATTTCCTCTTCCATCGCCGTATCCGAAATAACCTATTTGGTTACCAGCTTTTTTAAAAACCTCACCAAGTGCGTTTGCAGGATGAAATTCCGACCCCATCTCTCCTTTACTAAGCGGCAAAAAGGAATGTTCTGTTTCTGCTTGGTTTATTTTTTGAACCAAGAGATCATTGGATGGATGTATTGACCATCGAACTTGTTCATTCCAGGCAGGTGTACTTGCAGCCATCGACTGCCACGCATTTAAAACGACTTTTGTGGAGCTTCCCACTTTCCCTTCTACTACTCCTTGTGCTTTTAATTCATCTAATGCTGCAATAATGGTACTGCGGTTCACTTTGAATGCAGCAGCCAGTGCTCGCTGGGAAGGGAGCCGGCTTCCCGGAGGCCATTCTCCATTTTGGATTTTCTCTTTTATAGATTCTTGTATGATAATATGTTTCGGTTTTTGTGTTCTATGACCCATAGTGTACCCCTTCGATTGGTTGGTTTTAAAAAATGAGAATTGGTTGGAGCTATTCGCAGCTTTTTTATTTACCATAAATTATATCAATATTTATGGTGAAAGGAAGAAGGAAATTGCGTCACAACGTTATGTTTGCTTATAGCTTGGCTGTCTTTCTATGGGCGTCTGCCTTTCCGGGTATTCGAGTTGGCTTAGAATCATACGGCCCTTTTCATCTCGCTTTATTACGTATGCTCATTGGTTCTCTAGGATTGTTAATTTTTGCGGTGGTCGTCAAAATGAGATGGCCTGATAAAAGAGATATTCCTGTGATTTTACTTTTCGGTTTTTTCGGCTTTACGGTTTATCATACTTTATTAAGTGTCGGAGAACGAACCGTAGATGCAGGAGCGGCCAGTTTGATTGTATCGACAACTCCGATATTGTCTGCCTTATTAGCCGCATTCTTTTTAAAAGAAAGGTTTCATCAAACAGGGTGGATTGGTTCGATTACTGCTTTCCTTGGGGTTGCTCTTATATCGTTAGGGGCAGGTGGAGAAATCCATTTTGAGATTGGTGCACTCTTCATATTAATAGGAGCTTTAGGAGAAAGCATCTATTTTGTTTTTCAAGTACCGTATTTACAAAAATATGGCTTCTTGCCGTTTACCACCTATACGATCTTATCTGGTACGCTGTTCATGCTGTTGTTTTCTCCAGGGTTATGGACAGCTGTCCAACAATCATCGCCTGAAAGTACGCTTACTGTTATCTATTTAGGGTTGCTGCCTACAGTGATTCCTTATTTTGCGATTGCGTATGCCACATCCAAACACGGGGCATCTGAAGCTACAAGTTCACTATACTTAACCCCAGTTTTAGCCATCTTCATTTCATGGCTATGGCTTGGTGAGGTTCCAGCTATTTTGTCTATTATTGGCGGTGCATTTGCATTAATAGGAGTGTCTATGACGACATGGACAACTTCGAAACACTCGCCTTTACAAAGCAAGAATAAAGGAGAACTATTAAGATGAGAAGAAGGTTCCAGCAGTCTTATCGTCGTACTAATAGACAGGATTCGTATGTAAAAAGAATAATGAACCAATAAGGAAGGTGTTTGAAAATGAAAGCAGCATTTATTCTATTTGATCAATTAACGTCTTTAGATTTCATTGGATTTTATGATGGTTTTACCAGACTAAAAACGATGAATTATAAAAGCGACTTAAGTTGGGATCTTTGCGCATTAAATGAGGAAATAACAGATGATCGAGGTATAACCTTCAAAATAAATAAGCTGGGACCGGATCTTTCCGAGTATGATCTAATTTTTATCCCTGGAGGCATGGGAACGAGAAGGCTGAGAAATGATGAGGAATTTATTGAATGGTTAAAAACAGCAGAAAACGTTCCGTATAAATTGTCAGTTTGCACGGGGGCTTTGCTTCTGGGCGCTGCGGGCTTCTTAAAAGAAAAAGCAGCAACTACACATCCTAACGCGTATGAACTTTTAAAATCATATACAAACCAAGTGAAAGAGGATCGAATAGTAAAAGACGGTAACATTATTACTGGGGGTGGTGTTGCTGCTTCTGTTGATCTCGGTCTTTATGCATGCGAATTCTTCTCCGGAAGCGAGGCAGCACTGAAAATAAAAAAACAAATGGACTATCCTTACTACGAATAATACTAACTTTCGCTTTATTCCTACAGCAAAACATTTCTTAAACATAAAAAATCAAAATAAACTTATTAAAGTCAGGTTGTATTCTTACCTGACTTTTTTCTCTGTTGGGAAATATAACAACCGTACTAAGCAAAAACTTTGGCAAGTCGGAGAACTTTCTATCATTTCGAAGCTGGTTGCCCAAGTTTCTTCCTTTCAAGCTTTTATTGATTCATTAGTCAACATACCAGGCCCGGCATTATTAGGGTTATCTCTTGGCGTTACGATCATATGCGGTCTTACAGGTTCTGCTTCCGGGGGTCTTGCCGCATAACGGTTATGTAGTGACAACCGTACGCGCAATCTGTGGTGAAACACATAGGCGTTGGTATAAACCTATCTTTCTAGTAAGTGTAATCCTTCCTATGATTGCTATGATATTGGCCGCTGTTCTTTACTCTATATTTTAATTTTAAATAAGAAAGAGGGCAGGCTGTAAGAAGTTTTGATTTAAGGAAAGTATGGCTTAGGTCGTTCTTCCTATTGGATAAATCTAAGACGTATGTAACAATTTATATAACAATTGTTTAAATTCCCTATAAACAAGGGAAAGGGAACATGGATAAAAAGGGGAATTCTATCTTATGGGGAAATGAAAAATTGCTGCGAAAAACAGGTAAAGGGGGAGTCATTTACTAAGAATTTGGAAAGAAGGAGCGCATGTTAATGTCATCATCACTTCGAGAAGAACTCCACTCACTCATCGATAGCCTTCCCGAAGAAAGCCTGTTAGAAATCTATATTAGCTTATGGCAATACAAAGAAGAAGAAGAAAAAGAATTGAACGAAGAAGCAAAAAAAGAAGTACAAGAATCGAGATATGAGAGAAGAATACGTACGGACAAAGGGGTGTGATCTCTTTGTCCTTTTTTATACTTTAGGAATAATTTAACTTTGTTAATGGATCAAAGTATAAGCAAAACTACGACTTCCGCCATTGGATTTGGCGGCAAACCGAGTCTTTCTATCTGTTTTTAAATATACTCCTGCCGAATTTACAATAGTAGATTCTCTTCTGTCTTTAAAGTTATATGTTTGAATATAATGATAAAAAGAGGCTTGCCCATACTGCTTCGGATAAAAATACATAAAGTAATATAGAAAGGGAGGTGAATTCATTGAGTGATTTCCGTGATAGAAAAGATGATGATTTTATAAATGTAAGAAATCGAAATGATAATGATAATTTCTTAAAAGATAAAAATTTAAATAGGAATGAAGCAAAAGCTAGTATCGAAAAAAGCGGTAATGCGAATGTAGATGTTCATGTAGACGCTGAATCTTTCTCTAAAAGCCGTAACCGAGCTTTGGCAGATGCTGATGCACACCAGAAACAATCCCAAGACCAAGATCAAAAAAATGATGACGGCCGTAAAAGACGTAACTTTTAAAAGGGACCTAATGTCCCTTCTTTTTCTATGAGGAGGTATATGAATGAAAGAAGACCAGTTGGTTAATAGTATATCACGTGTGAATAAAAGCGGTAATTCAGATGTTGATGTAACAGTAAACATTGATACATCAGCTCTTGCCTATGCTTATGCTTGTATGATGTACGCAGAAGGAAAATTAAATAAAAACCAATTTGAAAAAATGGTTAATGAAATGGATAAATTATATCAAAGAGAAGAATACAAAGAGAGGTTTGGAGAGAAACATCATAAAAAAGAACAGCCCCGACGGCAAATTCCTTGGTTATTTACCTAATCACCGTAATACGACACCAATCTATTATTTTAAATAAATACCCCATGCTTTTCTGTTCAAAAAATGGGAAACAGCATCTATGTTATTCACAGAAAAAGACTCCAGATTGCTGGAGCTTTTTTTTGTTACATCCTTCATCGTAACGGATCCGCAGTACGGTTTAAAAATAGGTAAAAACGTTAAGATAACATCCCTTACCATTTGAAACTATTAACATAATGTACTAAGTAAGGAGGTGATACTGTATGTCAAGTAACTTTGTTTTCATCTGCAAAAAGCACAAAAAGTTTAATAAAAAGAACAATGATATGAAAAAGAAGAATCTTAGGAAAAAGAAGAGGAAGAAAAATAATAAAAAGCAATGTTTTGTTGATTGCTGCAAAAACATAGAAAGTTTAATAAAAAGAAGAATAACAATAATATGAAACATTTTGGAAAAAATAATTTCAAGAAAAAGAAAAAGAAGAATAATAATATGAAGCATTTTAAGATAAATAATTTCAAGAAAGGAAAGAAAAATAATAAAAAGAAAGTAGTTTGTTATATCTAGGGCAACCTTCTAACTAACAAGAGTGGCCGCTCTTAAGTTAAATCGAATAAGTTTATTTGATGCCATCATAAAAACTTTTATTGAATATATGTTGACCAAGGGAGTACTCTCCTATCTCTATTTGATATATAAGGGGGAGTATTCCCTTATTATGTTGAAAACTTCACCAGAATAGCTGAGTTGGATAATGGAGGTTTCATATTTTTAGGTAGTTTTTAGATTAAACACAAAGATAATTTAAGACAGCCAGATCTATCCCAGGCATCTATCCAATTTTCAATTAGGCCATCAAAAAATCCCATAATACCAGCCCCTGTAACAGCTCCTGCATAAACAGACTGCCTAAAATCCACTTATTTAGAAAGACGAGACCGCTTGGTGTGATCACAATAGGATAGAGCAGTCAGTAGAAATATTGGAGATGCAAAATCTAATATGGTGTTCAAACCAAAGTTGGTAATGATAAGGCTCACTAATACTAATATATATACCCAGGTAGAATAGGATACTTTAGAGTACGTTCTCGAAATTATGAAATCCCTCCTTTTATTTGTTTGGTATTCACTAAGTTAAATCAATTTGACTTATAATAAACATATGTTTATTATATGAACAAAAGTTAAGTAGTTATGTGTTGAGGCGATGCTTATGAATAAAAAAGAACAATTAATATTAGAATTGATAAGAAAAAATCCATATATTTCTCAAAATGAACTAGCAGACGCACTTCAACTGTCAAGGTCCGCCGTGGCAGGGTACATCTCCTCCTTAACAAAACAGGGGAAGATTATTGGAAGGGCTTATGTGTTACCAGAAAGTGGTCGTATTACTTGTATTGGAGGGGCGAACGTTGATCGCAAGTCAAAATTAAAGAGTTCTATACAATATGGTACATCGAATCCGGTGACTGTTTCTCAGGCATGTGGCGGTGTCGCAAGGAATATCGCTGAAAACCTTGGGCGCCTTGACATTTATACTTCACTGTTAACAGTGGTCGGTAATGATCAAGAAGGTGAATGGCTGCTTGAGACGACCAATCCATATGTAAATCTAAGTCAAACGATGAGGATACCACAAATGAATACCGGTACGTACACTGCGGTATTGAACGACAAAGGAGAGATGCTCATCGCACTATCTGATATGGAAATATGTGATACAGTGGGTCACGAATTTATTGATAAGCGGTGGAACCATATAGCTTCCTCGTCTATTGTTTTACTTGATACAAATTTCCCTGATGATGTCCTAAAAACAGTGATTGAACATTGTCATCAGGAGAAAATCCCGCTTTGCATCGCTCCAGTTTCTTCACCTAAGGTAAAAAAACTACCTGAAGTTCTAAATGGGGTCACCTGGTTTATAGTCAATGTTGATGAAGCAATGGCGCTAACAGGGTCAGCATCTGATGATTTACAGGGAGCCAGTGACCGAATGATGGACTGTGGTGTCAAAAACGTAATTATTACCCATGGGAAGAACGGAATTTTTTATAAAACCGAACGAGGGGATCAAGGAATAATTCCCGCATCGAAAACGAATGTAGTGGATGTAACAGGGGCAGGCGATTCGTTTGTTTCAGGATTTTTATACGGTATGAACAAAGGTACTTCATTTAAAAAGGCATGTAAGTTAGGTATGGCGTGCTCAATGATCACTTTGCAAACGAAAGAAACAGTTAATACAAAGCTTCATGTGGATTTGTTGGATGAAACATATAATCGATTTTTTACCGAGGAGGAAACGGAAAAATGAATTTCAAAGAAGATGTTCTTGTATTCTCAGAGGAATTGAGGGACGCTATACAAAAAAATAAGCCTATTGTAGCGCTTGAATCGACAATTATTTCACATGGTATGCCCTACCCGCAAAATGTTGAGACGGCATTGGATGTGGAAGAACTTATCCGTGACAATGGTGCAGTCCCCGCAACAATTGCAATAATAAATGGTGAAATAAAAATAGGTTTGACAGAGGATGAAATTGAATTTTTAGGTCAAAGTAATAAAGTAGAGAAGGTGAGCCGAAGAGATTTACCGTACGTCATTTCAGCAAAAAAACATGGGGCAACAACGGTTGCAGGAACAATGATTTGTGCAAGTATGGCGGATATTAAAGTTTTCGCAACAGGAGGGATTGGCGGCGTTCATCGCGGTGCACAGAAAACGATGGATATTTCTGCTGACCTCGAGGAGCTTGCGAAAACTAATGTAGCTGTAGTCTGTGCAGGTGTTAAGTCCATTTTAGATTTAGGCCTGACACTTGAATATCTTGAAACAAATGGTGTACCGGTAATTGGTCATAACACGGATATATTACCAGCTTTTTATACAAGAACGAGTCCTTTCAAGGTGGATTACCGTCTGGATTCACCTGAAGAAATCGCAAATTTTATTGATACGAAACAGAAAATCGGTTTAAGTGGCGGTGTGGTAGTTGCCAATCCAATCCCGGAAAAAGATGCAATGGATGAAACGTATATTAGCTCCATTATTGATAATGCAGTGAAGGAAGCTGAAGAAAATAATATTTTAGGAAAAGAGGCAACACCGTTTATTTTAGACAAAATCAAAACTCTAACTGAAGGAAAAAGCCTCAAGGCAAACATCGGACTTGTAAAGCACAATGCGGTTATTGGCGCTAAAATTGCTGCTAATTGCAAGCACGGATATAAAAATTAACAAGAGAAAATAATATTAAAACAAACCTAGAGAAACAAAATTGGATGCTCGCATCATTTCTTATCTAAGTAATAATTGTAGCAAGAACCTTCTCATAGGTTAATAAAATGACCTATGAGGAGTTTTTTTAGTACACATTAGGCATAAAAAATACACACAAGTTCTTTTATCTTTTAAACTTGTATTGTCCATAAACAAGAAAAAGATAAAGGAGATACGAGGGGAGGCAAGTACCAAGTGATCATTGCCAATGGTGAAACTGGGGAAACGTTTTATACCCTGCAGAATCGTTCCGTTTCTACGGTTAAGCATTACTTAAGAAGAAAAGGGTACAAGGTCGAAAAAGTGGCTATGGATATGAGTTGCGCCTTTAAGTCTGCCGTCCGGAAAGCGCTGGACAAGCCCATTATTGTGGCGGATCGGTTTCAATTCTGCCGCTATATCTATTAGGCACTCAAACGGGTTAGAAGGTTTGCTGCAGACACATTGTCAATGGATATAACAAGATATAGTAAAGATTAAATCTATTAAACCAATGTCCTAGTTCTTTAAAAAAGAGCTTTATCTTTATTAAAGTAAAGAGCACGATTTTGGACAATAAATATAACGTTTTATAGCATGGAACAGAAGAATATAGCTAGTTGAATATTGAAATGACTTGCTTGAACACATTCTATTCTCTTAAAAAGTTGCTTGAAATGAGAGGTTATATTGGTAAACCACTGCATCATCCTATAGAAACTTCCAAATACTGTACTGGCCTTTAGAAGAGGTCATTTTTTATTGTCAAATTTTTTTGATTTGAACAGTTTGTGTTTACTTTTTTTAAAATCATAAACACTTTGTGTTCTAGAAGAAATGCCAGTTATTTATTAAGTTATATATATAGGAAAAAATGAAAGCGCGAACAACAAAAATTTTCTCAACAAAATCTAGAAGCAGAAGAGATTTAACATTGTAGATATTAATTTCCTTTACGACAGTAGAATCCTTGTTAGAAACTCATGAAGCGGGAAATAATTGATCATCATACGGAGATTGCTGAATTTCTAGTAACAGGGAAAATTACTGAAGCATAGCAGCTCTTAATTACTATTTACAAGAAGCATGTGAATATTGCTTTGAAGGTAAGACTTTAAATACAGGGAGAGATGAACATGTCTAAACAGAAAATTAAATGTGCCATCATTGGGTCGGGTAATATAGGCACCGATACTAATGCTTAAACTCCTTAGGAGCGATAAGCTTGAATTAACGGCTATGATTGGGATTGACCGTAATTCTAAAGGCTTGGCACTAGCAAAGGAGTACGGGCTTAAACCAATTTATAACGGAATTGACGGACTGTTAGAGGCACCAGAATTAACAGAAATTGTATACGAAGCTGCTTCAGCAAAGGCTCATGCTTATAACGCTCCAATTTTAAGGGATTTAGGGAAGAAGGCGATTGACTTGACTCCTGCTGCTGTCGGACCTTATTTGGTTCCCTCTGTGAACCTGCAAGAAGAGGAAATAGCTCTGCACCACCTGTAGCATAGACTAAAATATCTTCTTTTAATGTTTCAGCAGATTCTTCTGTCTGTACATGGATGGTGTTTCTCATTAAAATGGGAGGCTCTGCTGGATTTAACGTAATTATAGCCTTCGACTCCGCGTACGGACGCAATATAAAAGAGTTAAGTAAACATTTTTGGGTAATCTGTATTGATATGGTTGGACATGGATATACGGAAAAGCCGGACCGCCCTTATGGAATTGATTTTTTATAGCGACCATTTACTGGATGTAATAAAAGCATTAGACTTATCAAAAGTTTTCTTGGGGAATCCCTCGGTGGCTGGGTAGCCGCATGGTTTGCCGCTGAACATCCAGTATGTAAGGTCCATGGTCTTAAATACTCCTGGAAACGTAAATAACGATCCTAAAATAATGGCTAGCCTAAAAGAATCCACGATAAAAGCTGTTGTAGAAGCAAATTATGAAAATGTTAAGAAGCGTTTGGAGTGGCTGATGTATGATAAAAGCTAAGTAACAGAAGAACTCATTGAAGTCCGTTATAAAATCTATACACAGCCAGAGTATCAAAAAGCAGTTTATAATATTGTTTATCTGCAGGATCCAGAAGCTCGCAATAAATATATTTGGCATCCGTCTTGGTGTAATAAAATCCAAACTCCAACATTGTTGGCCTGGACTGATCATGATCCTACTTCAACTGTGGAAGCAGCAAAACCTATTCAAGAGATGATTCCTGGAAGTAAGCTGACAGTGATTGAAAACGCTGGACATTGGCCGCAATGGGAACAGGTCGATGCTTTTAATAAAGTTTTAATAGATTTTTTCGTCAACCAGTAAAATAAATATTCAGATTGTTTGAAGGAGGAAAGAGATTGCAGACTCCAAATAATGCGGACACGATTGCAGATAACGCTCCCTCTGGTTCGTTTATGATAGGAGAGACGAAAGTAGACCCTAAGCAAGTAGATCTAAAACAGATCCGGATGCAGTTGTTCAAAAATGGTCATGTACTTGGGGATCCAGCGGCTTGTGTCGCATGGTTGGCTAACAAACTTGGTGAGTATAATGTAAGCTTGAAATCAGGAGAAGTCATTCTTTCGGGAGCTTTATCGTCTGCTATTGAGATTCAAAAAGGCGATAAAATTTCTGCCTCATTTACTCATCTAGGTGAAATAGAATCTAAAGTTGAATAAGTTATTTTCCACCAAGCCTTTTAATTGTGATTAAAAGGCTTGGAAAACACACCTAATGTAGAGGCATATTTTGTCTATTTTTAAACTAAAAACAGGTAAAGAGCAACCCTTCTGGCCTCTTGGACCTTACAAATTAAGAATATTTCACCTTGTTCAACTATATTTTATGGAAAAATGATGAAGGATATTGATCAGGGAACTGGCTAATATTTTAGCAGAGATAAATTTTGTCTATTGTTTACCATAGAAAGCCTTGTTCTTCACTACAGGAATTTAGATTTCTGTTCGCTTTAGTAAAATGAGTAATTAATGATGGTTATGGTCTCCATGAGGATGTTCCGTTTTTTGCTGCAATGCATTTAATTCTTCTTCAGAGGGATTTCCGACAATTACTTGTTTAGTAGGCATAACGTGTAAATCACGAGCCCTAACATCTGCTTTAATATAATATAAGCCGTCTTCGTTAAACGTTTTTTCTGCAAAATAAATTCCGTTCCCCTCATGTTTGGCTTTTACCACTTCATGATCTTCATGGGTCTCTTTTTTCCATATTTCAAACTGGATAGCAGCTGCATCATCTACTTTTTTACCTTCTTGCGTCAGTTGAATTTTTATAACTTGTTCTTTATTCAGCGAAGTACTTTTAGGTAAGATCATGTCAACCTCTAGAGGTTGTGATTGCTTATATAAATTACCTGTACTAGTGTCTACTGTACATGCTGACAATAAGAGTAAAAAAATAAAGATAGAAAAGAAATGAAATACTATTTTCACTTTCGTTACTCCCCAATTCTTAATTTTCAATCGATAAACACTCCATTATGCGTTTAAAAACTTCTTTAATTTTGGTGTTCTTTTAATGAGCAGGAAATCAATCATCCAAACGAAAATAAGTGATATTCCAACTAAAGGGAATAATACCCCAAGTAATAAAAGGATGAAGGTTAAGGACTTCATTGTTTTGTTAGCTGGAGCTTTTGGAGCTCCCAACTCTCCGTTCGGCTTTCGTTTCCACCATAAGTAAAAGCCACTTACAACAACTCCTACGATCCCTATACAAATAATAAGCCCAGCGAGTTGATTTATAAGTCCAAATTGTGATCCTTTGTGCAAAGTAATCCCCATAGCAATCATCTTCCCTGCTGGACCATAGTCTTGAAAACGGTAATCAGCTAAAACGGCCCCTGTATACTGATCAATATGGATAGTGGCTTCGTCTTCCGCTTTTGGAGGAAATACAGATAACGTATACACTCCATCGGCTTCTTTAGGGAAAAATACATCGTAGCTCGGATAAACGTTCCTTTCTTTTGCAATAGCAACAACATCATCAATAGACAATCTTTCATATTCCTGTATGGCAGAGGAAGGAACATCTAAATTTTCAGCTGCCCATGAAACATCTGCTACATCCTCCGTTTTAACATCAGAGGTTGGAGCTTCTCCGATCCAAATAGAAGGGGGATAGCCTACTCCAGTATTAGTCGCCAGATGTTGAACGCCATTTCCCCAGAGACCAGACCAAGGTAATCCAGTGATGATTAAAAAGAACATCCCTGCCGATATCCAAAAAGCTGGAACCGCGTGTAGATCTCGCCTTAAAACGTTTTTTCCTTTCGAAAATCTCGGGAGCAGAGTACCCCATAATTTCTCGTTCCTTTTAGGCCGCCATAAGTAAATACCAGTGACAATAAGAATCAGTGCCCAGCATGCAGCTAATTCAACCATTCTATCCCCTGTTGTTCCGGCCATTAGTTCTCCATGAATTTCTTCTATTTTATTCATTAAACGTTCTTCATCATGAAGTTCGCCAACAATTTCTCCCGTATAAGGATTTACAAAAACCGTTAGGGAAGAAGAATCATTAATAATTCCTACTTCTGCTGAGCGATGCGTATCTTCTCCAGGTCGGTATCGATCTACGTTTGCTTCAGGATATCTATCCATCACCGTTTCAATCTGTTTAGAAGGGGATATGACTTGCCCCTGTGCTTCCACTTGATAAAAATCCTGATACATAAATTGTTCAATTTCAGATTTAAATAAATAAATGCCACCTGTGATAGCCAATATAAGAAGAAAAGGCATAAAAATTAATCCAGCATAAAAGTGCCAACGCCAAACGGCTTTATATAAATCCTTGGTTTTCATAGCATTTGTTGGTACATCATTATGTTTTTCATTCCGTGCTGTAGTCATCTGTTCAGCTTTTCCTCCTCTTGATAGTCAAATGATTACGATGAATTTGTTAACTTTTTTAGGTCCTCCACAATGGGATCCGTATCATTTTCTAGACCGTCGTACATGCTGATAACATTTCCTTCTGGATCAATTAGAAAAAAGCCCGTCGCATGAATAATGTCATCCTGTTCTGGATCTTTTTTTACGCACTTTGAAAGAGATCCCGTGCAAGCTGCTAGATTTCTTTTCCCTTCTTTTTACTAACCATAAATAGCTTCTGGAAAATATATTTGATAGAGGTACTACCCCAACCATCGCTTCATCACTGGAACTCTCTTCATAACTAACCAATCCAACAGAAAAACAACCAACAAGGAAATCCCGACTAATGGAAAGAATATGCCAAGGGCAATAACGATCAATGCAACCCCTTTAACAACTTGAAGTCACTAGGAAGTTTGGGTGCACCTAATTTTCCGTTCGGTTTGCGTTTCTTCCACATGATAAGTCCACTCAATGGAATAATGATTAAAGCAAGGACCAAGAGGAGATTAAACATTTGATTGATAAACCCAAATTCACCTTGGTGAAAAGCAATACCAAGAGAAATAATCTTTCCCATGATTCCATAATCTTTCCATCCTAAATGGGCTAAAACTTGTCCATCATATTGATCAATGTGCAACGTTTGTTGAGTCCAAGGTTTAGAAGCTGGATCTAGATATACGGTATAAACCCCCGTTTTGTCTTCAGGGAAGGCAATTTTATACCCTGGATGTACATTTTTAGACTCGGCAACTTGCATGATCTTTTCAATGGAAATCGGTGTTATCCCGCTGGCACCAGACTCGGGCACAGGTAAGTTCTCCGCGGCCCAGGGAACGTCTGCCACGTCTTTAGTAGGGACGGCAGACTCTGGAAAGGCATATTTTTCCCAAGGCTGATCACCTTCTGGACTACCGGTTCCGGTTTCATCGACAACGCTTTTTGCCATATTGCCCCAAACATCCGTCCACATAAGTCCAGATAACAGGACAATGGCAATAAACAATGAAAACCAAAAAGCTGTCACGGCATGTATTTCACGCCAAAAAACGCGTTTCCCTTTAGAAAATCGAGGAAAAAGTATCCCGAATAACGATTTATTTTTGCGGGGCCACCATAAATAAATTCCTGTAATGATCAAGATCATTCCCCAGCAAGCGGTTAGTTCCACCCATCGATTGCCGAGAGTTCCACCCCAAAAGATTCCATTATGCATGTCTTTAATCGTACTCATTAAGGTCTCGTCATCTTTAAGAGTACCGACAACATCGCTGCTGTAGGGGTTGACGAAAATGGTTATTGCTTCTCCGTTATTTGATATTCCTACTTCTGTTGTCCTATTTGCTGCAGGAGAAGGAGTATAACTCGTTATTTCTGCATTTGGATAGGCGTTTTTCACTTCATTCACTTGTACCGTTGGATCGACTTTTTGTTGTCCTTCTTGTATGTAATAAAGATCCTGATACATGAAAGATTCTATTTGCGGTTTGAAAAGGTAAATACCTCCTGTAATCGCAAGAAAAATGATAAAAGGGGCAAAAATAATCCCTGCATAAAAGTGCCATCTCCAAGTTGCTTTGTACAAATCATTCTGTTTTAAATTCTCATTGGTATGTTCTGGTTTACTAGAGGCGGTTTGTTGTTCTTTTTTAACGGTATTCATCATTTCGTTCCTTTCCGTTCTTATTTATGATTGTTACAACATCCTGAATAACCTTGCATTTTTTGATAGACGACCTCCATGGCATCTTCAAAACGATAAATGTCACCGCCAAACCCCTTAATAAATTTCTCAGCATGTTCTCTTTGTTCAAATGTAAGTACCTGCGGTTGACAACAGGCGACATTTAAACTGGTATCCATGACATACCAAGTTAAAGAAGCACTTATCGTAGTGTTAACAAAAAAATCATGGCAAATCGCTTGTAGTACTTCTTCACCAATTTGACGGTGTCGAAGTAGTCCACAGTGAGCACAACATGCAGTTTCAACCTTGTCATTTGGCAATATTAAACGATAGGCTATCTTAGTGTTGTTCGGTTTATGGCAGTATACACAGTGGCTTTGGTATGAGAATGTTTGCTTATTATTTTCAACAAGGGAAATTCCTCCAAAGTTTTTAGCAACGAGTCCCTCTTCTACTAAAGGTTTAATATCTCGATAAATCGTCATTTCCGAGACATTAAAATATTCGCTTAGCTCATTAATTTTCAACGTCTTTTTCTCTTTAATCAACTTTTGAATCTGCTTTTGTCTTTCAACCGGAAGCACCGTCTTCACCTCTTTGTTAGATTATGATACTATTTGATAAAAACAACAAACTACAACACGAATTTTATCATTTTTATTGGAATTTTAAACAGTGATACTACGTAAAGTTATGAAAAGATTGTGATAAAATGTTATAAATCACATAATTAAACATAAATATGTATTGTCAGAATGAGAAAAGCTGCATCATTTGCAGACAAAAACAGCCCACCTTATATGAAAACGGTAAGGAATCGAACGTACCTGTTGACCATATTCGTCCTGGGGATGTCGTGGTTCTTAGGGCGGACGAAAAAGTTCCGGTTGATGGACAAGTCATAAAAGGGACGATTGATGAATCTTTGTTACCGGAGAAAGTATGCCCGTTGAAAAAATACAGGAAATGCAGTATATGCAGGGACCATGAATCGAAAGGAATATTGAATGTTAAAGTAACGAAAAGAAAGACGGAAACAACGTTGTCCCAAATTATTCGCATTGTAGAAGAAGCGCAATTATCGAAGGCGCCGATTCAGCATATAGCGGATAAAATTACGGAAGTTTTCGTACCCATTGTGATTACCATAGCCATGGTAACATTTGCAGTGTTATATTATTTTTCAACCAGGTTATGTATATGGAGCTTTGGAAAAAGCTATTGCAGTCTTAATCATTGCCTGTCCTTGCGCTCTTGGATTGGCCACCCCTACTTCTGTTATGGTTGGAAGTGGGCGAGCCTCACAGTTAGGACTTCTTTTCAAAGAAGGAAGGTTTCTTGAGTTGTTAGGTGAAACCAGCATCGTGGCCCTGGATAAAACAGGAACGATTACAAAAGGGGAACCACGGGTAACCGACATTTACGTTAAACATATTAGAGAAAATGCATTCTTAGAAGTCGTGGGTGCAGTGGAAAACACTCAACCCACCCTTTAGCCAGGGCGATAGTAAAGGAGGTAAAAAAACAGGTAAATACTCTTCCAAGCGCCACTGACATACTGTCCTTTCCGGGATATGGTGTCCAAGCATCGATAAACGGCAAAAAAACGGTTATTACCAATCCAAAGTATTATAAAAATAATCATATTTTTATCCAAAAGCGAAAAGAATGGTTAAAGAATGGGAGCGGGAAGGAAAAACGGTGATGATAGCATTCTATTAATTCCCGTTTTGCTGGGATTATTGCAGTCTCCGATGAAATAAAAAGATCATCAACAAAAGCAGTTTCTTGTTTGAAACAGATGGGGATAGAAGTAATAATGTTGACAGGAGACAATAAAAATACTGCAGCAACTGTCGCGGAAAATTCGGGTATAAAAAAACAATATGCAGAGGTTACGCCACAGGAAGATCATACAACAATTCCAACAAAAAGGTAATAGAATTGTGATGGCAGGGGATGGTATTTAATGATGCACCGGCGTTGACGGTGGCAAAAGTGGGGATTGCGATAGGAACTGGTTCCGATGTGGCTATTGAATCAGGGGATATAACAATCATAAAAAGTGATTTAAATCGTGTGATGGATGCGATCTCCATTAGTAAAAAAACAACGAGAAATATAAAACAAAATTTTCTTTGGGCATTTTTATATAATGTTCTTATGATACCCATTGCAATGCTTGGTTTTTTTGGCTCCATGGTTGGCTGGTGCAGCAATGGCTTTGAGCTTAGTGTCCGTTGTATTAAATTCCCTTCGATTGAAGAAAATTAAAATATAATTATTTAGACAGAATTATGGTTAAATGATCTTCCATTAAAGGTGGCGATTATGAAGTAATAAAGCCTAATTTCTCAGGATTTTAAAGGAGAAATTAGGCTTTTTTGAGTTATCTTAGTGTTTTAGTAAGTTATTAGGTTTTCTTCACATTCTCCAACTTTTTTTGATGTTTCGTATCCGCCTAACGGCTTGACATTCGTGTTCAGAAAAATCATTTGTTGTCAAACCAAGAAAGGAGTTGATTCCGAAATGGAAATTGTTCTATGAAGTCAGCGAATGTAGAGACTATCGTAAAGAGTTGACGGGAGAGAGGATGAAAATGAATAAACATTAACGTTTATCCGTCTTTAAAGCTTATTAGTTTGGTCGGAGCTCTTACTATTCGGGCTAACCATCCGAATTGGGAAACTACTATCTTCATTTAGTCTCTTTTTTATACGGAAATCGTACATGTTTGTCGTTCGTTTTCCTTTAGTCACAGGTTTGGGCTGACGTTGTTTTATTAAATCTAAAGTCCATGATGTTTTATTGAAGTTGTGATGGGGTATTAATTTTGCTACTATTTTTAAAGACGACGATTTTCCACGGAAAGGGTTGTTGTTTCATGAAGAAACATTACCACCTTCAAATATTAGCAGCCTTACTCATTTTCACAGGAGGACTTTTTTTAGTGTCTATGTTTACAAGTAACAACACAGAAAAAGACCAAACACAACCTCAAAAACCTGAGTTAGAACCGGTTGATTCAAACGTACTAATGGGATATGTACAGGATTTTCGAGATCCAGCATCAATTGATTATTCGAAGTTATCACATATTATTTTTTCATTTGCCCATCCAGAAAAAGATGGGAGTCTCCTTATGGAAGATGATAAGGTATCAAATCTTAGCAAAATGGTACAAAAAGCACGCCAAGAAGATACAAAGGTGATGCTTGCTGTAGGTGGTGCGGAACATTTGAAAGGCGGAGAAACTTATGACTATTTTAAAACTGCGATAGCAAATCCAACTTCTCGTACAAAGCTTATTAACGAGCTCATTAAAATAACGAATGAAGAGAATCTTGATGGGATTGATATTGATTTTGAGCATCCTCGTTCAAAAGAGGACGCGCTATATTTAGCTGATTTTACACAAGCATTAGGGGAAAAGCTTCACTCAAATGACAAAGAGCTATCTATAGCCGTCCATTCGAAGGTTAATAGTGAAACAGGAAAAGAAGTACAATCAGTTGTCTATAATCCATCTATGTTTCATTATGTTGACCATGTTAATGTTATGGCTTATGACGGTCAATGGGACGGGGAGTATAATGCTGCAAATTTATCACCCTATTCATTCACTGAGAATATCGTAAACTATTGGTCCAATTTATTTGACAAACATGGGATTTCAAAGCAAAAGTTAGTATTAGGAGTACCTTTTTATGCACAACCAGAAGACTTAGCGGATAAGCAAGTATCATATGATGCTATCATTAATCATGATCCTGAAAATGCAGAACGGGATAGAGTTAACTTAAACGGGACGACCTATCATTATAATGGAGAAACAACAGTGATAAAGAAAACCAAACTTGCTCTTATTAACGGATTTGGCGGGATGGTGCTTTGGGAGTTGGGACATGATGCTGATGGTGCGCATAGTTTAACAAGCGCAATTTTTGATGTTCAAAGAAAAAGGACTGAAAGGCCAGAATAATATCCTGGACTAACCTAAAATAATGGGACAATATAAAACACCTTCGAAATGGTACAATCAATGAAGTACTTTCTCGGAGGTGTTTTTGCATGGGCAAAAACGTTTATTCTAAAGAAATAAAGTGGGCGGTTGTTCAAGACAAACGGAGTGGAAAACGGACAAACCAGGAAATAATGGAGAAGTATGAAATAAAAATGTATCTCAAATGAAAACATGGATGAAGTGGTACAAAACGGGAGAAATGTATCGTTTTGATCAACCCATAGGAAAACAATATATGTATGGCCATGGACCAGAGGGTAAGACAGAAGAAGAGCGTACAAATTGTCAGCTCACCCATTTGAAGACGGAGAATGAGATCTTAAAAAAGTATTTAAAAGGAGTGGATAAAAGAATAGATCTGAATCTAGTTGGAAAGCTACGCAGAAAATACACGGTAACAAAGTAATTGAACGTATTAAAGGTACCCCTTTCCACTTATTATCGTTGGGTTAAAGAAGAGACGGTAACATATAAGAATAAGTATGAAGATTTGATTATAGAGGTCTGTAAATCAACAAATTACCGAAATGGCATCGAAAGATACGAGCTATTTTAAAACGTCAACATCAAGTAAAGTTAAATCGGAATACCGTGCAAAAAATGATGCAAAAGCACCATCTCCAATGCAAGGTAAAACCAAAACGGAAGTGGAAATCTCAAGGGGAAAGTGAGGTTATAGCGCCTAACGTATTAAACCGTGATTTTCGTGCTGCGAAACCGAACGAAAAATGGGTTACTGACAATACGTATATTCAATATGGCAGTGAAACGTTGTACCTCTCGACCATTATGGATTTATATAATAATGAGGTTGTATCCTATAAGTTGTATTCGCATCAGCAGATATCGTTAGTGAAGGAGACATTAGAGGAAGCATTAAAGAAGAGAAATCATCCAGAGGGTATTATTGTTCATACCGATCAAGGGAGTGTATACACGTCCTATGCCTACCAAAGTTATTTGAAGGAACATCACTTCATCGTAAATATGTCCAGGCATGGAAACTGTTGGGATAACGTGGTAATTGAATCCTTCCATTCCCATTTGAAAACAGAAGAATTTCAGTATTGTACGTATCATTCCTTAGATAATAAGAAGTTGTTTCTAGAATTAGAAAATATATTCAACACTATAATGAAGAGCGAATACAAGAAAAACTAGGCTGCCTTACTCCAAAAGAGTTTGGAGTCAAAGCAGCCTAGCAGGTGTTTTATATCTGTCATTTAGCTATGGCAGTTTATCCCATAATGCTTCTTTTTATTCTTCACTCGTCTGTAAACTATGAGTGTCCTATGTTCTCTCATGTGTTTTATAGAATATTTTAATGAGTTCATTTCTCTCTAGCTCCTTATCCAGTGCAGCACTGCTGATTCTTGTTTATATGGCTATTGTAAAGCTAGTGGTAGAAAAACTTCGTGTTCACAACGCAAAAGTCAATGGATAAGTTCTACAAGAAGGAATAAAAAGAGCAAAAATGAAATATTTTCTGTGAAACGGGGATATTCCATCTTCCTCCTCCACTTCTAATGCAATAACTCTTTTCTTCTTCATTTAAATGTTTTTATTTAATGATCCAAATTTTTCCCGATTGTTCTGCGAATTCTGTAACAAAGTGCGTGGGAGCATACAAGAGAAAAAATAGCGTTAATTTCGTTTTACAGATAACTCTCATTGAAACTTATTTCTTCTAGTTGCTTTTACTGCTTTCCCTACACAGCCTACTACACCTAAAATACACACGCCAATTATTGTTATGATAATAATCAGGGTTTTCCTTCTCTTTTCTGTTCCCATTTGGACAGCCCTTAGCATTTCATTTTTTCGTTCATCTAAGTATAAGGTTGAGAAATTCCGTAAAAGCCCGAGAGTATTTTTTGTATCCCATAATCCGCCTCGTCGTCCATCAGCAACTCCATTAATGGAACCGTCTTTTTTATTTAAGTCGAGGGCTTGAATCCCGCCGAAGTAGACAGATACATTCCTTGTTTCCAAATCGTATCCTTTTTTTACAACATCTACCAATGTTTCTTCAGTAAAATCGTCCTCTACATACAGGATTTTATTTTCTCCATAGAACCGTTTAGCTTTAACAGCATCTTCAAGTGATTCATCAAAATAGAAATGTCTGGCTAACACTTGTGCCATCACAGAAGGAATTCGGTTTCCTCCAGGACTTCCGATTCCAATAACTCTCTCATCATTGGTATATATTGTCGGAGCTGTTAAACTTCTTGAGCGCTTGCCAGGTTCATAACGGTTTGGTGATTCGCTGTTATTACTGAAATTTTCAAGGGAATTATTCATAAAAAAACCAGCTGTATACTTTCCTGAACCAAAGAAATTACTTAATGTATGGGTTGCAGATACGACCATTCCATCTGGATCTATAATGACAAAATGTGTCGTGTCTGTATGTTCGTCGTCGACATGTTCCTCATCATTCCCTGCTTCTCGAGAAGGATCGGAAGGAGAAATTTGGTCGGCCAGGTTATCGATATGTTCAGCGCTGGTGAGCTGATCGATATCCATATCAGTAAAGGATGGATCACCGATTTCTGTTATTCGGTCATTTTTTGTTATTTTAGAAATCTCCGTCATTAAGTGGATAAATTCTCCTTTGTTTTCCTTTGTTTCAGCTATATTTAATTTTTCAGCAAGCAGTAATGACTGAACGATTGACACTCCGGCAAGAGGCGGACTGGCAGAAAAAATGGTTCCGTCCTTGAGTTCTCCTTTCACAGGATATGTGACCTCAACTTCATATTCTTTCAGCTCTTCTTCGTCGAGGTATGGAACAGCTTCCGTTACTTGCTTACTGATTTCACCGTCATAAAAAGCGCTCGGACCGTTTTCTTTGATTTCAGTTAAGGTTTTGGCTAGTTCCTCCTGTTTTAACGTCTCTCCTGGCTCAATCGCTTCCCCATCAGGAAAGAAATGCGGCATAGCTTCTACCGGCAGGCGATAAGAAGCGGCCGTAAGACGTTCCCATAATAGGTGATCCACTTCAAATCCATCTTTAGCTAGCAAAATTGCAGGGGAAACAAGCTGATCGAACGGGGTTAACCCATAATCCTGATGGATATGTTCCAGCCCTTTAACGAGACTGGGGACACCGGATACTTTGTTACCCTGGTCTTCATCCGAAGGAGCGGTTACCCGGTAGTCATAAACAATCGGTTCGTTTTCATCGGGCGGTAGAAGCAACATTTCCCCACCCCCGCCAATGCCGGATCCAAACGGTTCTACCACTCCCAGCGCATAAGAAACGGCAATGGCAGCATCAACGGCATTGCCTCCGTTTTCCAGTACCTCCATACCCACTTCCACTGCCTCAGGGTGGGAAGCACTTACGCCATAATTGTCATATGTATCATCAGAAATAGTCTGAGTATTTTCCTCACTAAATACGGAACTTGGCCCTAGAAAAAAAACAATTATAATCAAACAAAACGAGAGTAAGTTTTTTAGCAAGGAACCGTTCACCTCCCACCAAGAAAAAATCACCAAGAAGTCACATTATCAAATAAAACTGGGGATCCGAACAAGGTACATTCTTATAGATTTAGTGAAAACGAATACATTTTTTTGTGATATTTAAAAATCACAAAAAAATGATACCTGGAGACCTGACAGAAGTCGCTGAGGATTCCGGTAAAAAAGTGCATTAATCCACGTCAATCCACGTCCATAGGTTTGACATAATATTAACACTTTTTAAGTAAACATCAATCTTTCCCTCCATGATTTTCTATACTCTAGAGACGATTTTATAGGTGTTTGGGCTGGTGTTAAGGTATTATTTCCTACAGAAAAGCCGTTTAAGAGGTGTCTAAATGCATAAATTAATCAAATAAAGGAAACTTTTGTAAAAATAACAGGAAGACAAACTCATTTTTTTGAAATAATGTTAAATTCTAAACATTATGGTGAGAAAGTATTATGGGGATAAATCCTTTTTGGGTTGTAACCTAATAGGCGTGTCGTACTAAAAAGATCTTTTCTGTCACGAAAATGTAAAAAATGTATTGTAAACAACTTAAACATAAATATCACACAGCTTTTGTAAAGTATTTAAAATTTATTATCTTAATATTAATCGTTTTGTAATATTAAGATAATAGTGTTGTAGTATAGTCGGTTCCGGCGGCAGTTGATAGATTGATTGATATGGGGGTTATTGTTCTTATGGGGGTATGGTGCCTGGAATGATTGCAAATATCAATCAAAAACAAGGGTCCCTACAACTGCCAGCTCATTATTTCTCAACCATTGGCTTAATTACTTTACCTACTATGAATTGAGGAGGAATAGAAATGGAAGCTATTTTATACCATCAAAAAATACAACAAACACAACCCAAACGGACTTTTAGCCAATGGGTTTTAAAAAACAATAAATGTCACAAGAAAAAGACACCTGCTGATACTTTAATGGGATTAATCCTTAATAAATTTGGTGTTATGTAACCATGAATAACGATAATCGTTTCTATATTATTATGATAAGTATGATTCTCCTTATTTTCTTAATCGTTACCATTAAAGAAAGCGGCGTTATGGATGATCGGCTGACATATGAGAATGATGATTTTACCCTGAATAATACAAAACCATGGGGTAAACAGGAGGGCCCGTATGGTGTAACTTCTGATAGTACCATTGCTACTGAGGTAGGAATGAACGTACTAGAACAAGGCGGCAATGCTGTTGATGCTGCTATCGCAGTAGGGTTTGCTTTAGGTGTTGTTGAACCGCATGGATCGGGAATTGGCGGAGGAGGAACGATGTTAATTCACTCCGGCAGAGGCCAAGAACCAGTCGTTTATGATTATCGTGAAACTGCACCGGATAAAGTACCGTCAAGTGGTAGCGGGGTGCCAGGCTTTGTTAAAGGAATGTACAAAGTACATGAAGATTTCGGTACCACCAATATGGAACAGCTAATTCAGCCTTCCATTAATTTGGCTAAAAATGGGATAACTGTTTCAGAAACACTTCACGAAAGTTTGGAAGTCTCTGCTGATCGCTTACCCGATTTAAACCATTACTTTCCCGGTGGAGAACCCATTGAAGAGGGAGAACTATTAACACAAAAACAACTGGCGGAGACGTTAAAAGAAATCCAGACAGAAGGACCAGATGCCTTCTATAACGGAGACATTGCAACTGAAATTAACGATGAAGAAGAGGAATTAGATAAGAAAAATTTGAAATCGTACAATGTGGAAGTTAAACAGCCTTTAAAAGGTGAATTCGGTGGCTATGATGTGTTAGCTCCGCCCCCGCCTTCTGGAGGTGTCATGTTAATTCAAACTTTAGAAATGGCCGAGTCACTCCAAATCGAAGACACTAAAAATAACCCTTTAGATTTTTCGGCAACGATGGGGATGATTAGTAGAAGAAGTTATCATGATCGTTTACAAAAGGTTGGAGATCCTCACTACACAGATGTCCCAATCAAGGAAATGATTTCACAAGATCATATCAAGGATCTCGCGTCTAGTATTAATAGTTTGAATAAGTCTGAAAATTTTCGAACGAATTTGGATTCAGACGCCGATATAGAAGATCATGGAAATACCACGCATTTTGTAGTAGTTGATAAAAATGGGATGATGGTCTCCGTCACAAATACTCTCAGTGACTTTTTTGGATCGGGAGAGTATGTGAATGGCTTTTTCTTAAATAATCAATTAAAAAACTTTAGTAATAACAAACATTCTCCAAATCGGCCGGAACCAGGTAAACGTCCATTTAGTTATACGTCACCGACAATATTAGCTAAAAACGGAAAGCCCGTCATCGGTATTGGAAGCGCTGGAGGAAGAAGAATTACGTCAATGGTTGCTCAACAGCTAGTGAAAATGATTAAATTTAATGAACCTATTCAAGCAGCCGTAGAAGAGCCTAGAACGTTTTTGGAATTTAATCAGGACGTTTTAAAAGCAGAGAAAGATTTTGTATTTTTAAAGGATCCTGAAAATCTGGGGATTGATGTTGAATTTTATGATAACTCGTATTACTTTGGGAATGTCCAGGGATTGGTTATCGATTATAGAAACAATAAAATGCATGGAATTAGTGATCCACGTAGACAGGGAAGTTGGATGTCAAAGTGATCTATAAAGGCTTCTTCCTTCATTTAAGAATTAGATGTTAACGATTTATTTTCAAAAAAGTGGGGCTATCTCATAAACTTGAGAAGCCCCACTTTTTTATTCTTCAATTACTTTTTAATCTAGCCCTTTTAAACTTTCTTTAGATTATCCGTTCTTTTTTTCCGCTCAAAAAATTCCTTACCTTATTTTTTCTTCCTGAGGTCTTTCATAAGTTCTGCTTCCCTCATATCGCGGGGGCCAATATGAGCTTGTGGTTAGGTCGATAACGGCTACGCCATAAGACTGGGTGGCAACAATAATTTGATTGTTGCCGATATACACCGCAGGGATCAAACTGGATCCTTCAAAGAACATCAGGTCTCCGCGTTCAATTTCCTCTCTGGATATTTCAGTCCCTTCCTGCCATTGCTCTTTTCCATAGCGCGGCAAATCAATATTCAAGCCTTTTTTGTATACATACTGGACGAAGCCGCCCGTGTCAAAACCTTCTTCCGGTGAAGCTCCTCCGAGCTCATACTCCGTACCAAGAAGCTGAGAGGCTTCCAATATCGCTTCATTATCATATGGAATGGTTAAATCATTAAAGCGTTTTACTCCGGTAAAATGCTCCTTCCAATACCCATTCATATACGAAATGGTTGTTTCTCCTTCTTCTCCCGTGGCATGGATGACGTGATCATCCCCGAGGTAAATGGCGGTATGAGAGATTCCTTCCTGCCATGTTCCGGAAAAATAGAGAACATCTCCCGGTTTGATATGATTATCGAGTTCCATAGAATTTATATCTGTCCCGGCCTCTAAGATGGTTTCGCCAACCTCCCATTGTTTGTAACTGATCCGCGGCAGATATACCCCCAATGCATTTTGAAATACGGTTTGAATAAAAAAGGAACAATCAAACCCCTCGAGGGTACTGCCTGTCATAACATACGGGGTTCCCATATACTTCACTGCTTCTTGTATCAACGGATTTTCATGATCTTGATAGGTGGCTGGATTGGATTTTTTCAATAATTCATCTGTATAGCGGACAGCCCCAGCATACCTTTCATCATAATACGTGTGATAATCTAAATGCCGTTCTTTCACTCCGGAGGAGGATGCGATAATAAACTGGCGGTCTCCCGTGTAAATACCGGCAATCAATCCTTGACTGCCTTCAAAAAAGACGACATCTCCTGGCTGCAGCTCGTCCTGACTGATTTTTTCTCCGGCATCATACAATCCGCCAGGCTGTTTAGACAGCCAGCTCCCGGTTGCCTCTTGATACACATAGTGTACGAAGGTGCCCGTACTAAATCCGTCTTCAGGGTCCTCGCCCTTCTCATTATAAGGACTTCCAATGAGAGCTTTTGCCTCCTTGACAATGTCATTGTCCGGTGGCTCCGGTTGCAGACTTTCTTCTGTGTATCGTTTGGCACCAACATACGCGTTAGACCAGTAATCGCTCGTCTCCATGTTTCTTTCGGAAATACCTTCGCTTGTTACGATAATGAACCGGCCGTTATCGATATATATCCCCGACATCAAGTAGGTGCCTTGAAAAAACACGACATCCCCGGGCTGTGAATGCTCCTGTTCGACACTCTCGCCAAGGAGCCATTGATCACTGGCAGACCGCGGCAGTGAAAGGTTCTTTGATTCGGTATAAATAAATTGTACAAGTTCTGAGGTAATAAAATCTTCATGATTTTCTCCGACACTTTCAAGTGCTAAATAAGCAGCAGAATCAATATTAGAAAAAGCAGGTGATGAATCGTCCAACGCACGAGCAAGGAAGACAGAAAACTGAGCACGTGTGGTATTACCATTCGGCCGGAAAGTATTACCTTTCTCATACCCTGTTGTCACACGGGCTTTTGCAATATTTGCAATGTCTTGATAAAAAACATAATCTTCATTGATATCCGCAAAATAAACTTGTCCATTTGAGAAGTCAAAAGAGCGATTCAAAACTGCTGCCATCTGTCCTCTTGTCAGGGTATCATTCGGCATAAACGCTCCATCTCGCCCTGTAATGATGCCTTCATCCTGAACGGTTGCAGCCATTTTATAAGCATGAAAGTTTTCATCAATATCTGAAAAATCAGATGGCGGCCGGTCAGTTGTGTCTAAACCTAATGCTTCAACAATCATGGAAGCTGCCTGGCTGCGAATAACAGATTCATTCGGTCGAAAAGTACCATCATCGTAACCTGAAATAATGCCTTTTTCTGCTAAAAATTCAATTTCCTCCTCTGCCCAAAAGTCTTCTGTTACATCAGAAAAAGGGTTCGAACCTGCTGATGTAACAGGCATATATATGAAAATAACCAAAAAAAAAGAAAATAAATACTTTCCAACTTTCATAGATTCCTCCATTTTCAATTCATGATTGATTTGAGCCCCTGTTACTATCCCTTTTATCTTTTAATTTTTCGATTTTTTTATTCAGATACTAATGCCATTTTTTATGATAGAGGTGATATTAAAACAAAGAGGGTTTAATAAGACATAAGACTGTTGAGTAGAAACTTTATTATATTTCTTTTTTTCCATCTATAATTTCTGCATGAATGTTTCTAACTTTTTTATTTAAAGAAAACATGTTTTCTTCCGCTTGACCGGCACTTTCTGCCTTAAATACTTTATATTCGCGCTTCCCCTTATATGTATAATTTACCTTGTATATATTTGCTTCATGTTTTTTCTGGTTTTTATTGCTAAACCTTTTCTCCTCATCCAACTTTTATCCTCCTCTTTTATTCTTATATTCGTTTCGGCAGCATGTACATTTACTTTCTCCTTTGTTAGCAGCAACGTTTCATATTGTTATATTGTACCATTACTTTAATCTTACCTGAAAATACTTTGTAGTACAAACGTTTTGTTATAAATATCATAAAAATGTATTTTTTGGACAATATAGGTTGAAATCCTTAATAAAATAGTCCGTATACATAATCATTTAGTTGCATCGAATACGTTTTCGGTAATTTATAGGTGTTTAAATCTACGTTTTTTTCACACTATCCCATTTAAGAAAATAAATAAGCCATTCGATTCATTTTTGATATTTTTGGAAGGTATTTCTATTTTATGTTTGAATTTAGTTACATAATTCTACTAATAAATGGGAGGAATAAACATGATGAGGAAAACGAAAGAAACCGGTATCGTCACAGTATTGTTTTTATTTCTGTTGGCAACGGCATCCTTATCCGAGTCAGTAATGGCCCATGGTAAAGAAGATTCTGAACTTTTAAAAATCGAAAGTTTAACAGGACACAAAGAGATGGCTAGCTTTTTAGAGGACGTTGATCGAAAAGCAGAACACATTTCTGTAGAAGTAATCGGAGAATCTGTAAAAGGACGTGAACTTCATCTTGTGAAGGTTGGAAATGATCTTGAGGACACAAATAAACCAACCGTATTATTTTTAACTCAACAGCATGGTAATGAACCACTAGTTACGGAATCTGCTCTGGAGGTTATTAGCCAATTATCAAATGACAGTAATGAAGTAAGTAATTTGATGGACCAGGTAAACATTCTTATTGTCCCACGGTTAAATCCTGATGGCGCAGAAGGAGATGTAGATTGGGATACTTCTAATTTGTACAGAAACGGTGTACAAACTCGAAATAATGCTAATGGTATTAATATAAATCGAACCCATAACTCATTATCCCAACCTGAATCAAGGGCGCTGCACGAAAATGTCCTTCAACAATATGACATTGATTACGCCATTGATTTTCACCACCAAATTGCCAATCGAGCCACTGACGATGGAGAGCTTGTTTCTGGAGCAATGCTTTACCCGACAAATGACGATGTAACAGAAGAAGTGCTAGAAAATTCTAAAAAAATCGGAGCTGTTTTGTATGAAGCAATAGAACCTAAAGATTACAGTAATTTAGCATACTACGATAGCGACAACACGTATACTTCTATTGCCAGAAATAACCTTGCAGCGAATTACGGCATTCCAACGCTTCTTTATGAAGGTAGAGGATTATCTGATTCGCTGAATAAAGTTTCGATTTTAGAGCAGAAATATAGTGACGTTCAAATTGAACAAGCAGTAGAAGCTATGATGGCCGTTATAGAAGCAGCAGCTGACGATTCTATTGAAACGGCTGATACAAGTATTTGGGAATCTTTGCCTGAACAACATACTATAGAATCTACAGAATGTGAATAGTTGCCTGGTAAAATTATAAAGGTCAGAAAGACGGGAAGCGTCAACCCGATTTCTGGCCTTCCTTGTTGTCTGTTTTCGATATAGCTTCAAAGTTGAAATTATCATTATAATATAGTAAACTTTCTTATCCTTCTCTAGATCAGGATAGGATTCAGCATGTCAGCAGCTTTTCTCCTCTCCTTATTCTTGTACCATTTTTCCATTTCATCAGTAATCACAAAAATTGTATAGGTTTCTCATTTATTCATGTCTTTCCATTGTAAAGTGAGAAGTTATAGGTGAATTCACTACCCACAAAAGAAACTCATTGTATATAATATGAAAGTATTTAACCTGATTTTCCACTAACGAAGTAACTAATACGAAAACGCTTTAAAAAGGGAGAAGACAAGATATTATGATGAAAAAATGCTGAACAATATTACTAATTCATTAGGAGGGCATTACTCTTGGCAGATAAATACAAGAACTATGAAGAATTGGCTGACAATGAGGTTGAAGGAGAAGATTATGAAATTATAACCTCTCCCAATGTTCTTATTCTTGCTATACATGGAGGCGGGATTGAACCTGGAACCTCTGAATTAACAGAGTATGTGGGGAAAATTAATAATTTTTCATACTATCGATTTGATGGAATCAAATCAACTGGAAATTATGACCTTCATATTACGGCGACCCGTTTTGATGAACCGAAAGCTGTTAATATGGTATCATTCAGCTCTCGCACCGTTGCATTACACGGTTATGCAGAAACGGATATAAAGCATACGTATGTTGGAGGATTAGATGAAGAATTGATAAGACTCGTTAAAGAAGAATTAAAAAGTTCGGGGTTTTCGGTTAGTGAAGCGCCTGATAATGCCGACGGAACGGATCCTGATAACATTTGTAACAGGAATTCAATTGGAAAGGGAGTTCAAATAGAAATAAGCACAGCGCAGAGGCAAGCTTTTTTTAAAAACGGTGATCTTTCCAGGTCGAATCGGGTCAATACAGTACAAGAATTTTATGATTATGCTTATGCTCTAAGCAGGGCAATCAACAGAGTGTGATAAGGCCGTATCTTCTCAAAGAAGATACGGTGATATTTTTATACTTTAGAAATGTTTAACTTTGTTAAAGGATCAAAGTATAAGCAAAACTACGACTTCCGCCATTTGGACTTGGCGGTAAGCCAAGTTTTTTTAATGCTTTAGGAACGTTTTCTCTATAATAGATCATTTTTCACTCACCCATGTGCTTTGCCGTTAGTAACAGCTTTGTTATCGTTTAGATTATTTAAGCGTATCGTTATAAGACTCAGTAGCTTCCTTTAGGCCGTCAATAAATTGATCATAGACGTCAGTGGTGTTTTCACGGTTTTTTCGCGACCAGTCATCGTTTTCAAAAAAAGTTTTACGTAATCCTGCAGTTAATTCTAACTGGACACCCTTTTTTAGCTGATTATCGTTAACGATGTTTTTTTTGCTCATTCCTGCTATTTCATCTGGTGCATTTTCAACATGAAAGCCACGCTTTTGAAGAGAGTGTCGTATCTTTTCCTTATAATCTCGATTTCGCCCGCCTAAATAAGCAATGGAATCGTCTTCATGATATCCATGAATGGTTAAAACGCTTACAGAATTTTGTGCCATTTCTCGTCCTATCGGTTCATCAAAGTCCTTAGAGTTAATATGCAAGATTAAGTTGTTCGATGGCTTTATCCCTTCAAATAAATAATAGGAGTAATTTACTTGTTGGGCCACCCCTTTTGCCACTTCGGAAGTTCCCGGTTCAATCCCGCCGCCGTGGATAGCGAGAACGGATATATCGCTGTTCAGTTCTTCGTAGTTTATTTCATAATCTTCATTCAACACTTCATGTTCTGCTAAGTCTTCGTAAGAATCGTAGTAATCGGTGCTTGCTTCGGATAAAAAGCTAAATGGTATCAACAATAAAGAAGCAGTAATGAAAAGAGAGCACCGCCATTTTTTTGTACTATTCATGTCAAACATCCTTTTTTCTAGAATATGCTGGCTTTTATGAAATTGGAATAGTTATATAACATAAAAGAGTGATTTTTCTGAAATATCAGTTAATTTATTAGGAGAAACTATTATAAATACAAAGGATTATTTTAGGTTTATAGTTTTAGTTTATAAGATTTATTTATTATGTTCTTTTAGGTTTTCCTTCAAAAAATCAGGATTTATTGTCCAATTCATATCTTTCTTTAGTATAGTTCTATCTTATCGTTATGGTATGAAGAGCGTGATTCATATATTCTTTAGGAATTTATGGATGTATGATTTTATTCGAGGTCATTTAAAAATTTAGAAATAAAAAAAAGGAGTGGTATGCATGCAAAAGTTCCTCGCCTTCATCATCGTTCTGTTGATGTTATTTACGACCGATACCACGTTTGCTCAGGAAGAAGAGGATGCTGCGGCAAAGTTGGCTATTGAAATGGTCGGCCCAAATAACCAACATTTTATTACGTCAGAACTTGTCCAGTATATATTTGAGGAATCCAAAGGCATATATCTCCCTCGCTTCGCTCAAAAACAAAAAGAGTTGGGAACGGAAGTAGAAAGGGATGATTTACAGGCCGGAGATGTTGTTTTTTTCCAGGGCTCATCGTTAATGTCCGGTGTCTATATCGAGAACGGACGTTTTGTCATTGTTACTAGTGATGGCATCACAGAACGAAATCTTGACACAAGTAAATACTGGTCCGATGTTTACGTTGGGGCCAAGCGGTATTCGGAGGAAGATTTCACTGTTGATGATCCTGCCGCGCAATTGGCTCTTGATCGTGTCGGAGAAAATCATGAAGATTTTATTACCTCAGAGCTTGTACAATTTATTTATACCGAATCAAAGAATCTTTCACTGCCGCGGTCTGCCAGTGATCAATGGCTCCTTGGCGAGAGTGTCGAACAGGAGCATTTACAGCCCGGGGATGTCGTGTTTTTTCAAGGCACCTACTTGATGTCGGGGATATATATCGATAACGGCCGGTTCATTATCGTAACAAGCGAAGGTATTTCCGAAAGAAACATGGAGACGAGCGATTACTGGTCTAACGCGTATGTTGGTGCCAAACGATACACAGAAGAAAGTCTGCAACCGGAGCCACCGGACAATGACATTGTCAAGGAGGCAAAAGCTCTCATTGGAAGTCCTTATAATGAGAAGGGCGAGGACCCTGAAGACGGATTTAGTACGGGCACCTTCGTACACTATGTGTATCAAGAGGCAACCGGGAGCTGGCTGTCTAAACAGCCTGGCGGATTGTATGATGCCGGAGAAAAAATCAGTCAGGACGAGCTGCAGCCAGGAGATGTCGTCTTTTTTGAAGGCAGTCAAGGATTGATTGCCGGTATTTACACGGGAGACCGCCAGTTTATTATCGCATCCTCCTCCGGAGTGAAAGAACGGCATTTAGATTATCACACGTATTATGATGAAAGGTATGCTGGGGCTGTCCGCTATACAGATGAATTATTGAAAAAATCCAATCCAGCCACCTATCAAGATCATGAAAATCCGTTGATACAAGAAGCAGTGAAGTATATGGGAACCCCGTATGTTATGACAGGCAGTACCCTCGAGGGGTTTGATTGTTCCTTTTTTATTCAAACCGTATTTCAAAATGCATTGGGGGTATATCTGCCGCGGATCAGTTACAAACAATGGGAGGTTGGCGAAACCATCTTAGAGGCCGGGACAGATATAAATTCTATGGAACTCGATAATCATATCAAACCGGGAGATGTTCTCTATTTTTCCGGAACATGGCAGGAAGGAATCTCTCATACCGCCATTTACCTCGGGGATGATCACGTCATCCATGCCACGGGAGAAGAAGGAGAAACAACCATTTCGTATATGAATGGGTATTGGAAGGAGCATTTTACCGGAGTAAAACGCTTTAATGATTTAACCATTCCATATGATAATGAAGCGATATTGGAAGCCTCTCAGCTTCTTGGTACGGAGTATGAGCTCGGAGGAGCTTCACCGGAAGAAGGTTTTGACACGGGCGGCTTCGTCCAGTATGTATACAAAAAAGGCTTGAATATTGATTTGCCGCGCTATGGAAAAGAGCAATGGCAGGAAGGGACTGAAATATCCAGAGAGGAAATTGAACGCGGAGACCTGATGTTCTTTGAAGGATCCAGTTTGATCCCTGCGGTGTATATCGGCAACAATCAAATTATTGTTGCCACCCAGTCTTATGGCATAGCCGTTATCGACCTAACCACAAGCTCATATTGGCCCCCGCGATATGAGGGAAGCAGAACTTATGAAAGACCTCAGGAAGAAAACAGGGAAGCACAGCTTGCTGAAGCATACAATGGCGACGCATATGAAGGAACCTCTACTGAATTTATTCATCAGCTCTTTGAAGAAGGTTCCGGTATTACCTTGCCGACAACTATGGAATCACTTCGCCAAAGCGGAGAGGAGATTCATATCGAAGAGCTCGAGCGTGGAGACCTGATGTTCTTTGCCGGAGAAAATAACGGAGAAACTCCAGAGCTCACTGCTATTTACCTTGGAGAAGGCAAGTTTGCTTCCGTGATAGATGGAAAAGTGGATATCACTGATATGAATACAGATCAATACTGGATTGAGCGATTAATAGCTGGAAGGCGAATGACAGAATAACCGCTCCTCAAATGTAGATCAATAATCGTAATTTTAAGACAACCCTCTTTTAATGTTCACTATCTAGGTAAAAGAAACCAACCGTGATCATCTTTCCTCTTCACGGTTGGTTTTTTTATGTATAAAGTTTTGGAAATACATTCTGCATATGCAACATTACTATATTAAATTTTTGTAAAAAAGTTTATTTAATATTTATGCTGAGCAAAATGGAATGGTTATATAGAACTACAAAAGTAATGTCGCGTGTAAAAGAAACGAAAAATTTTATAAGAAAGGTTAACTTGTCAAAGTTTTATACGAATACAATTATAATGCATGATTTCTGTCGGAATATAATAAAATCCGCGTGTACACTGAATAGAACAATAGGAACCCATTTGTTAATTTTATATTAAATTGTAATCTTTTTGTAATATAAAGCGTATCGGAAATACCCAATTGTTAATAATTTTCAGAAAACTTTATTCTGTAAGAAAGTCTGATTAAGTAATGTAGAGAGTTCAGTTACTATTCATGTGTAAGATCTTTTTACGCAGTTCACGAATATTTTGAAAGGAGCTCTGTTGATGGCTAAAGAGGAGGAGAAACTTTTGCGAAAGAAATTTGAGGTGAACATTCGATGATTCTAATGATTGTAATGATTGCATTGTTTGTCGCCGTTGTTTTAACGCTTGGAATCATTGAAAAGAGAAGGCATTTACGTAACATTGATTCGATTCCAATTCGCGTTAATATTAATGGAATCAGAGGTAAATCTACGGTTACGCGTCTTACTACAGGGGTGCTGAAAGAGGCAGATAAGAAAACAGTAGGAAAAACAACAGGAACTTCTGCCAGAATGATTTATTGGTTTCAAGATGAGGAGAAACCGATTAAGCGTCGTCCTGAAGGGCCGAACATTCGTGAACAAAAAGAGGTAGTAAAAGAAGCGGCTGATCTGGAAACAGAAGCACTGGTTAGTGAGTGTATGGCTGTAAACCCTGATTACCAGGTGATTTTCCAGGAAGAAATGCTTCAAGCTAATATTGGAGTTATCGTAAATGTTCTGGAAGATCATATGGACGTGATGGGTCCTACCCTTGATGAAGTAGCAGAAGCATTCACAGCAACAATTCCTTATAATGGTCATCTCATCGTGTCGGAGAGTCCATATGTCGATTATTACAGAGAGATAGCTGAAAAAAGAAATACAAAGGTTATTGTTGCTGATGAATCTAAAATATCAGAGGAGTTTTTAAGAAAGTTTGATTTCATGGTGTTTCCACAAAATGCAGCTTTAGCGATGGCAGTAGCAGAGGCGCTTGGCATCGATGAAGAGACTGCAAAACAAGGAATGTTAAACGCACCGCCAGACCCAGGAGCAATGAGAATCAGCCAGTTTGGAGACCTTAAGCAGCCATCTTATTTTGTTAATGGATTTGCTGCTAATGACGCATCTTCTACTCTGAATATTTGGGAACGGATCAAGCAGCTCGGCTACCCTACACACAATTCTGTTGTAATTATGAATTGTCGTGAGGATCGCGTAGATCGAACAGAACAATTTGCTATTGATGTGTTGCCTTATATTGAGACGAAGGCATTGGTATTAATCGGAGAAACAACTGGTCCCATCGTAGACGAATATGAGGCCGGGAATATTCCAACAAAAAAATTGTTAAATCTTGAACACTATGAAACCGATGAAATTTTCAATAACCTCCACCCATACCTGGAAGATACGGTTCTGTATGGAGTGGGTAACATTCATGGTGCGGGAGAACCACTAATTGAACGATTTGAAGAAGAAAAACAGAAACGAATTGCATTTGTCAGCTAGGTAGGAGGAAAAACATTGTTTGGAGCAGATTTATATATATCACTAGTCGTAGGAATTGTTTTAAGTCTAATATATGCAGAAAAAACAGGCGTACTGCCTGCCGGGCTCATTGTACCCGGGTATCTTGCTTTAATTTTTGATCAATTTGTATTCATAGGAATCGTATTACTTATTAGCTTTCTCACGTATTTTATCGTCGTTTATGCCATAGGAAAAATGACGATTTTATATGGGCGGCGGAAATTCGCGGCAATGCTAACAACAGGAATTATTTTAAAAACGGTATGTGATTTCTTTTATCCCGTTTTTCCTTTTGAAATACATGAATTACGAGGGATAGGCGTAATTGTTCCTGGTTTGATTGCAAACACAATACAAAAGCAGGGGGTCGTCCCTACTGTGGGAAGTACTTTATTACTGAGCGGTATTACGTTTGGAATCATGGCCGTTTACTATATGTTTTAGGGTGAAGTCAATGACAAAAAAATTATCTTTTCAAGAAAAGTTTCTAAAGTTTATTAAAAAACATAAGAAAGTCAAAACGAAACATACAATGTTGGCTACTATTCTTATGCTTATATTTATCTTTGTATTTACATCACCAATGTTAGATTCACAAGAAAGTGTATTAGCCGACGAAGAAAACGATTCATTACTTACAGCATCGATGGTTGGTGACATGATGTTTGGCAGATATGTAAAAGAAGTAACCGACCAACATGGTTATGATTATTTATTTGAACATGTCAAACCGCTATTTCAACAATCGGACTACGTCACTGGAAACTTTTACAATCCTGTTCTGCTTGGAGAAGATGAACCAGAAGCAGAAAAAGAAATTGTATTTGAAACGGATGAAAAAGCCGTTGAAGCTTTAGAAAAAAATCACTTTACAAATGTTAACTTGGCGAATAAGCATATGTTTGATTATGGCCAAAAAGGGATTGTAGATACTGTCCAGACACTTGAATCTAATAATATAGGTTTTGCCGGTGCTGGAGAGACCCTGGAACAAGCAGAAAAAATACACTATGAAGAAAAAAACGGGTTAAAAGTAGCAACTTTAGGGTTCAGTGATGTTTTTGCAGAAGGGGATATTGCAAATGAAGGTAGAGGAGGTATTTTACCTGCTGATCCAAGTTTATTTATCCCTTTAGTAAAAGAAGCAGACAAAAATGCAGATCTTGTTGTTGTTCATATGCATTGGGGACAAGAATATGATAGCAACACCCATCCGCGTCAAAGAGAAATGGCGAAAGGGATTGCGGACGCTGGTGCGGATATTATCATGGGCCATCACCCACACGTTTTGTTATCAGCAGATGTGTACAATGATACGTTAATCATGTATAGCTTAGGTAATTTCATTTTTGATCAAGGCTGGTCCCGAACGAGAAATACTGTGGCTGCTAATTATCAACTTTCAAAAGATGGCCAGGCAAAGCTTGTTTTTCATCCATATCGAATTTATGAGGGGCAACCTAAGCCTCTAGGAGGGCCGTTAGCTGCATATCATGAAAACCAGATTTTCAGTCAGCTCACAAAAGAGACGTCATCTGATGCGAATTGGTATGAAGAAGATGGAAAGCTGATTTTTGAAGTAGATCATTCTGAAGTAGTTGAAGGAAAGACAACAAATAAACAAGGAACTAACGAACAGCAGCCGACTAACGAACAGCAGCCGACTAACGAACAGCAGCCAACTAACGAACAGCAGCCGACTAACGAACAGCAGCCAACTAACGAACAGCAGCCGACTAACGAACAGCAGCCGACTAACGAACAGCAGCCAACTAACGAACAGCAGCCGACTAACGAACAGCAGCCGACTAACGAACAGCAGCCGACTAACGAACAGCAGCCGACTAATGAACAGCAGCCAACTAATGAACAGCAGCCAACTAATGAACAACAACCAACTAACGAACAATAAAAACTGAATACCATCCTGGCAAGCGGTAATTTTACGGCTTTACTGTTGAAGTGGAACGTGAGATGCTAATAATACGGGGGTGATAATTGTGAAAATAATTAAAGCTTTGATGCCGTTTGCTTTTTTAGGGGGAATGATCATGTTAATGGATGTCCTTAAACATGAACAAACATTAGATATTGTAGAACGAGCAGTAATGGAAGAACAGCTACAGCAAATTGAAGAACAAGAGGTAAAATCAGTCAATGAGTGAACGGAATGTGAGCATATCACCTCAGGATTAAAAACAAAGAAGAGCCAGAAATTGATGAATGGGATGGAGTGCTAAACAAAACCGAAAAAACGAAAAGACAGTAATGGATAAAACGATTACTGTCTTTTTCTTTTTGTCTCAATGCTGTCCTTTATATATCATTTATCTTAACATCTATGACTCATACATCCGGGTGTGAGGGGGCTGCTTGATTGAGCTTTTTTCAAAACACTAACAATAATTATTTTTATACTTTATTTCCCCTGTTTTTCAATTGTAACAAGTCATAAAATTTTGTATTACACCTATTTTAAATAGACCTTTAACCTTTTTTTATTTGGTAAGGTATTCTGTGGCTGTGTATAAATTTTTCATACACCCACTGAGATGGAGGTGAACTATTCTTGTTAAAAAAGTTACTTTCGTTATGTTTGATTTTAAATGGATTTGTTCTAGGGCCAAGTTCAGTATCAAGTGAAGAAAGTGCCCAGACTAATTCAGATGATACATATGACAATTATGGCGTAAGTGCTTCCCACCCTGAGGCAGTGGAAGTGGGTATGGAAGTCCTTGAAAATGGCGGCAATGCCGTTGATGCTGCCATTGCCGTTTCCTATGCGCTGGGAGTGGTAGAACCGTTTGGATCCGGCATTGGCGGGGGCGGGGAAATGTTGCTTCTACCGCCAGACGAAAAAGAACCGATAGTTTATGACTACCGGGTAACCGCTCCTTCGGATGAAGAGCAGGGTGATAAAGTATCCGGTGTCCCCAGTCTCGTAAAAGGACTGGAAAAAATCCATCAGGATCATGGGTTAACCCCGTTTGAGCACCTTGTTTCCCCTGCCATTTCTCTTGCCGAAGATGGATTTGAAGTGGATTACCTATTATGGGAACGTCTTACGGCCGCTTCTTTCCGTCTGCCGGTCAAAGATATGCCGCATTTCTTTCCTGATGGAGAAGCAATTGAGCCAGGAGAGACGTTAAAGCAGCAGGAACTAGCCGAAACTTTGACAAAAATTAAAGAAAACGGTCCGAGCGCTTTTTATGATGGTGAAATCAGTAAGCAAGTAACGGAAGCTGTTCCGTATCTGGATGAAGAAGAGCTGGAAGGATATGAAGTTAACATCACAGAGCCGGTGAAAGGTGAATTACAAGAAGGGACCATTTATTCTGGCAGTCCGCCGCTTGCCGGAGTATCAGTCGTTCAGTCGTTACTGCTTGCTGAAAAATTAAATATAGCTGAAACAAAAGGGGAGGAAGGTCAATTCACCCACTTAATGACAGAAATCTCAAAAGCAACAAAACATGATCGAATAACAAAAGTCGGTGATCCGAGTTTTTCTGATGTGGACGTGGATGAGCTTACCAGCGATGAACATATCGACAATCTGGCTGAGCAAATCTCTCCTTCAAATCCATCCCGGGAAACAGGGAATGATGAGGAACATGTCGACGACGAACATACAGACACGACACATTTCGTCATTGTAGATCCGGATGGAATGGTCGTATCTGCAACCAATACGCTAAGTAATTTTTTCGGTTCAGGAGAGTATACAGCTGGTTTTTTTATGAATAATTCCATTGAATATTTCAGTGAAAACAGCGAATCACCGAACCGTTATGAACCTGGCAAGCGCTCAAGAAGTTTAACAGCTCCATCAATATATATGAATGATGACAGAGTTATGGGGATCGGAAGCCCCGGAGGAAACCGAATTCCACCTGTTATGGCACAAGTGTTAGCCAGGCATTTCTATTTTGATGAATCACTGGAGGACGCTGTAGAAGCTAAGCGGTTCTTTGGACAAGATGAAAACCTGTATATAGAGGACGGTTTTAATGATGAAACGCTGGTAGATGTGATAAAAAAAGGGTACCAGCATGAAACAAGGACTTTGCCGGTCTACTTCGGAGGGATTCAAGCCCTCGACTTAAATAAAGAAGACGGTACGATTAATGGAATTGCTGATGAACGACGAGAAGGATTTTGGGATGCAAAAAATAAAGATAAATGGAAAGATTATGTAGAAATTGCACTTGGGCTTTTCTTCATATTGGGGGTTATTTTTCCGTTACTTCATTTAGTCCATTGTTTACCCTGGTTTCGAACAAAAGATGAAGGGGTGCAGCGAAAACTGGAAAAAGAAAAGGGAATTAGTATACTAGTCCCCTGTTACAATGAAGAAGGAATTATTGAGACGTCCCTTGAAAATATGAAATCATTATCGTATTCAAAGTTTGAGGTTGTTTATATCAATGACGGTTCAACGGATCGAACCATGTATCTTTTGAACAAGTTTTTAAAGTTGAAACCGAGTTCTAGATCTCCGCTCAAAAAATTAAAGCATAAATGGGTGAAAAATGTTTATCAATCTGAGCTGTATCCGCATATATACGTTATAGATAAATCAAATGGAGGAAAAGCGGATGCGTTAAATGCGGGTATTGAATACGCTGGCGAGAGTTTGGTTGTCACGTTGGACGCTGATACCGTTTTGACAGAACGTGCCTTGCCAAAGGTTAATGAAACATTTGAAGATAAAGATGTTGTTGCTGCAGGTGGAATGGTGCATGTATTGCAAACCAAAACATCTAAACCTTTGAGCCGTCTGTCTTTACTTCATACAAACATACTATTACGTTTACAGATGTTTGATTTTCTAAAAGCATTCTATATTACAAAAATATCATTGGCACGCTTTCATGCTTTAGCGATCATATCAGGAGCGTTCGGTATTTTTAGAAAACAAGCACTTATTGACGTAGGAGGGTATCGATCAACGGTAGGAGAAGACATTGACATTACATTAAAGATGCATGAGTACATATCCAAACATGTCAACAAAAAAGTTGTTCATATAAAGGAAGCCATTTCTTATACAGAGCTGCCTGAAACCTTTAAGGATTTTTTCAAACAACGCGTACGCTGGCAAAAAGCGTACATTGATTGTGTCGTCCATTTTGGGTCTTTCTTTTCGAAAACTTTATTTACGAAAGCAGTCTCGTTTTTCTATATCATGGAATCATTTTTAATAGGGATCGTCTCTGCTTTTGTTATGACAGTCTTTTTTGTATTTTACGCTATCTATAATCCGCCTGATTCCTATTTATACTATACTTTATTCTATTTGTCCTACCTTTTTGTATTTGGTGCTGTGTATGATTTAGCAGCGATTGGGTTGAATAGGTATTACGGATTTAAGTTTCAAAAGAAGGATATGTATTCATTATTTACAACCATTCTTTTAGATGTGTTTGTCTATCGTTTTGTTCTTATGTATGTGGTAATATACGGAACGATTAATTATTTCTTTAACAAAGATTGGAATAAAGTTTCTCGAACAGGCAGAGATTATAAAACGGATTCTGAACGTGCAGCATAGTTTGGTAGCTATTTATTTGTAACAACAAAATGCTCAATTCTTTTTGGGATTTTACGGCATTAATGTTTCTCTAGTTGGGATAGATGAGAAATGAAATGCTAGGAGGTACCATAATGGAAACGGAAAAGAGAAAGAAAATAGTACTTTTTATTATAGTAACAATTGGAGTATTAGTTATGGGTGGAGGGGGTTACATCTGGCAAGCAGTAGCCTCAACTACAGCAAATATTCAAGAAGATCTTGACCGCGTGAAATCTGAGAAACGGCTAGAAGAAATTAATTTCAAAGATGGTGATCCCATTTCTGTCTTACTAATGGGGGTTGATGATCTACAAAGTCGTGAAGACCTCCGCCGGGCTGATACATTAGTTTTATTAACGATTAATCCGCATACCGAATCAGTAAAAATGGTAAGCATTCCTCGGGATACGTATACTGACATAAGAGGTAATAGAACGAAAGAGAAAATTAGCCACGCCCATGCCATTGGTGGTAGTCAAACAATGATTAGTACTGTCGAAAACTTCTTAGATGTCCCTGTTGATTATTTTGTAAAGGTCAATATGGATAGTTTTATAGATGCTGTTGATGCAGTGGGAGGGATAGAAGTAAATAATGATCTCGATTTCACTTTTCATGATGTGCATTATCCGAAAGGTACACTCTCTTTGGATGGTGAAAAAGCATTGGGCTATGCTCGCATGAGGCATGAAGATCCACAAGGTGACTTTGGCCGTCAACAGCGGCAGCGTCAAGTAATTGAAGCTGTCATTAACAAGGGGGCAAGCATATCCTCTATTACGAAATTTAACGATATTTTTGAAGTCGTTGAAGACAATGTGAAAACGAATTTAACGTTAGATGACATGTGGAATATTCAATCCACATATAAAAACGCCATCAATAATGTCGAACAGCACCACATTAAAGGTGAAGGCAAGAAAGTGGATGGAAAATACAATTATGTACCAGATGAAGAAGAACTTCATACACTGTCTCAAAAACTAAGAAACCACTTGGAGCTTGACAAATAAAAATATGAGTAAATGATAATTATGTGTATGCAGCTAACCAATCATTCACGTTCTATGAAAGGATCTAGCGGAATGATTTATATTGGTGACACCAGTAAAAAAAGAATGGCTCTTACCTTTGACGATGGACCAGAAGACATCTATACTCCGCACATTTTAGAGATATTAAGGGAAAAAAGTGTGAAGGCCACCTTCTTTGTTATTGGCAAGGAAGCCAGGGCTTATTCTAAACTATTGAAACAAATTTATAAAGAAGGCCATGCAATTGGTAACCATAGCTGGGATCATAGCAAGTTACCTGGTCTTACAGACAAGCAATTGATTGAAAGCATCCAATCTACAACGATGGAAATTGAGAAAATTACAGGGGCCGACACGGATTTGTTCCGACCGCCGTATGGTTCTATCAACGATCAACAGGTAACGCTGCTTCATGAGCATGGGTACCGATTAATTATGTGGGGAATCGATACCATTGATTGGAGTGGTTCATCTGCAAAAACGATTCTATCTAGAGTGATCGAACAAGCGACTCCTGGGGGTATCGTCCTTCAACATACCATTCGTGTGCCGGAAAAATTAGATGAAACGATTAAGGCGCTGCCTCATATCATTAACCAATTGCGTTTAAAAGGTTTTGAGCTTGTCACTGTTCCGATACTCTTAGACAAAATAGAATGAAGAAAAGATATATAGTTTACGAAGGAGCGGAAAAAGAGGTCAGGATTTTGTTATTCGAAAAACGTTTGGATAAAGTTTTTACACGAAATTTGCCGATACATCTCGCGATTTTTTCGTAAGATGTATCGGCTTTTCTTTTGCATTTTTTGTTTGTTCAATTAATACTACATAGTACCTTTAGGTTAGAGAGAAGCGCTGAAATCCGAAGGAGAAGGCTGAATCAAAAGGTAGGATAGTAAGACAGGCGGTGACCGAACTTGTCAATGAGTATTTTCTTATTCGCAGGCATGGAGGTGGAACGTATGTAGTGGAATATAAAATTCCACAGGGGAAAAAATTAAATAGCTTTAGTGAGGAGATGCGTTTGAGAGGAATGCTGCCCGGCTCGAAGCTTTGCGAGAAAAAATCGTGCTAAGTCCTTCAGCGAATATGGCGGCTGAATTAAAATCAGAAGGAAAGCTGCTTTTTTAAAACGTTTACGGCTACCAGATCTTAAACCTATGGCGATTGAAACGAGTATGCTGCCGATTGACAGATTCCCCAATCTTGAAAACAGGGACTTTTAATATGAATCCCTTTATGAAATTCTGGAAGAAGAATACAATACTAAAATGACAAAAGCTCAAGCCATCAAACCCCCTTACCGAACCTTTTGCGGAATTTAAATAGAGATGGTTTAGTACATGCCTCTAAAATATGCTGGCTTTCGCCATTAAAACTTGGCGAAAGCCAATGTAAGTTATGATTTGTCCTTCGTGATATTTAAATGTTCTTGGAGTTTCTTCGAAATAGATTCAAGTTTATCTTTGTCGGGTTTATAATAATATGTTTGATCAATCTCGGTGGATTCTCCTTCTAATTGATGCTGCTCTATATTATGACGTGCACTTTTATAATTGGATTGAAGATCCCACGCTTCTTTAAAAGTAATGTTCGTTTTAACATGTTCTTCCACAATTTCAAACATATCATCCACTTTTGTAAGAGAAGAGATGCTTGCGCTTTGTTGGATTACTGCTTCTAGGACTTGCTGTTGTCTAAGCTGCCGGCCAAAGTCGCCGCGCGGATCCTCGTGACGCATACGCGCATAACCTAGTGCTTCTTCTCCGTTTAATTGCAGCTTACCTTCAGGGTAATGATGATCCCAAAACGTAAAATCCAAATCATTCTCTACTTCTACTCCTCCCAGGGCGTCTACAACGTTTGTAAAACTTTCCATGTTTACTTTCAACACATAATCAACAGGCACATCGAGCAAGTTCTCAACGGTACGTATCGTTGCTTCCGACCCGCCAAAGGTATAAGCATGGTTGATTTTATCTTTTTTCCCTTTACCTGCTATCGTTGTAAGGGTGTCACGAGGAATACTAATCATGTTGATAGATTCGTCTCCTGGACTTAAGGTCAATAAAATAAGGGAGTCCGTACGTTCTTCCCCGTCATCAACACCCATTAATAAAACAGAGACAGGCTCTCCATCTTTTAAGTTAATAGGAGCTGGACGCTTATCTGATTGTTCCCAATCCACATCATCGTTCATGTTTGCTAATGTGGTAGATGTCATTTGTAAGAAGTAATTGCCTATACCTAAAGTTGTGACTGCCGCTAAGGTGAAGAAGATAAGAAAAACTCTCTTTATCTTTACTGTATTCAAGCTTACTCACCTAAAGTTATTAAGATTTTTATTTCTTCTGATAGAAACATAACTATGCTACTGGACCAATATTATCTTGATAATTACGCCCGGTACGTTCTACTTTATTCCAATCTTTATTAAAGAAATATGCAACGCTTCCATAAAGGACGAAGTATATTGTTACAAATCGATAGATGAAAATGTCAAAGAAGATAGTCAATAGTAAATAAACTTTCTCCTTCTTCTTATGAAAAGTGAATCCATAATATTTTCCCATCCTTACTGCCATTAGATTGTAAGCTAAACTAAAGATAAAAATGTAACCCGCATAAAACAATATAAAAAAAGCATAGGAGGAAGGAGGGTTTATTATGGCATTGATAATAACAATAATGGTAGTAATATATGTAGCCATTGTACCTGCTACAAATGATTCAACAACGTAGAAAAATGAAACAGCTTTAGAAATTAATGTTTTTCCAAAAAAAGATCGGAAATGGAAAAGGCAGTCAATGAAGGCTTTTTGCCAGCGTACACGCTGTTTAAATAAATCCTTCCAGCATTCAGGAAGCTCCGTATAACCAACTGCTTCTGGTAAAAAGATAATTTTTTTGTTTTTATATTTGGATATATATCGGTGGATACTCAGCGTAATATCTATATCCTCTCCAATGGTTTTGCGGTATCCACCGGCATTTAATAACACTTCTTTTCTAAAAATGCCAAACGCTCCAGAAATAACGGCAAGAGACCGAAAGCGCGCCAGAGACACTTTATTAATATAGAAAGCTTTTAAAAAATCCAGTGTCTGTACACGAACAAGCATATTTGTACGCAATAGGGATAAATAATGTAGAGGTTTAGAGGTTTTGGTTTGAAGAACATGAACCATCCCCCCCGCAGCCACTATATCCTTATCTTCAAATGTATCGTTAACTACAGATAATGCTTCATCCGTTAAAATGGTATCTGCGTCTAAAGTGACGACCAGGTCTTTTTTAGAGAATTCAATGCCGGCATTTAAGGCATCAGCTTTACCTCCATTTTCTTTATCTAAGACATAAATGTGAGGATAACGTTTAGATTGGTACAAATTATTTACTTTTTCATGTGACAGTTTTTTGAGTGGAGAAGTAGTATAGGATCGCAAATCTAATAATTGATGCAAGGAAGATAATGTCTGATCCGTTGAGCCGTCATTAATATAAATAACCTCAAATGCCGAATAAGATAAGGATTTCATGCTATGAACCGAAGTCTCAACAATATTCTGTTCGTTGTAGCAGGGGACCAGTATACTAATTCCCTTTTTCTTTTCTATACGAATTCTTTTTCCTTCATCCTGATCTTTAAACCAGGGCAGACAGTGCAGTAAGTGAAGGGAAGGAAAAAAGATACATAGACAAAACAAAACGACCAAAAAGATTGTCACGGTGCTCCACTCCTTCCTCGTACTTTTATCCAGCCAATATAGTTTTTACACGCAAGTGCAATGATTACATGAAAAATTGTTTTTTGAAAGAGAAAGGACCGAAAAACATGCCTAATACCTACATGACATGGAAAAAAATAGTTATTCATAATGAGGTTGTACTATCAAAACTCGAATAATACTTGCAAAACACTGATAAGATTCTATTACTATGGATTAAAATATAGTAAATCAATGCCTGTGTAGTCGAAGACAGAAAGACTTTTTAACAGATTTTTTTATTCAAAATACCTTCTGTAAAAATTTATTACAAACATGACTTTTGATTAATTTTTTGTAAATAACACTTTATTGTATTTTTTCTATGGTAGGATGATCATTGATGTCGAAATTTGTAAAACGGTGGTGATTAGTTTTGTTTAAAATTATGATGTCATTAAGTTTATTATTGAATCTTTTTTCTTCCGGGGAAGCCGCTCAACCAGAGGAAGAAAATAATGAATCTGAGGTAAGTTCCGAAACTTCTTCGGACAATTACGGAGTAACTGCTTCTCATCCTCTTGCGGTGGAAGTGGGGATGGAGGTACTTGAAAACGGAGGAAATGCTGCTGATGCAGCAGTTGCTGTTTCATATGCACTCAATGTTGTTGAGCCGTTCGGTTCTGGAATTGGCGGAGGAGGACAAGCATTACTTTTACCGCCTGATAAGGAAGAGCCTATGGTTTATGACTATAAAGTAGCTGCCCCTTCTAAAGAAGATTGGGATGGTGATGTTACAGGAGTTCCAGGCTTTGTGAAGGGGATGGACACCATACATAAGGAACATGGTGCTAAATCTTTTGAGGAATTAATCTCCCCTGCTATTGAGCTGGCAGAAGATGGTTTTGAAGTGGATCCAGTTTTAGCTGAACGCCTGGATGGAGCAAAATCGAGGCTTTCTGTTGATGACTTGTCCCATTTATATCCGAATGGAGAGCCTATCGAAGCTGGAGAAACCCTAAAACAATCAGATTTAGCTGAAACGTTAACAAAAATCCGAGATGATGGACCAAGTGCTTTTTACGAAGGGGAAATTGGTGAAAATTTTGCAGAAGCTGTTCCCAATGTAAAGGAGTCAGACCTAGAAGACTATGAGGTTACAGAACCAGTACCTGTGAAGGGTGAACTGAATGAGGGAACCATTTATTCTGCCAGCCCTCCTCTTTCAGGCGTACCGTTCGTCCAATCGTTAAAGTTAGCTGAATATATGGATATTGAAGAAACCAAAGATAATGAAAGTGAATTTGCTCATGTCATGTCTGAAATATCAAGGGTTACAAACAATGACAAAATAAATAAGATCGGCGATCCATCAAGCAAGGAAATAGACGAGGAAGAGCTCGTAAGTGATGAGTATATTGAAGAATTAGCTGATGAAATATCACCTGATGAGCCATCCACAGAAACAGCAGCTGATGATGAAAATGCAGGTGACGACCATACGGATACGACTCATTTTGTCGTTGTAGACAAAGATGGAATGATGGTATCAGCAACAAATACATTGAGTAACTTTTTCGGAACTGGAGAATATGTAGATGGCTACTTTATAAATAATGCCGATAAATACTTTAGTAAACTAAGTAATTCACCAAATAGCTACAAACCAGGTAAACGATCCAGAAGCTCCACTGCACCGAGTATTTTTATGAATGAGGATAGAACCATAGGTATAGGAACTCCAGGTGGCGGACGAATTCCAAGTGTTATGGCGCAAGTGTTAACGAGACATTTTTATTTTGACGAATCACTAGAAGAAGCAGTAGAGGCCTTGCGTTTTTATGGACGGGATGGAACATTCTATGCAGAACCTGGTTTTTCTGAAGAAGTGCTAGAAGATATGGAAGAGCGTGGCTATGGTATAAGAGTCAATCATCACACCATGTTTTTTGGCGGTATTCAAGCCTTGGAAGTAGATGCAGATGAAGGTACTGTAAATGGAATTGCAGATGAACGTCGAGGCGGTTCCTGGGACTCGAGTAATAAAGAGGAAGAATAAATGATGGATTGTCTAAAATCGATGGGGCTGCATGTTTGCAGCCCTTCCTTTTATATAAAGATACAAAAATACGATTGGTGGTGGGGATGATTAACTGAGATGCCTGATGTAATAACTGCTGATCAACCCACAGAGTCCCTTGATCCGGCCTCTAACCATTTATCGATGTTCACATAAGGTTTATACTGCTAAGCCTTAAAAGCCGCTGATGCCCTAAAATCGATTGCTCGAAACGAACAAATAAAAACATACATTCAGCAATCTCGTGATTTATATCCGTTATTTTTAAGAGCAGCGAAGCGGTTTATCGCCGGAGAAACAAGAGAAGAAGGGGTCAATAAAGCAAAAGTGTTAAGTAAGAAGGGTTACCGAATTTCATTGGAGTACATCGGCGAAAATACTCAAACGGTGCAAGGCTGTAAAGAAGCAAAACAAGAATTTCTGGCATTAATCAAGGACTTGAGTGAACATCAAAGGGATGCAACGATATCGCTCGATCTGTCTCATATCGGATTATCAATTGATTCCGATTTGGCGTTAAACCATTTACACCAAATAGCAGGGGAAGCAAAAAAATATGGACATACCGTTATAATCAGCATGGAGGAATCAGAGAAAACCGATCAAATCCTTGATATGTATAAAAAAACAACGATGGAATACCCGAATGTCGGTATAACAATTCAAGCTCATCTATATCGTTCCCAAGAAGATATTCAAAAACTACTGAACTATCCTGGGAAAATCCGCCTGGTAAAAGGAGCATACCAGGAAGATCCCGATATTGCCATGCCTCGCTCTAAAGCGTTAACTGAACGATACCTGCATTTTATAAACACTATCGTAGATGCCAGGCATTCCCTTTCTATTGCCAGCCATGACGAAACAGTGCTGGATAATGTGGTTCAAAAGGAGTTTTTCAACCAGGCCAATGTAGAAATCGAAATGCTTTATGGAATTCGCCCCGATCTTCTACGGTCTTTAAAAGAAAAAGGCGCTCAAACGAAGGTTTATTTAACATATGGTTCTGAATGGTATCTGTATTTATGTCATCGAATAGCAGAATATCCACCGAATGTGTATACCATGATCTCTGATATGGTCCATCCAGGTGAATTTGAAAGGAATACGTATTAAACAGTAAGGAGATACGGGGTGATCCATTGAGTGAAAGTATTAGAGCTTCTATGAAAATCACATTGGCTATGATGATTGTCGGTAGTTCTGTTGTGGCTGGTAAAATACTTGTTGAAAGTGTTCCTGTGTTTTTAGCTTCAGAACTGAGGTTTTTGATCGCCGCACTTATTCTGGTCCCATTGCTGATCAAATGGGAAGGAATCCCTTCCTTGAATAAAGAAGATATATGTCTTCTCTTTCTGCAGGCGCTTTGCGGTGTTTTTTTATTTAGTATATGTATGCTGTACGGTCTCCAATATACAACCGCATTGGAAAGTGGAATAATCACCAGTACGCTTCCGGCAGCTGTTGCCGGCATTGCCTTTTTTATACTACGGGAAAAGCCGACCAGAAGTAAAGCAATCGGTATATTTTTGGCGGTTATTGGGACTTTGGTTATTAACATTACGGGGACATTTTCTCATGTGGAACGTGGCGAAGCACCATTAATAGGAAACATGTTGATCATGGGGGCCGTTATAGGAGAAGCATTGTTTATTATCTTAGGCAAATCGATATCCATAAGAGTCACACCACTTACTATATCTACAATAGTTAGTGTATGTGGAGTTATTTTTTTTCTGCCTCCTGCTGTATATGAAGCTGCAACGGTTCTGTTAACAAATGTATCCATCTTTGATTGGGGGATTATCTTATATTTCGGAGCAGTAGTTACAGTTATAGCATTTGTCCTGATGTATCAGGGAATCGCCTGTAAGTGCCGTATTATTCTCATCCATTATATTAGAGGAACCGCTAACATGGTTTCATATCATAGGGATGATGTTCGTGTTATCAGCTATATACTTGACGTCCATTGACTCTAAAACAGAAAGAAAAAAGAATGTTCCAGTATAAGGGATAAAGGATTTAAGGTACAAATAGTTTTCCGATACTTAATGAATGATTGGTTTGTAATTGTATAAAAGGTTAGCGATTATCATTAACTCTACAATGGCGCCTTATTAAGAATATAAAAACGGTATCCTTACGAAAGATCTTGTCTAAAACCCACTGTATGATCTTCTAAATTCTCCCATTTAACTAAATGTAAATATTCACCTTTCAATCAGAAAAGCTGAAAAAAATGGAGAAGAGCTGAAACAAGAGAACCCATTTATCAATGTCGGGGCACCAGTCCTGTGCGAATCGTTAGTGAAGCTGTTTATTATCCCAATGGCGTGTAGGGTGTATGATCAACAAAGATGATTTCCTTTGGTAATTGAAATCTCGCACTCTTGGGCGTAACCTTTTATGGCTTCTTTTATATCATTATATTCGTCAATGGTATTTTCGCTTTTGGCGAGGCGGTTATCTAATGTAGTTATTGCAATATCGCTTTTTTGATAACACATTCGATCTCTTCGTGTCCATATGGTAATGTTAGCAATGAACAAAGCTGCAAGTACGATAAAGAAAAACAAACCAAATGGGTGAAAGTATCCCCAATGCATCAAACATAACTCTATTTTCATTGTTATTTTTATTAAGAGAGCTAATATCACAGCTGTATTTACTGTAATAAAAGATCTCCAGAATGGCAATAGTGCAATTTCCAGAAGAAACGCTGATAAAAAGGTAAATTCCATGCCGCCAAACGTATATCATGGAATCTTTGGCGGCTTATGAACTAAAAAACTCCCACCTCATAGTCAAGTAGAGGCAGGAGTTGATGATATAGGTTCTAGTGTAATAAAAAGACTATAGCTTTACATGTGAACTATAACAAATGAATAAGTGCTCCGCCAAGAGCCCCTGTTACAACTACAATCCAAGGAGGCAGTTTCCAAAAAGCAAGCATACTATACAGTACGGCTGCAAACGCAAAATCGATCGGGTCTAATATCGAGCTGGTCCATATAGGGTGATAAAAAGCCGATATTAAAATTCCGACAACACCAGCATTTACCCCCATTAATGCACCTTTAATTTTCGGATGGCTGCGTAAAGCATCCCAAAAAGGCAAGGTGCCCAGGATTAGCAGAAAAGCGGGCAAAAAGATGGCAGCTGTAGCTAATAATCCACCTTGCCACCCATTGATCACAGCTCCTAAATAGGCAGCAAAAGTAAATAGCGGCCCGGGTATCGCTTGTGCTGCCCCGTAACCAGCAAGGAATGATTCTTCACTTAACCAGCCAGTAGGCACAAATTCACGTTCAAGCAAGGGTAAAACAACATGTCCGCCGCCAAACACGAGGGATCCAGAACGGTAAAAGCTATCGAACATAGCCACCCAATTTAATGAAGTGATCTCACGAAGGAAGGGAAGAATGATTAATAAACTAAAAAATATCACTAAACAAGTCGAGCCAAAACGTTTAGAAATCGGAAAGTTAAAATGTGTATTTCCATCGAGCTCCTGATGTTTAAAAAGCACATAACCAATCAATGCTGACATTAAGATCACGCCAACTTGTGTAAAAGCTGTTTGCCATAATAAAGTGACTATAAGAGCAAATAATGCAATCGTTTTTCGCTGTACATCAGGGGTGAGCTTTTTTGCCATGTTAACTATGGCGTGGAGAACGACAGCAACAGCAACAATCTTTAACCCTTGAATCCAGCCGAGTGTATTGACATCCATTCCTTGTAGTATGAGTGCAAAAATAACTAAAGCGATAACAGAGGGGAATGTAAATCCTATAAAGGCTAAAATTCCACCTAAGACACCAGCACGCATCACCCCGATACCTATTCCAACTTGACTGCTTGCAGGCCCCGGTAGAAATTGACACAGAGCAACCAGGTCAGCATAACTTTTTTCATCCATCCATTTACGTCTTCTTATGTATTCTTCATGAAAGTAACCTAAATGTGCAATCGGTCCACCAAATGAAGTAAGTCCAAGTCTGGTAGATATGATTAGGATTTCTAGCAGCGTTTTCAGTTTGTTTTCTTTCTTTTCATTCATAGAATCAATCACCTCATTGTTCTCAGTCTTTAATTTCTTTGAATAATTCATAGGCTTGCGCCCGGGCCTGTCCCAAAATCTCTTCACCTTTCGCAGTTGCTGTATAATATTTTCTTATTTTTCCTTCCACGTTTCGTTCTTCTTTTTGTAATAGACCATCTGACTCCATGTTGTGAAGGATTGGATATAAAGTTCCTGCACTAATTTCATATCCATGTTCTTTTAGCTCTTCATGCATCCACGTACCATAAATAGGATGTTCTTTCGCATGGTGAAGAATATGTATTTGTATAAAGCCTAAGAACAACTTTCGTAGTATTCTATCTTCCAATCTAATCATCACTCCTTTTTTATTGAAAGCCAATATAGAATTTCGATATTGGTTTTCGATATTTAGAGACTAGCACATTTCATTTTGAAGTCCAATTATTTTACCTGAAAATTTACAATACCTTAATATTATAAAGACAGGGAATAAAACTTAGATATGGAAAGGATAATGATGAAAGCTATTGATTTACCGTTTGAGGCTGAAAAAGCAGCAAGATCGCACATTATAACTTATATAGTATAGTAGTGTAATCTATCAAGCTATGATTAACATATGATAGCTTGAGGTGATAACTATGGGAAAATATTATCAAAGCCCATTTCTTTTTGGCGGGAAACTAGGAATGTATAAAACGTTATATAAAGCGCCAACTTTAAAAAAGCACCTTCCTATTACAAAAAAATTCACCTATAAAAATGTAATAGAAATGACTAAGAAATATCCAACCGTTTATATTAAACCTCAAAAGAGTTCAAAAGGCAGGGGTATTTATCGGATTAAAAGATTAAAAAATAAATATGAGTGTCGTTCAACAAAGGGGACAAAAACGTTTAAGAAACTCCTTCGTCTTTATCAATATATTGAAAACAAGTCTAAAAAGAAGAAAAAGAGAATCATTCAGCAAGGTATTTCACTAGATCAAGTAAAGGGCCGTCCTTACGATATTAGAGCGCTTGTTCAAAAGAAACCTAATAGTAAGTGGGTATTTACAGGAATGAACAGCAGAGTAGGGAAGAAGAATAAAATTGTTACCAATCTCAGTCGCGGCGGGAAGATCTATTTGATGGGAGATCTGTTCAAAAAGTTGGGTCTTCGCCGATCAGAACGAAAAAAACGATATAAAGAATTGAAAAGAACTGCATTAAATACGGCAAAGTTTTTAAGTTCCAAGAAACCAAACATCCATGTCTTGGGTATTGATTTCGCTTATGATAATAAAGGTAATTTATGGATTTTGGAAATTAACTCTAGACCACAATATCGTATGTTAAAAAAAGTGGCTCCCTCCATGTATAAACGAATGCGTAAATACGCGAGAAATTACCGTAAAGCGCAAGAATAAAAACAAAGTGAAAAATTATAATCGAGATCTAGCAGCAAGTAAGAAATCTCGATTCTTTTTAAATGGGGAAAAAAAACCTTGAAGTAAAAGATATGGTAAAGAATTCGGAATGTATGAATTTCAAAATTATCTAAAGGGAGAGTCCTGGTTAAGGACGCTTCCCTATTTTGGCATGCCTGGAGGATAGTAATATGGAGGAACTTTTAACCAGCCTCTTTTTCGAAGTAATACTTTCGTATTAGTCCCAAAAACTAACATTTCTGTATACAGCTCTGTCCAAATCATCCCTACATCTGTTCTAATGCTCTGACTATTAGCCAGGGCACACTCGGTTGCGGCGGTGGCAATTTTTAAAGATACCCCGTTTGCAATCTCTTCATCTGTTAGTTTGACACCTAATGGAATGTCATTTGGATCTGATACCGGTTTTTTCTGTTCGCGGGGCGGCAAGGAAACCCCCTCTTTTTCCAAAAACTTTGATAACCTTTCCGATTGGCTTTTACATAATTTTTGGGCATCCACTAATAAATCTTTTACGTCATTGTCTGAAGTTGTATTGAGTCCTATTTCTTCATAATTTATTGATTCATTAATAACAGTTAGGTATGTCCAAATGCTCATTACTTCACCAACATGTAATGGAGCTTTAGGCTCTTGGTCAACTACAGTTTTCAACGTATTCCAAACCGCTTCGAAAGGATTAGGCACGTTTTTCACCTCCCGCTTTCTAGTCATTTCCAAAAAAACATAATAAAAAACATGTACACTTAACCTGTTTCTTATCCTTCTCTTAAAATTTTTTTGTAATAAAAAAGGAGGTTTTCTCAAAATGGAGAACCTCCTTTGCTGATGCCTTAATTTGGCTTTTTTTCTTTCTTTTTCTGCTTTTGTTTTTCATGGGCTCTGCGGTGAGCTCTATGGCGGTCTTCTTCCACTTCATCAGATACTGATTTTCCTTGAGGTACCGCAGCGGTATCGATTTCTTTTAAGCCTTCTTGATTTTTCTCATATACGAAAGAGGCTCTTGTAGAAATATCTGCCCCTTTATTGGACACAAAGGGAAGGACACGGTAATCGGTCCTCCATTGATCTGAAGTAACATGGCAGCGAACGTAACCGCGGTAATCATTAAAGAATTTTATATGTTCGTTTTGTTCCAGAATTCGATCGGTATCAGCACGTTTATCTGCTCCATTACCACCAGAGGTGATGGAAGTTCCTACAAATTCTGCTCCAAAGATGCTGGAATCTGGATCATCAAAATCTTCAATTAGATTGGAGGCCCAGTTAGCATGCACATCGCCAGTTAAAACGATAAAATTATTAATGTCTTTATTGTTTACAAAGTCAGTCAATCTATTTCGGGCAGGCGTGTACCCGTCCCAGCTGTCCATGCTGAACAATGGCTCGTCCGAACTTGGGCCATAGTTACGTTTTGCAAAGAATATTTGCTGAGCCAAAACGTTCCAATTCGATGCTGCATTGTCGAGATGGTTGAGCAGCCACTCTTCTTGTTTATCTCCTAGAAGGGTGCGAGACGGATCCAGGGATTCCGATGATTGAGGAGAACTTGTATCTCCATTGGCCTGGTCTGAACGGTACTGGCGGGTATCCAATACAAAGAAATCAGCTAGATCTCCATAAGAGAAGCTGCGGTATAACTGCATATCGCTTTCTTCTGGCATAGAGGATTTACGCAGCGGCATATGTTCATAATACGCCTGGTAAGCAGCAATACGTCGTTTTACAAATTCTTCAACAGACTGATCATTTTCAGGAATGCTATCTGCATAGTTGTTTTCTACTTCATGATCATCCCAGGTGACGACCCATGGAAATGCAGCATGAGCAGATTGCAGATCTTGATCGGATCGATATTGGGCATGACGGTTGCGGTAATCTTCAAGCGTCATTATTTCTGGTCCGCTGTGGCTTCGAACATTACCCGTGCCAGATACGTATTCATTTGGTCCATATTCATAAATGTAGTCTCCAAGATGGAAGACAAGATCGAGATCTTCTTTTGCCATATGTTTATAAGCGGTATAGTAGCCGTGTTCATATTGCTGACAGGAAGCAAAAGCAAATGTAAGACTAGATACATGGGAACGGCTTTCAGGTAATGTTTTTGTTTTTCCAACTGGACTATATTCATTTCCTGTTTTGAAACGGTAAAAATAAACCGTATCAGCCGAAAGTCCTTCTACTTCCACATGAACAGAATGAGCTAAAGCAGGGCTCGCTGTTTCTGTTCCACGTTTTACGACATTGCGAAAGTTCTCATCTTTTGCTAATTCCCATTGAACAGGAACGTTTCGATCAGGGGCTCCGCCGCCGTTGAGTGGATCGGGGGCGACTCTAGTCCACAAAACGATACTATCAGCAAGCGGATCCCCGGAAGCCACTCCCAAAGAAAATGGATAATCTTCAAATTTAACATTAGCTTCCGTTTCTGCTTGAACATTCACTCCACCCATCGATTGAGCAATTACCATCGCCAAAGAAATACTAGCAATTTTTCCAGCTCCTTGAATGAATCCGCGCCGGTCAACACCTTCCCGCAAGGTTTTCTCATTGAGCCGCTGAATTAATTCTTCAATGGAATTTTCTTTTGACATACTTCTTACCCCTTTCAGAATCTAATGTTCGGAACCGACTCTTAGTATAGGATGTATTTGTTAATAGGCTGTTAAGGAATGTAAAACGAAAAAAAATGTTAGGAGGAAAGGAGAATTTTTAAAATTAGGAAAATGGAGATAGGGAATGATTTTGTAAATGTAAAAAAATGTTTTTTATAGTCGGAAGAAACAACATGTATATAAATTAATAGATTGATATGATTAGGCCAAATTTCTTTTTGGTTTTACACTTCCTAAACGAAAACATAATATTTCTCTTCTTAGGCGGTCCTCATAACCTGTCTTTTTTAAACTTTAGAAATGTTTAACTTTGTTAAAGGATAAAAGTATAAACAAAACTACGGATTCGGCAATTTGTACTTGGTGGCAAACCGAGTTTTTCTAAAATTTCACTTATAAATACCGTGTTGCTAGAATGATTAGAACATATATTAAATATGATAAATCTACTAATGGAGAGGAGGACATAAATGTTAAGTGAGTCAGATTCTAGCAGACCAATCATTGGAATATTGTGCAGACGCAGTGTTATAAATAAGTTAAAGAGGCAAAAGGCTTCCTTTCGCCCAAAACTTATCCATAAAGCTGGTTTGGAAGTTCGTTCAAAACTCTACTTCTTTGGTGCTAAAGATGTAAATAGGAAAGACAAACGAATATTAGGGACATACTTTCATGAAAAAGAAAAGAAATGGAAACAAAAATATTTCTCCCTGCCCCACGTTCTCTTGAGAATGGGAGGACAATTTTATCAAACTACCGTTTCTGCCTTTTTTAAAAAGCAGAACACAAAAGTACTGAATAAATTTAAAAGTTTCGATAAATGGGAGCATTTCAACGTGTTGCAAAGTAATCCACAACTCAGTGCACACCTTCCAGATACTAAACATATTTCATTAAACAAAAAGAAGGAGCTCTTTACGTTTATCGATCGGCATGGAAGTGTCTACGTGAAAGCAGCATTTGGTTTTCAAAGCAAAAACATTATGAAAATCACCAAAAGAAAAAATGGAAAATATAGTTATAAATATCACATTTCTACATTCAAAAAAGGGATTGTTAGTAAAACGCAGCTGCTGAAAAAAATGAAAAGATTTTTCAAAAACAAAACAATAATAATACAAAAAACAATTCCATTATTAGAATATAATAAATATGATATTGATTTAAGAACGGAATTAAATAGAAACGAAGCTGGAGATATTAAAGTGGCTGGATATTGTATAAGAAAAAGTAAAAAGGGTAACTTTACGACAAGAAAATCTGGTAAGCATAAACTAAAAAAATACTTTCGCCGCACATTAAAGTATTCCAAAAAGGAGATCAACAGCTTATTAAGACAAATTAAACAATTAACGTTAAAAACGTATCGAGAGATAGAATCAAAATACGGTCCCATAGGTGAAATGGGGATAGATTTAGGATTAGATAAAAATGGTAAATTATGGATAATTGAATGTAACCTATGCAGCGGAAAACGCACGCTTTATAAGACATATGGGGCTGAACGTGTTAAACAATCTTACGTGGATATTTTTAAGTACGGGATTAGTTTATTGTAACGTTTCTTACAAAGATTATATAGAGAGGAAGGGAATGAAAATGAAAAATAGCAGAAGAATAGGAATTATTCTTCCTAGTGAAAAATATGAAAAGCTTTCAAAAAAACCTGATCCAGATATAAAGAAAATGGTATCGTTATATGAAAAAGCTGCCATGAAGCATAATAGTTCCCTTTGCTTTTTTCGAATACATGATTTAAAGCGGGGTAAAAAGGTAATAAAAGGTTTTGTAAAAGCAAATCAAGGATATAAGTTACGAAAAGTACCGATTCCACCGGTTATCTACAAACGTATTGGCCATTCCCGCCATGATCTGCCGCTGCTCCAATCTCTTAGGGGCGAAGGAAAAATATTGTTTAATTTTTATAAAAACAATCATAAATATAATATGTGGAAAATAGTTAAATTAAATAAGTTCCTTGCCAAACATCAGCCCGATACTAAAATGGCTAATAAAAGAACCGTAAGAGAAATGCTTAAAAAGTATAAAAGCTTGATGATAAAGCCTAACCGAGGTGAAGTAGGGCGAGGAATTATGAAAATACAACAGAAGGCTAGCGGAAAGTGGTGTTTATATTATAAAAACAATAATAAATGGAAAAAAAAGTATTTTAAAAATAAACTGCCAAAACTATTATTAAATAGAATAAAGAAACCCCATTTAGTTCAAGAAACCATAGATCTCGCTGCCTACCACGGAAAGCCTTTCGATTTAAGGGTCTCTGTGCAAAAGAATCAATTAAGAAAATGGCAGGTTTCCGCTATTTTTGTCAAAGTTGCAAAAGATGGTCAGTTTCTGACGAATATGGGGCAAGGGGCAACTGCATATACTTTGCAGCAAATTTTAAAAAGTCACCCATCGCTTACCCTTGAAAAAATAGAAAAAAAAATTAAGACGTTTGCTATAAAGCTTGCAAAACACATTGCTTCCCATAAAAAAAACATGGCTGATTTTGGTTTTGACATCGGTGTATCAAAACAGGGGATTCCTTATTTAATTGAGGTGAACCATATCTCTGATTATCCTGCTTTCTCTATTAAAAATGGGAAACTTTTAAATAGAGAGTGGAAGAAAGTATTTACAACACCTATTGATTATGCGTGTTCATTTTTATCGTAGTATTTTTCTAAAGAAATCGGAAAAACATGGTGATCTGAAAAGGAGGACACAGCATGAAAACAATGAGAAACAGATGTTTCAAGGCGCTAACTATCCACCTTTCCATTGGGGCAGCATACGCCTACAATCGTGTACACGAATACGATTCGTAATACGATGGGCTGGTCAACGGCAGTGATCACTTCAGCCTTTACGATTATGATGGCCCTTGCCGGTTTTTCAGCCGCTTTCTTTGGGAATTTTGTAGAAAGAAACGGTCCTAGAAAATTAGCCATTTATGAAGCGGTTCTTTTTGAAGCCGGACAACCAGGAGCCGGTATGGCAGTTACGGTCGATTCTCCCGTTCTTTTTCTGCTTACAGCCTTAATGACAATCGCTTTCATATTATCTCTCTTGATCATGGAAAAAGAGTATAAACAATGAAATGAAAGTGCTGCATAATAGAGTATAAAAAGAATAGATAAATAATATAAACAGCTTATCCTGTTAAAACATAATCTCATGGAGAAGCTGTTTCATTTTTCTATATCTCTTCAAAAAAAATGAATGATTTCCTCAGGATTATACCCTTTAAATAACAGCTCCTTATCATTAAAAACCATGATAACGGGAAATGTTTCAATGCCTAACTCTTCTTTGTAATCTACCACATGATTTTCTGGATAAGGCGTTGATCTTCCAACGGTGTCTTCGCTTATTTCTGAAATAATATCTTCTAAATCAAAAGCAGGTGGTTCCCCTTCTTCATACATGATGACAATGTTTAGCTTGTCATCAAGATGGGACAAGATGCCAGCGTATTTTTCTTCATACTTTAGGTATGTTTAACTTTGTTAGGGGAACAAAGTATAAGAAAAACTATGACTTCCGCCATAAGGACTCGGCGGCAAGCAGTTTTTCTAATAAGACATATCTAATAAATGATTTCTTCTGCTTCCCCTTTAAAATCCTGCTCCTCCAGGCAGGTTTATTAACCTTTTGTCCTTCTTTAATTTCACTCAATGACGTGCTGTTTCCGTTTTCATCTTCTATAACCGTTTTATCGGTGACTTGTGGAGAAATGCCGTAGCCTTCATCCGTTGTAACGGGTCCGGCATCTCGTTTTACCCACTCTGAAATATCAACTGTTATTCTGTTTTCTTCCGTTTTAACAGCATCGACCTTTCCAATCATTTGATCATCTTTATACCGGTCGGCATGTTGTTCGTCTTCCTTACCGCAAGCCGCTGCTGTAAGGAAAAGTAGTACCGTAACGACGAGAATCATAGTTTTATGCATAACATCGCCTCCGGATGTTATAGACAAATGGATATGCAAATAGTTACAAATTTATGGGGGGCGTTCTGAGCCTTCTTTCCTTTTTTTCAAATGTTTAATCTTCTTGTTTGTCACCTCAGCTTGGAAAGCGTATAATTTTCTATTAGCTTCACGAAACATTTTGAAAGATTTTACATAGAAAGAGGCGGCCTGCCTATGGCACAAAGTTACAGTAAAGTATTAATCGCAGCTTTATTGCTTTCTGGATCTTTCGTGGCGGTACTGAATCAGACATTAATGATAACTGCGATTCCGCCAATTATGGAAGAAATGAATATTTCTGCTAATACTGGTCAGTGGCTGACAACGGTCTTTATGCTCGTAAACGGCATCATGGTACCCATTACAGCTTTTTTAATTGAAAGATTTACAACAAGGCAGCTGTTTATTACAGCAATGGGTGTGTTTGCAGTTGGAACCTTGATCGGCGGAATTGCCACTAATTTTCCAGTGCTCATATTAGGCAGAATCATTCAGTCTGCCGGTGCAGGGGTTATGATACCTTTAATGCAAACGGTGTTCTTGCTTATATTCCCGGTTGAAAAACGTGGGACAGCCATGGGATACATCGGTCTGGTCATTTCATTTGCACCAGCGATTGGTCCAACGTTATCAGGCTGGGTAACCGAAACGTATGAATGGCGCTATTTGTTCTGGTTTATTTTACCTTTATCCTTTATCATGATTATCATTGCTTATTTCATCATGAGAAACGTAACGGAGTTAAAACACCCGAAGGTCGATCCTCGATCCATTCTGTTATCTTCATTTGGTTTTGGAGGTCTTCTTTATGGGTTTACAAGTGCCGGGAACAACGGCTGGGGGAGCCCGGTGACAATTAGCGTACTTTTAATCGGCTCGGCTGCAATTGTCCTTTTTGTTAGACGTCAATTACGCATGCAGCATCCTATGCTTGAATTTCGCGTATTTAAACAGCGCATTTTTACGATGTCAACGATTATCGGAATGGTTGGTTTTATGGGTCTGATCGGCCTGGAGACATTAATCCCGCTATTTATGCAGAATATGCGCGGTTTCACGGCGATGGAATCCGGCCTCGTTTTATTTCCGGGCGCGCTTTTAGCAGGGCTTATGGCTCCGATTACAGGCCGCATATTCGACAAAATCGGTGCTCGTTTTTTGGGTATTTCTGGGCTGATTATTATGTCCGTTTCTACGTTTGCTTTTGTCCTTGTGGATAATTCAACAAGCCTTGTTTATTTGATGGTAGCTTATGCTGTTCGGATGTTCGGTTTTTCAATGGTAATGATGCCGGTCAACACTGCAGGGCTGAATGAAATGCCGCCAAAGCTTATTCCGCATGGCGCTGCTATGACGAATACAATGCGCCAAATGGCAGCCTCTGTCGGAACAGCGGTACTTGTTACCACCATGACGACAACCGAGAAAGTCGCACAATCGCATGCGGGAGTTGAACATCCCGATATTTTAGGTGTGAAAATCGCATTTTTTCTCATTTTCATTTTGTCTCTCGGCGCATTAGCCATATCCTTTTTTATTCGAAAAACATCTCCTCCTACTGATGAAGAATGGGACGCGAGACAAAACAGTGGTTAAAAAGTTTACAAGTTTCAGCATCCAATACGATTGGGTGCTTTATTTTTTTGAATCTAGCAAGACAATCTTTCTTCCACTATAATAAAAAAACGATAATTAGTATGAGGAATGGAGGCAGTTTCTATGAACAAGATTGAAAAGTGGGTAGAAAAAAGAGAGACTAAGCAGTATCCTGCAAAGACATTACACGACATTGATCCCGCAACAACCGCTCTTGTTGTCATTGACATGGTAAACGGGTTTGCGAAACAAGGAACTTTGTATCATCAGAATATAGAGAATCTCATAGAGCCTATTCGCCAAACGATGAAGGGGGCTAAAGCGATGGGTATTCCGATTATCGGTTTTGGAGATGCCCATGAAAAGAATTCGGTAGAGTTTCATATTTTCCCAGAACATTGTTTGGAAAAGACAGAGGAGTCTGCATTTGTACCAGAACTGCAAGAAATAGGCACAGACGTGTGGATTCCGAAAAAGTCCACGAATAGTTTTCTCGAAGAGCAGTTTCAGGAGTGGCTGAAAGAGAATAAGCAAATTGGTACCTTTATCGTAGCAGGAGATTGCACAGATATTTGTATTCTGCAATTTGTGCTAAGCATGACTGCATTTTTTACCAAAGAAGGACAAGAAAAACGAGTTATTGTTCCTGTGAACCTCGTCGATACATTTTCTCACGAAGACCATCCATCCGAAGCGGTCAACTTGTTTTCTTTCTATTTAATGGAGCAAGCCGGAGCGGAGCTAGTTGAAATGAAAAACATATAACGGGGGCTGTATGATAATAACAAGATATTTAACAAAAGGGAGCCACCCCAAATCTGGACGGCTCCCTTTGCATTAGCACCTTTAGAATAAGTTAATTCATAGCTGTGACTGTAAATTTCAACTAGGTTTCCAAATGGGTCTTCGCAATATACCATTCAAAACACTTTTCACCAGGGTAATATTCACGAACCGGTATACGCTGCTTTCCCCTATGAGCTTTAATTTTTCAAGATTAGGGTTCAACTTTCTTATCTGGGATAAATGAGTTTCCAACAAAAATACCTTCTCGTTTAGTGATATAGACCAAGAAATACGGAGACTTCATTTTAGGTAGAGAGTCTTTTAAAAAAAATATTAAAAATATCAGAAAATTGCATATAGTGAAATTTTTTGATTGAGTACTAAAATTTTATCCAATATACTTTAGCTATATTTAAATTTAAAGGGGGAGAAAAAAATAATGCAAAACGAAAGGGGAAATTTGTCACAGGTATTACGGAAGATTTATAGGTACTAGAACAGGAAATATAAAAAAACAATGAACAAATGGAAGTTAAAGGAGGAATTTAATTGGCAATTAGAACTGGTCAGGATTATATTAATGGATTAAAAACAAGACAGCCAGAAGTATGGTTGGAAGGTAGAAGGATTACTGATTTGGTAAATGAGCCAAATTTCAAACAGCCGATTCAAGAAATAGCTAAACTTTATGATATGCAGCACGATCCTAACTATAAAGATAAAATAACTGGAATTTGTGAAGACACAGGAGAAAGAGTTTCTAATGCTTTCATCGTACCAAAAAGCTATGAAGATTTAATGAAACGAAGAGCTTTGTATGAAACATGGGCAGAAGCAACCTTTGGACTGATGGGAAGATCACCTGATTTTCTTAACGTAACAGTTACTTCAATGGCTAGTAACGCAAAATTTTTTGAAAGGTATAATCAAAGCTGGGCAGAAAATATTGTGAACTATTATAAACATGTCCGTGATAATGATTTATTTCTAACACACGCCCTTATCAATCCACAAAATGACCGAAGTAAGGCGGCTCATGAACAAAAAGATAAATTCACACACTTAGGGGCTGTCGAAGAAACATCAGAAGGAATTATCGTTCGTGGAGCGAAAATGCTTGCAACTTTTGCTCCAATAGCTGATGAGGTTATTATATATCCATTCCCGGGCTTTAAACCAGGAGATGAAAGGTATACTTTGTCATTTGCCGTTCCTATTGATACACCGGGACTTCGTATTGTATGCCGAGAACCGGCACAGAATGGCAAACGTCCAGTATTTGATCATCCATTAGCATCAAGATTTGAAGAAATGGATGCGGTTCTTATTTTCAATGATGTACTTGTACCTTGGAATCGTGTATTTGTCCACAATAATTTGGAAGCAGGGAATACAGTATACGCTCAAACTGGATTGAGCCAAAATACTCACCAAAACGGTGTAAGAGGACTAACAAAACTTAGGTTTGCTCAACAAGTTGCTTCTAGGGTAGCAGATTCAATCGGTGTAGATGGTTTCTTAAATGTACAAACACAATTGGGCGAGTTGGTACAGTCTGTGGAAACAATTAGAGCTTTGCTGCGCACAGCGGAAAATGAATATAGCATTAACGAGAATGGGGAAGCGGTGCCATCCTTTACTTCATTAGAAACAATCCGCGGCATTTTACCGAAAGCATACCCTCGAGCGATCGAGATTATCCAAACGATTGGTGCCGGCGGTCTGCTTTTATCACCAACAGGCTGCGATTTAGAACATCCAGAACTAAGCGGGGATATTGCTAAGTACTATGGAGGCCGTGAAGGTGTTGAGGCATATGATAGAGTTCGCTTGTTTAAATTAGCTTGGGATTTATCAGGAGAAGCCTTCGGACAGCGTTTGGTTCAATATGAACGTTATTATTCCGGTGACCCTGTCAGAAAATTAGGAATGTTCTACAGTAATTATAAGAAAAAGGCTTCATTCACCATGGTAGACAGAGCTTTAGAGCAAAATGAAACAGAGAAGAATGTGTCCATGAATTAAATGAACATCTCTAGTTTGGATCAGTTAAAAAATAAATCATGAACAATATCACAATGATCAGGTTGTTTAACTTATAACAGCTTATAAGGGACTAGGGGGTAAGGTGGTGTGATCTCATCCGTACGTAAAGTAGCACAAATACTCAATTGTTTTACGGAAGATGAACCGGCTTTAAGAAACCTGGATATTGCAAAGAAACTAGATATGAGTACAAGTACAGTATACCGTTTGGTTCAGTCTTTATGCAATGAAGGGATGTTAATCAAAGATAGTACCAACAGATACAGATTAGGGTGGAAGCTGCTTGAATTAGGCAATATGGTTATGTATCAACAAGATATTTATAACGAAGCAGTTCCGAGGATTGAAGAACTGACAAGAAAATTCAAAGGCATCGTGCATATCGGCATGCTGGATGAAAATGGAGATTTTATCTTTGTTTTAAAAGTGGCCGCAAGAGATGCTCTTCAAGTTCCTACCTTTATTGGAGAAAGAAAACCGACCTATTGTTTTAGTACCGGAAAAATTTTATTGTCCTCTAATCCGTCATTGATGGAAAAGTTTACTACAAATGATTTGTTAAAACGAGGTCCAAACACGATTGAGACAGTGGAAGGGCTCCAAGTAGAACTTAATCAGGTTAGGGACAATGGTTTTGCAGTAAGCAACAATGAAAATGAGTTTGGTGTTCATGGCATCGCAGCTCCGATCAAATCTTATAGCGGTAAAAATATTGCTGCACTCAACATGGTAGGGCCCATCTCTTATATTCAGGGCCACGAAAAGAAAAACATGATCAAACATGTAACAAAAGTGGCAGACAGTATTTCAAAAGACTTAGGCTATATTTTTGAAGAATAAATGAAAAGGAGAGATTAAAATGGCTTTAAAATCTGAAAACAGTGGACTGAATGCAAGATCATTTAACTTAATAAAAACTATTGAGGAAAATAAAGATTTACTTAAACCACCTGTCAACAACAAAGTGATGTGGGAAGATTCTGAGTTTATTGCAATGATTTTGGGCGGACCTAACAAAAGACGTGATTTCCACGTAGACCCTTCTGATGAATTCTTTTATCAAGTAAAAGGAAATTGTTATGTAGAATGCATTAACGAACAGGGAGAAAGAGAAGTCGTAACTGTAGGAGAAGGAGAAGTATTTATGCTGCCGGCCATGGTACCGCACTCCCCTCATCGCCCGGCGAATACTTACGGAATTGTCCTTGAGCGAAAAAGAGGGAAAGGAGAATTAGAAGATTTCGTTTGGTTCTGTGATGAGTGTGATCATGAAATGCACCGGGTAACTGTTCAACTTTCCAATATTGAAACGCAAGTGAAGGGTGCTATTGAACAATTTAATGGAAGTGAAGAATTAAGAACATGTAATAATTGCGGCCATAAAATGCCTCCGGAAGCTGAGGAATGGAAATGAGAATAGATTTTCATACTCACATCATTCCTCAGGATATTCCAAATTTCACAGAAAAATATGGTCAAGACAGATGGCCTCTTCTTCATCAGACTTGTACATGCGGCGCGAACATTATGGTAGGAGGCAAAGTGTTCAGAGAAGTGACAGATCAAGTGTGGGATCCTAATAAGCGAATCAAAGACATGGATAGAGAGGGAGTAGACATGCAGGTGCTCTCTCCTATCCCCGTCACCTTTTCGTATTGGGCTCCAGCCGCAGAAGCTTTAGAAATGGCTCGGCTGCAAAATGATTTTATCGCAGACACTGTAAACAATTATCCGAAACGTTTTTTGGGATTTGGGACTATACCAATGCAGGATACAGACCTTGCGATTCAAGAAATGGAACGTTGTATTCATGAACTGAACTTATCTGGAATTGAAATAGGAACGAATGTCAACGGGAATAATTTGGATTCGAAAGAGTTTACTTCTTTTTTTGAAATGGCAGAAAAGTGGGAGGTTCCATTATTTATTCACCCGTGGGAAACCATGGCAAGGGATAGAACGCCACGCCATAATTTTATGTACACCGTAGGAATGCCAAGCGAGACTGCTTTGGCTGCTGCGAGTCTGATATGGAGCGGGGTTATTGAGAAGTATCCTAAATTAAAAATTTGTTTTTCTCACGGTGGAGGATCGTTTCCTTATATTATTCCGCGTCTGGATCAAGGATGGAAAGTATGGCCGCATTTACGCCTAACCAGTCACCCGCCTAGCCATTATATAAATAATCTGTATTTTGATTCCCTAAACTATGATCCTTTAAACCTGCAATTTCTAATTGATAGATTTGGTCACGACAGAATTATGTTGGGATCTGATTATCCCTTTTTATTAAGAGAAATATCTCCAGGAAAAATCATTGATGAAATGAGAGGTTTAACAGCTGAACAACAGAGGTTCATGTTAGGAGAGAATGCATTGCAATTTTTAAATGTAAAGGAGAAAAAGATAATCAATGAGTCCACAAGTAACGTCTCCCGAGCAAAAACTCCAAGCCCTGGGAATTAAGCTGAGCGATGTACGTCCTGCAGCGGGCAACTATATCAGTCATCGTATAGTTGGTAATTTGATATTTACATCAGGGCAAGGAGTAGACAATTATCACGGGAAACTTGGAAAAGATTTAACATTAGAAGATGGTTATCAAGCTTCTCGGCAATCCGTGATTAATTTAGTAAGTGTTTTAAAGGCAGAACTAGGAGAGCTTGATAAAGTAAAAAAGATAGTTAAAATACTAGGGTTTGTTAATAGTACAGAAGACTTTACCGGCCAGCCTAAAGTAATGAATGGGGCTTCTGATCTTTTGGTGGAAGTATTCGGTGAACGGGGGAAACATGCGCGTTCTGCTGTCGGTATGGCGCAGCTGCCTAATAATACAGCAGTAGAAATCGAAATGATTGTGGAAATTGAAGAGTAAGGTTCAGGTTTAGTCTGAGCGTTGCACAAGGGAGGCAAATATAGTGCATGTAGAAGAGATACCTAAGAAGAAAGTGGAGGCTATTAATTGTCTTCATTTTATAGACGGAAACTTTGTTTCCTCTGATACAACATTTAACAATATTAATCCGGCCACAGAAGAAGTATTAGGAACCGTTGAGGAGGGGGGGAAGAAAGAAGTTGATTTAGCAGTGCAGGCAGCAAGAAAAGCATTAAACGGAGAATGGAAAACGATCACCACAAGGGAACGATCGAATATACTGCGGCGCATCGGTGATTTGATTACAGAGAGGATAGAAGAGCTGGCCGTGTTAGAATCGCTGGACACAGGTAAACCATATGAAATTGCAATCGAAATGGATATTAAAAGAGCAGCTCATAACTTTTATTTCTTTGCGGACTATTTAACCTCTATGGGAACAGAAGCATACCAGCAAGACCAGCAGGCACTGCATTATTCGATCCGCCGTCCAGTAGGAGTCGTAGGTATGATCAATCCTTGGAACCTGCCGCTGCTTCTATTAACTTGGAAATTAGCTCCGTGCCTTGCTACAGGAAACACAGCGGTAATGAAACCAGCAGAATGGACACCAATGACAGCAACTGTACTGGCAGAGATTTGTAAGGAAGCAGGAGTGCCTGATGGAGTAGTGAACCTGGTACATGGGTTTGGCGTAGACTCTGCAGGAGCGGCTATCACAGAACATCCCGATGTCGATGCGGTAACTTTTACAGGGGAAACGAAAACAGGTACGGCGATTATGAAAGCTGCTGCTCCAACGTTGAAAAAACTTTCTTTTGAATTAGGCGGGAAGAATCCCAATATTATATTCGCTGACTCTGATATAGATGAAGTTATTGAAACTACATTAAAGTCGAGCTTTATGAATCAAGGAGAAGTTTGTTTATGCGGGTCTAGAATATATGTAGAAGAAAAGCTGTTTGACGAATTTCTGGATAAATTCACTACAGCGACGAAAAAATTGAAGGTTGGAGATCCTTTTGAATCTGGCATTAAAGTTGGTTCTGTCGTAAGTAAAGAACATTACGAAAAAGTAATGAGCTATATTCAAATAGCCAAAGAAGAAGGTGGAGAAATTCTTACAGGCGGGGACCGGCCGGCCCATATGGAAAAAGGATTCTATATTAATCCAACCATTATTACTGGTTTAACAAAGGACTCCCGTTGTATTAGAGAAGAAATTTTTGGCCCAGTCGTTACAGTGGTTCCTTTTAAGAAGGAAGAAGAAGTAATCCAGCAGGCAAATGATACCCACTACGGTTTAGGGGCTACTATTTGGACAAACAACTTAAGAAGAGCCCACCGTGTTGCACAACAAATTGAAGCTGGGATCATCTGGGTTAATACCTGGTATTTAAGAGACTTAAGAACACCATTTGGCGGTATGAAGCAAAGCGGTATTGGAAGAGAAGGCGGAGCTCACAGCTTTGAATTCTACAGTGAACTGTCAAACGTTACGATAAAAATTTGATATTACGGAGGGTCTCTAGAGTGAACGAAAAGGTCATACCACTATCAGAGCACTTAACGGAAGCGGAAGAAACCGGTCAAGGGGTCGAGCCGTTAACTTCATTAAATCCTGAACTGGGTATCAAACAAGCATATCAAATTCAATTAACTAACATTCAAAACAAAGTAACAGCCGGGGACAAAATAGTAGGTAAAAAAATCGGCTTGACGTCAAAAGCAATGCAAGATCTTCTAGGAGTAGGCGAACCGGATTACGGTCATTTGCTAAACAGCATGCAAGTAGAAAATAAAGGATCAGTAACAAAAGAAAAGGTTCTTCAGCCAAAGGTAGAAGGAGAGATTGCGTTTGTTTTAAAAGAAGAGTTGAGAGGACCTGATGTTACAACAGAAGATGTACTCAAAGCAACAGACTATATTGTTCCAGCGTTAGAAATAGTAGACAGCCGGATCAGTGATTGGAAAATTACACTAGCAGATACGATTGCTGATAACGCCTCATCCGGTTTATTTGTTTTAGGTGACAAGAAAGTGAATATAAAAGATATAGACTTAAAAAATGAAGAAATGATCTTGTACAAAAATAGTGTAGAAGTTAATAAAGGCAAAGGATCAGCAGCTCTTGAAGATCCCGCGTATTGTGTAGCTTGGCTTGCAAATAAACTTTTCGAGTATGATATTACTTTAAAAGCAGGAGAAGTAATTCTTTCTGGAGCATTATCAGCGGCGGTCGATGCTTCATCAAGAGATACATTTAAGGCATCTTTTCCTGTATTGGGAGAAGTGGAAGTGAGTTTTAAATAAAGGAGTCGTTTTACACTATGAAAAAATTAAAAGCAGGGATTATAGGTTCCGGGAATATCGGGACAGACCTTATGATGAAAGTGGAAAGCTCTCAGTTTTTAGAAATGTCAGCTATGATAGGGATAGATCCAAATTCAGACGGCCTGCGTCATGCTAAGAAACGCGGTCACTCTATTTTTGATAATGGGATTGATGGATTTTTAGAAGAGTCGAATTTGGCAGACATTCTTTTTGATGCTACATCTGCCAAAGCTCATTATTATCATGCACAATCTTTAGAAAAAATACAAAAACAAGTAATCGATTTAACTCCTGCTGCTATTGGTCCATTCGTTGTGCCTACCGTTAATCTTGAAGAGCACGTAACTAAATCGAATATTAACATGATTACGTGTGGAGGCCAAGCTACAATTCCTATCGTTCATGCTATTAATTCTGTTTGCCAAGTAGACTATGCAGAAATTGTTGCTACTATTGCAAGTGAAAGTGCGGGGCCGGGTACAAGAGCAAATATTGATGAGTTTACCTATACTACTGCCCAAGGGATCGAAAAAGTTGGCGGCGCGAAAAAAGGAAAAGCAATTATTATCCTTAATCCGGCAGATCCTCCCATTATTATGAGAGATACCGTCCAATGCATTGCTCCAGGGGCAAATGAACGTCAAGATGAATTAATTGAAGCTATTCAAAAGAGAGTACGACAAGTTCAAAATTATGTCCCTGGCTATACCTTGAGAACAAACCCAATATTTGATGGCGATCAAATCACCGTGTTTATTGAGGTAAAAGGTGCTGCAGACTATCTCCCTTCTTATGCTGGTAATTTGGATATTATGACGGCCTCTGCAGTAAAAGTAGGAGAAGAATTAGCAAAGCATCAATTAAGTTTTTCAGAAAATTTATAATAATATAAATTGTTGAGAAAGAGGAAGGAGTATTTCATTGATAAATAAAGAAACAGTAGTAACTGAAGTTGCTCTGCGCGATGGGAGTCATGCAATCAGCCACAGCTTTACTGTTGATCAAGTAACCCAGGTGGTTAAAGCTTTAGATGATGCTAATGTCCCTTTTATTGAAGTTTCTCATGGAGATGGATTAGGGGGCTCATCCATTCAATATGGGTTTTCTAAAACGGATGAGATGAAACTGATTGAAGCCTCAGTTGGTTCGACAAAAAATTCAGCTATATCTGTCCTGCTATTACCGGGTATCGGAACGGTGAAAGAATTAAAAGAAGCACATCAACTGGGAGCTAAAATGGTCCGTGTAGCAACTCATGTAACAGAAGCAGATGTTAGTAAACAACACATTTCTTTAGGTAAAGAATTAGGCATGGAAACAGTTGGCTTTCTCATGATGTCTCATATGGTTCCGGCAGAAAAGCTCTTAGAACAGGCTCAGCTTATGGAAAGCTATGGAGCCGACACTGTTTATGTTGTAGACTCTGCAGGAGCGTTATTACCTCATGAAGTAAGAACAAGAATTAAACTTCTAAAGGAAAATCTAACAGTAAATGTAGGATTTCATGCTCACAACAACTTATCTTTAGCAATGGCAAATACTTTAGCAGCAATAGAAGAAGGAGCAACGAGAATTGATGGCAGTGTCCGGTGTCTAGGAGCCGGTGCTGGAAATACACAAACAGAAGTACTAGTGTCCGTGCTAGAACGGATGAACATACAAACCGGGATTGATGTTTACAAAATGATGGACTTAGCTGAGGAGTTAGTAGCTCCAATTTTACCAGAGCCTCAAGAAATTACAAAAGGGAGTTTAGTTTTAGGGTACGCAGGCGTTTATTCTAGTTTTCTGCTTCATGCTTATCGTGCTGCAGAAAAATATCATTTGGATCCAAGAGATATATTAATAGAATTAGGAAATAGAAAAGTAGTGGGCGGTCAAGAAGACATGATCATCGACGTTGCGAGTGAACTTGCAGGGTATAAAATTTCATAATAAAACAGAGGTGAAGGGGTTGGATTTAAAAGAAATTGCAGAAAAAATAGATCTTCATCAGCAGAATGGTATGAAAATGGGCAAAATTACCAATGACTATCCCGAATTAACAGTAGAAGAAGCTTATGAAATCCAAAGACTAACTATTCAAAAAAATATTGAGAGAAATGATCCTCTTATTGGGTGGAAAATGGGACTAACGAGTAAGGCGAAACAAATTTCGATGAATGTAGAAGAACCTATTTATGGAAGACTTACAGAATCAATGGAATTAAATGAACCTGTCCTGCACGTCAAGAACCTCATTCATCCCAAAGTAGAGCCGGAGTTTGCTTTTTTCATTAATAAGGAACTCAAAGGAAGTAACGTAAAACCAAGAGATGTATGGGCTGCTGCAGAAGGAGTATATCTTGCTTTAGAAGTAATTGACAGCCGCTATGAAAATTTTAAATTCACTTTGCCAGATGTGGTAGCAGACAATGCTTCTTCCACTAAATTTGTCTTAGGCACTCAAGTCTTTTCTCCAGCATATACCCCTTGGGACAAAGTAAAAGTTACTATGCTTAAAAACGGGGAAAAAGTCCAATCTGGATATGGAAATGCTGTATTAAATCATCCAGTGCATTCTGTAGTAGAGCTGACGAAAATGATTAATAGGGATAATTTAACCATAAAACCTGGAATGCTGGTTCTTGTAGGTGGTATTACGGAAGCAGTGAGTGTAAGGGCAGGAGACATGTTAAATGTGGATTATGAAGGGCTGGATTCACTGGATTTAGAGGTGAAGGAATAGAACAGGAGGCAGGGTTGTGCCGATAGCTCATATTCATATTTTAGAAGGCAGGGATAGAAGCCAGAAGAAGAAACTCATTGAAGAGGTAACAAAGGCTATTAGTTCCAGTCTTCAATCTGAAAGAGGAAAAATAAAAGTTTTATTACATGAAGTTTCGGAAGACAATTGGGCTACAGCTGGGGTGACGAAAAGAGAAGAAAAAATTGTTGACTAAATCAGCAGAAAAAGAGGAGGAAAGGAGACAGCAGACATGAAAGTACACGACAACAACACACCAGATTTGCATGGATCTGTTGTTGCCATAGGTGCCTTCGACGGAATGCATCTAGGTCATCAGGCTGTCATACGTGAGACTGTTAATCTCGGCGAAATCTATAATATTCCTAGTGTAGTTTACACTTTTGATACGCCTCCCCGGGCTTACTTTCAAAATTCGACTATTTTAATGAATGCCAAAGAGAAATTGGAAATGGTTAAGAAACTTGGTGCTAAACAAGTAGTTATTGCTAGTTTCAATAAAGATTATGTTCAGAAAAGTGCGGAAAGTTTTATAAAAGAATTAAATAAAATGCATCCTAAAGAAATTTTGGTAGGAAACGACTTTCGTTTTGGTAAGGGAAGAAGTGGAAATGTTCAACTTCTCAAGAAATATTTTAACGTAAGAATTATTGAGCCAGTAAGGTGTACTAGAGGGGAGGTTATCTCTTCCACTAGAATCCGAAAGTTAATTGCACTAGGAGATACCCAAGGCGTTGGGGCTCTCTTAGGAGAAAAAGAGGGGGTTAAATGATGAATTTCTTAAAAGTATATTGGAAGAGTATAAGTTTGACAATAGGTCTAGCAGCATTGCTGACTGCTTGCGGGGGTGGTGACGAGACTACAGAATCAGCATCAGACCCCCAGTCTGCCGAAGGAGAAGCAGAAGAAACGGCAGAAGGCCAAGCCGATGCTGAACATGAATTTAAACTGGGGTTAATTACACCACCTGCGCATATGTGGCACAAAGCGGCAGAGAAGTTTAAGGAAGAGTTAGAAGCAAACTCTAATGGAAGAATGGCATTGGAAATTTATCCTTCTGGCCAAGTTGGAAATGAAAACGATATGCTTCAGCAAATTGAATCTGGCTCATTAGATTTTGGTTTTATAACTGCTGCAGAAATTAGTTCTCGTGAAGAAGCTTTTTCTGCTTGGTTTACCCCATACCTCTTTAAAACAATTAATGATGCTCATGAAGCACGTGAATCGGATGTAGCTAAGGAAATGCTTGGGACACTTGAGCAATATGGTATGACTGGTTTAGATTATTTGTTTGCTGGACAGCGCGTCTTATTATTTAAAGATAAGGAAGTAAAGCAGCCTGAAGATATGGAAGGATTGGTACTTCGCGTAACACCTAGCCCGCCAATGCTGGAATTTTATAATTCAACTGGCACTTCCACGGAAGGGATTCCTTTGCCTGAAGTTTATTCCGCTGTTCAAACCGGGGTTATTGACGGAATGGATATGGACTTAGATGCTACGATTACAAATAAATTTTTCGAAGTAGTCGATTACGGGGCTGTTACAAACCATATGGTATGGCCATCAGTAGCAGTCGTTAATTCAAACACTTTTTCATCTTTGCCTGAAGAAGATCAACAGATTATAGAGGGTGCTTTAGAAACTACTGCTGATTATGCCGTAGAAACCAGATCAGCTCAGGAAGAAGAATTTAAACAAACACTTACTGATGAGGGCATGACCATTTATGAACTAGATAAAAGTGTCTTTGAAGAACAAATTGAGAGCTTTGATGAAAAATATAAAGAAAAAGATCCATTAATTGAAGAGTTCATTACTACATTCCGTGAATAGGACTGGGAGGGAGAAACTATTGAATACTATAAGTAACGGCTTAGCAATAATAGAAAAATATCTTGCAATAGTGTTAATGGTTACGATGACAGCAGTAATGGCTTTAGCAGTGTTGTTCCGTTACTTCTTAAACTCTCCATTGTCATGGGCTGGAGAAGCAGCAGTATTTCTATTAACGTGGATCAGTTTTATAGGAGGAAGTCTTGGGCTTAAATATAAAGCTCAAGCTTCTGTTACTTTTTTGTTAGATATAACTTCTGCGAAAACGAGGAAAATTCTTTTGGTTGTAGGTTATCTAATAATCTTAATTTTTATGGGTATTGTGCTCTATTATAGTTACACTTGGTTGTTTTCTTCAAGTTCTTTATGGCAAAAATCAAATAACTTACAAATACCTATGTGGATACCTTATAGTGCTGTCCCCATTGGATTAAGCTTTGCTGCAGTTCATATTCTGTCAAACTTGTCGGATTTATTTAGAAAGGAGGAGAGCAAATGACGGCTTTAGTAATTGTTTTATTTTTTGTCTTTTTACTAATGGGAATTCCTATCTCGTTAGTACTTGGAATGATGACTATATTATATTTTTTTACTTTAGGTAATACGCAGTTATTAACTTCTATGCCGCAGCAGCTTTTTTCTAGTTTAGATAACTATGGACTGCTTGCTATTCCTCTTTTTATGCTCGCAGGTGAATTAATGAACGGGGGCGGTATTACTACAAAATTGGTAAATTTTGCCAGGGTGTTATTGGGACATTTCCGCGGAGGATTAGCGTACGTGACGGTCATTGCTAATATGTTCCTGGCTTCTATATTAGGATCTGCTAACGCACAGGCTGCTATGATGAGTAAAACAATGGTTCCCGAAATGGAAAAGGAAGGATATGAAAGAAAGTTTTCAGCGGCTCTAACCCTTTCTTCTTCTATTGTAGCACCTATAATCCCGCCAAGCATGATTTTTATTATCTATGGCACATTATCAGGTGCTTCTATTGGCGGATTGTTTATGGCAGGGATTATCCCGGGGCTTATCTATGGCACAGCTTTTGTAGGATTAATAGCGTTTATGGGATATAAATATAATTTCCCAAAAAGTGAACGAGAACCATTCAGGGAAGTAGTGAAGAGTACATTGTCTGTGTTTCCTGCTTTGCTCGTTCCATTTGTCATTATAGCAGGCATATTAAGTGGGGTATTTACAGCTACTGAGTCTGCAGCTGTAGCTTGTGTTATTGCTTTCCTTGTAGGGCATTTTGTTTACAAGGAATTAAATTTTAAGAGTCTCCCTTCTATTTTTTTTAACACGGTGATAAGTACTGCCACCGTTACCTTTCTCATTGCTATGGCTGGAGCTTTCGGATGGATGATTGCTTTTGAGCAAATCCCGCAAGCAATAGCGAACGGAATGCTTTCATTGTCAGAAAACCCACTTGTATTTTTGTTTTTAGTTAATATTTTTCTATTGATATTAGGAGCAGTGCTGGATGGAATTGCAGCTTTAATCATTTTAGTTCCAGTCTTCATGCCGCTCTTGATGACTTATGGGGTGGACCCCGTTCACTTTGGGGTAATTATCTGTATAAACTTAACAATAGGTTTATTGACTCCTCCTATTGGCACAGGTCTATTCATCGTATCTTCCATTGCCGAAGTGAAATTTGAAAGCCTCATTAAGAGTGTTTTTCCTTTTTTAATCATGGGAATCATTGTTCTTTTTGTTATCACGTACTGGGAAGACGCTGTATTGCTAATTCCCCGGCTGGTAGGACTTTAAACAATAGTATGTAAGGAAATTGGAAACTTCCTGTATTATCAAAAATGCATCAATTGTTAAGGAGCCATAGAAAATAAGGAAGTTGTATGAAACATACTTGAGCCCTTACAGGGTGATAAATTAGAAAAGGAAGGTGCTTTCTAACATGAATAGTGGACCTACGCTAGCCCCTTGTAAACTAATAAGCATCTTCAGAATAAGTTAATTCATAGCTGTGGCTGTATATTTCAACTAGGTTTCCAAATGGGTCTTTGCAATATACCATTCGGAAAGGCTTTTCACCAGTGTAGTATTCACGAACTGGCATACGCTGCTTTCCCCCGTGGGCTTTAATTTTTTCTACGAGCCCTTCAAGGTCCGGATCTTGTACACAATAATGGAAAATACCTGTCTTCCAGTACTCAAAATTGTTTTCTGGTGTTTCGTTATTTGGGAACTCAAACAGCTCAATTCCTATTTTATCCGAAGTAGAGAGGTGGGCAATACGAAACTTTCCCCACCCCGTACCAATACATCCTTGCACATTATACCAATAGGGCTGTCATCCTCTAGCACTTCGGAAGGTTCCATTATTATATACCAACCCATTACTTCCGTATAGAATTCTACTGCTTTATCCACATCGGGCACCGAAAGGCCGATGTGAGAAAAAGCACGTGGATACGACGCAATAAATGATTCCTCCTTCTATATGTAATGTGGACAAATTATAATATATTTAACATGGATTTGATAAGTAAAAGGTTTGTGGTTTTGCAGGAAGAATTGTATCGTGTGAAATGTGAAAAATGAAGAAATATTTACGATGGTTTTTAAATAAGAAAAAGAGAAAGGCTGTCATAGATTTGATAGATATAAAACACAACAGTATAAACCTTTGCTGAACTCTCAACGCATTAGTTGGGAGTTCTGTTTAAAAAAACACTTTGTTCCATCCATGACACAATTTGTCTTATGTGAGTGGCACAAACTGTATCATTACGGATTATAATGAGTAGTTAATTCCCGAAATGACAGCTTCGTCTCTTTTGGCATTTTTTTTGCATTAATAAAGGGTGATGTGTTTTATACCATCGTCCTTTGGAGGGGATACGTATGAAAGCTGCGGTTATGGAACAGTAAAAAAAGCCATTTGTGGTTAAGTAAGTGGAGGACCCAGCAGTGTACGCCAACGGTGCAATTGTACGTGTTAAAGCTAACGGCATAGGCGTTCGGATTGGCATGGCTGGATGAGCGATCTAAGCTGGGTTGATGTGAATCTCGAATTGCCATGGGTGTTAGGGCACGAATTTACTGATGTCGAAGAGGAAGTCGGCAAAGAAGTTAAAAATTTCAAAAAAGGCGACCGCGTTATTGTTCCTTTCAGCCAGGGGGGCGGTTCGTGTGAGCAATGTTTGTCTGGGCATCACACTATTTGTGACAACCTTGAGATGATGGGTTTTTCGTACTGGGGAGGTTTTGGTAAATACACAGCTATACCTAATGCAGACTTGAATATGGTACATCTGCCTGAATCCGTTGGTTTTGAAGAAGAAGCAAGTGTCGGGTGCCGTTTTATGACCTCTTTCCAAGCTGTAACCGAGCAGGCAAAAGTAAAGCCTGGTGAATGGGCAGCTGTTTATGGCGTCGGCGTCGTTGGTTTGGCTGCGGCACACATTGCTAATGCAGCAAGAGCTAATGTAATAGTTGTCGATATTAGCCAGGAAAAGCTTGATTTAGCTAAAAAGGCAGGGGCTGCAGTAACGATAACAGTAAAGAAACGAACCCGTGGGAAGCAATACATGAAATAACAAAAGGGGGAGCGCATGTATCTATTGATGCACTTGGCATTGCTGAAACGGCTGGTAATTCCATTAGGTCTCATCGAAAACGAGGACGGCATATCCAAATCGGCTTAACCACCAGTGAAGAAAAAGGAATTATTGCCATTCCCGCAGACTTGATTACAATGAAAGAACTGCAGTTTATCGGTCATTCGGTAGAACTATCCTTCCATGCTTGAAAACAGGAAAGCTTACCCCTGGCAAACTTGTGACAAACCATGTATCAATAGAAGAAGTGAGCAGTGTTATTGAAGGAATGGGAACTTATAACAATGTAGGTGTTACTGTAGTTAATAAATGATAGCGCTCACTTATGTTTATACTTATTAAAATCAAGGAGGAGGAGTAAACATGGAAAAAACAGTAGATTTGTATCCTAAAGTAGCCAAATTTTTGGAGGGACAGAAAAAACTATTTATTAATGGTAAATGGGTTGATTCGGCAAACGGAAAGACGTTTGAAAGTAGAAATCCTGCTACCGGGGAAGTATTGATTACAGTTAGTGAAGCGGAAGCAGAAGATGTTAACCGTACGGTCGATGCTGCCCGGGCAGCTTTTGATAATGGGGCCTGGTCTAGAACAACTGCTGCTGAACGCAGCCGTCTCATTTATAAACTTGCTGATCTAATGGAAGAAAATAAAGAAGAACTAGCACAAATAGAGACGTTGGACAACGGGAAACCGATTAAAGAAACACGCATGGGCGATATTCCGATGGCGATAGAGCACTTCCGTTATTTTGCAGGCTGGTCCACTAAAATTGTAGGGCAAACCATTCCGGTTTCAGGTAATTATTTTAATTACACGAAACACGAGCCTGTAGGAGTGGTTGGCCAAATTATTCCGTGGAACTTTCCTCTTCTTATGGCAGCCTGGAAGTTAGGTGCAGCACTTGCTACGGGGTGTACCGTTGTATTAAAGCCTGCAGAACAAACTCCGTTATCTGCTCTTTATCTAGCGGAGCTAACGCAAGAAGCTGGTTTTCCTGAAGGGGTTATTAATATTATTCCTGGATTTGGACCGACTGCTGGTGAACCACTCGTAAACCATGAAAAAATTAACAAAGTAGCGTTTACTGGGTCCACTGAAATTGGGAAACAAATTATGCGTCAGGCGTCTGACACGGTAAAACGAGTGACTCTTGAGCTTGGTGGAAAGTCTCCGAACATTATACTTCCAGATGCCGATATGTCAAAAGCCATTCCAGGGGCGCTTGCTGGGATCATGTTTAATCAGGGGCAGGTTTGCAGCGCAGGTTCTCGTGTGTTTGTTCAAAAGAAAGCCTATGACAACTTTGTTGCTGACATGGTGTCTCATTCGCAAAGCATTAAACAAGGACCCGGTCTCGACTCAAATACGCAAATGGGCCCTCTGGTATCTGACGTTCAGCAAAACCGTGTGATGAAATATATTCAGCGAGGACAAGACGAAGGAGCAGAAATGTTAACGGGTGGGAAAAATCCTTTTAATAATGGATATTTTGTAGAACCAACGGTATTTGCGGCAGTAGATGATAATATGACGATTGCCAAAGAAGAAATTTTCGGACCAGTTGTAGCTGCAATGCCGTTTGAAGACTTAGATGAAGTCATTGAACGAGCAAACAATTTAAATTATGGTCTTGCAGCTGGATTGTGGACGGAAAATGTGAAAAATGCTCATTATGTGGCGGATAATCTGCAAGCAGGAACTGTCTGGGTCAACTGCTATAACGTATTCGATGCAGCTTCGCCATTTGGTGGATTCAAGCAATCTGGAAGCGGCCGTGAAATGGGATCCTATGCTCTTGACAACTATACAGAAGTAAAAAGTGTCTGGATTAATATGAATTAAACACAGCTAGAGAATCGTGCAGAGTGCCCTCCAAGGGCACTCTGTTTTTATGTAAGGAATAAAATGTTAACAAGCCTAGAAGAATGAGAGAAAGTATACATTAGAAAAAATGCCGCTCTGCTATCTTAAGTAGAGGTAATAGCTGAAAGGATAAATACTTGGTGCATGATTGCTCATTTCGAAATAAAAGGACAGGATTACATACGGTATTATATTGGGTATTGAAAATTGTTTTTAATAATTTTTCAAAATGTTATAATAAATCTGACATAGTTAAGTTATTTACTTTACAATCTTGGTGGGAGGGAAAAAATGAACGAAAAAGCTTGGGAAAATTTTATCTTAAAAAACCAAGTATCCAAAGACATTCCAGATGAAATTGTTATGTCATGGAAGCGAAGCGTTCGTGCCGGTATTCAACCGGAATTAAAGAAAGCACCTCAAATTTTTAACCCTCATGACATACAAAAGATTGCCTCCACTAACTTATTACACCATATCTTTTCTCAATTAAGCGGCGAAATGGATAAGTATTTTAACAAATACGATTGTTCTTTAAGCCTCTCAGATGAAAAAGGATGCATTATTGCTTCTTTTGTTGAAGGCACATTAAAGGAAAAACTGCAAGAAGTAAGGTTTTATGAAGGGGGCCATTGGCATGAATCAAAGTCAGGGACAAATGCCATCGGTACCGCTTTAACGACAGATAAAGAAATAGTTGTTAAAGGCCCTGAGCACTTTTGTCAAAATTGGCATCCCTTTTCTTGTGCCGGCATACCGATTCGCCATCCAATGAGTCAAAAAACTGCCGGGATACTAGATTTAACTACTCTAAAAGAACGATTTCCAGAAAATGCTTTAAGTCTTACAGCTGTATTTGTTCAATCGATTGAAGCGCTTTGGCATGCGACTCTTCTTCAAGATATTGAATTCATACGACAAGAATTCAACAAGTATATAAAAAGTATAGAACATGATCATGTTATTGCAGTTGACAGCTCTGGAAATATAGTAGATACATGTATGAAGGGGCCGTATCGAGAAAAGGAGCAGCCTGTGAATGTAAAATTGGATCAACTAGAGAAAGGAATCTATGAAGGAGACATCCAACTAGAAAATGGGGCTGCTGCAGAAGGACGAGTCATCCCTGTAAAACGAAATAACCGGACGATTGGCGGAGTCATCCATTTAAGGAAAGGAAATCGTTCAAAGACGTTCAAGCAAGAAAAAACAAATGAAGATAGCTTCTCATCCTATTCTTGTATGATTGGTAACAGTGAGAGCTGGCAGCAAGTCATCGCAGGCGCAAAACGAGTGGCATCTAGAAATATGTCTGTTTTAATTACAGGGAAAAGCGGGACAGGCAAGGAATTAATGGCTCGGGCTATTCATGAGTCAAGTGCTCGAAAAAACAATGCTTTTTTGGCTGTTAATTGTGCAGGTCTCAATCACGAACTCGCAGCAAGTGAACTTTTTGGATATGCACCCGGTGCCTTTACCGGTGCTTTGAAAACCGGTAAAAAGGGTTGGTTTGAAGCAGCTGACGGAGGTACCCTGTTTCTAGATGAAATCAGTGAAATGCCTCCGTCCATTCAAGCGATGATGCTTCGAGTAATACAGGAAAAACAGGTTCTGCGAATTGGTGAACATACTCCTAGATCGGTAGACGTTCGAATTATTGCTGCTAGTAACAGAAATTTAAAAGAATGGATACAAGCTGGCAAGTTTCGCGCTGATCTTTATTTTCGCTTGAACGTTGGGCGGATACACCTCCCTTGCCTTTGTGAAAGAAATGGTGATATTGAACTGTTAGCAGAGCACTTTCTAAAAAACATCGATGGGCATTTTCAAATAGACCAATCTGCTTGGGAAGTTTTTAATCAATACAGCTGGCCGGGCAACGTCCGTGAGCTGCAAAATGTTTTGGAATATGCGGCGTTGTATGCGAGAGACGAAATCATTACAGCAAGTGATTTACCTGCAGATTTATTCGAACATGAAAACAATAAAAAATATACTATTCGCCTTGTACCGGATAAAAAAGACAAGCAAATAAATGAAGGAGAGAGTGAAGAAGATGACCTCCTTAAAACAATTAAGGCTTGTCGATACAACATGACTCAGGCCTCTAAAGCTTTAGGAATATCGAGAAGTACTCTTTATCGTAAAATGAAAAAATATGAAATAAACATATAATCCATTTTAAGAAATCTTACATCTACTGAGATACACAAAAACAAATCCCAAAATAACGTTTTCATCTAACGTGTAACCCTGGATAAAAAAATAGGGAGCGGCAGTGATCATTTCAGGTCCTGCCTTTTTTATTGTCAGTTCATATAATAGATATAGACAATTCTTTCATATTTTACTTTCGACTTTGCGATGTCTAGTAATACCGAATGTGAATCAATTCCGGAAGACGTGATTTACAAGGAACCAAATGGTAGAATGTTCAGGTGATGAGTAAAACGTATATTACGTATAATACAACGATGCAGACAATATTTAAAGAATCCTAGGGCTGGAGAAACAGATATATTTTTATGACTTTAGTGGTACACAATGGAAAAGCAAAAGCAGCAGAGCTTCCTAGGTCAGTTAAACCAAAATGTAATGCACCGGGGTAAAATCAATAGGATTGAGTATGATGAGGGGGAGAAAGATTGACAAAGTATATAACAATATTGGTTATTGCTTTAGTTCTGTTGTTAATTGTGCCATCTATATTAGACATTACAGCTGGAGAAACATATTATTCCTCTATTGTTGGTGGTTTTATAAGTGGTTCTCTTACACTAGCAGGGGTTTATATAACAGTTTTACATTACAAAGAAAAGGATTTTTCTGAATTGCTTCCAGAAAAAATAGCATTGTTAACCGATTTGATAGAAGAATTAAGAGTTCACACTATTAACCTTCAAAGGAATGCGGATGACATGAACTATAATCAAAAACGTGTTCTTGCATTAAAAAAAGATATAAAAGAACATTTTTTGGAGCAATCCTTGTGTATAAGCGGGAATTGTTATGAAGAAATTGTTAAGTGCAATACAGAATCCTTTAAACTTTTGACAATGTTAAATCAATGGATAGATATGAATTATAATAAAATGTCTCAATTATCCGAAGAAAACATTGTAAAATATACAGAATCTGTTAAAAACTTAGAAAAAAGTTATACTAAAATTTGCGAAATGAAAGAAAGAGTTCTTGAACAATATAAAAAAATAAACAAAATGTAGTACTGTTTTCTTTAATTTAAAGGTATACCAGTCTCTTTAAGGATTTAACGTTTATCCTGTGGATTCTGGTGTTCTTTTTTTGCTTAGAAAATATTTACATTTGTAGAACCAATACGATGGAAAAAATTCCTATTTTGTTGTTGCAAAGATACAGAGCTTTATTCCAAGTAGGTATTTTAAGTCATAGAGATGGATCGGAATTCATAAAAAGCTATTTCCCCTTTTTCTTGAAGTTATATAAATAATGACACTATGAAGCACATTAGAATTTTTTATTTCTAAAAGGGGCTGGCCCGAGGATTATGAAAGTAACCATCCATGTTGAGAACGCATAGACAGGAGAAATTTTCGACACAATCGTCTACCCTGAGGCGTTTGAAGAAGAATAAAAGCCAACTAAACATGAACCCCAAATAGATGACGCATTGCCCGAGACACTTTATCCGGGTTTATCATTTCTCGATTTCATTATTGGACAATCTAATGAATTACGGTACAATAAGGTTTGAAACTGGTTTCAATTTATTAATTTTGAAATTTTGGAGTGTTCAGCTGTGCCGACTATATCCGACGTAGCAAAATTATCAGGCTTATCTAAAAGTACGGTATCAAGAGTCATAAATAATTATCCGCACGTTTCTAAAGAGAAGCGTGAATTGGTAGAAAAAGCAATGAAGGAACTGTCTTATACACCAAGCCCCACTGCAAGAAGAATGAGAGGGCAGGTAACAACAACGATCGGCGTGATCATACCGCGAATCACGAACCCTTTTTTCTCTTATTTAGTGAATGCTATTGAACAAACAGCATATAAAAACGGCCACCAAGTTATCATTTTTCAAAGCAATGAAAACAAAGAGAAGGAAATTGATTTTCTCAACCTGTTAAAGACAAATCAAGTAGATGGGGTTATTATGACGGCTATTGAAAATGATTGGGAGGTCGTCAGGTCTTTTCAAGAGTTTGGACCGATCCTGTTATGTAACGAGTATCTAAACAATGCTGATGTTCCTACGGTTCGACTGGACCAAATAAAAGGCGCTTACATTGGCACAAAGCACCTGCTTGAAAAAGGGCATACAAAAATTGCTTACTGCACGGGGGGATTATTTGCTGTAGATGGAAAGGACTGCGACCGAAATCAAGGGTTTCAAAAGGCAATGCAAGAAGGTGGACTAACTGTCAACCCGCCATGGGTTTTTGTCAATAAGCACACAATGGAAGATGGCAAGGCAGTGATGAGGCAGATTCTAGATATGAAAGAGAGACCGACAGCTGTCTTTACAGGAAGTGATGAGGTTGCCGGCGGCATTATAGTTGAAGCAAAAGAGAGTGGATTAAATATTCCTGAAGATATAGCTGTGATTGGGTTTGATGATCAGCCGCTGGCAGAGCTTGTCGCCCCCAAACTAACAACTATTCGCCAGCCAGTTAACGATATGGGGCAAAAAGCCGTTCAAATAATGATTAAAATGCTAAACCATGAAAAATTAGAGCAAATGGAATATGAGCTGCCTATTGAATTAATATGCCGGCAGTCAACTTAAAAAAAGTATTGAAACCGATACCAATATCATTTATACTACTCATTATATAGACAAAGGAAAGTTATCAAAGGCAATTTATGCATATACTTTTCGACAATTTACTACTAGATTCAGTAGTTTTCTTTTTCATTTAATTGAAACCGATTCCAGTATTCGGATAAATTACACATAGTGAGGAGTGTCATAAGAGTGAGGAAACACAAAGGTTTCACGATGGTACTGTTAACTTTTCTTTTCCTTGGAATCTTTTTAAGTGCATGTATGTCCGATGATTCTGAAAATCAACATGCCGAGGGGAAAATTTCGATTGATATCTATCAAGGGAAAGTAGAATTTCGCGATCAATTTATTAAACTTGCTGAAAAATATGAAGAAGAAAATCCGGATGTAAGTATTAGTGTTACAGCTGTTGGGGGAGGAACGGATTATTTTACTTCCCTGCGATCGCGGTTTTCAGCGGGAGATGAACCAGAAATCTTCAGCGTTGCCGGGCCGTCAGAAGCGGAGGATTTTAAACAGTATTTATCAGATTTGTCTGATACTAAAGCAGCAAGTTTAGCTTTAGAAGGTACTCTCGATGGATTAATGGAGGGAGAACAAGTTTATGGTCTGCCTTTTAATCAAGAAGGCTACGGATTGATTTACAATAAAAAAATGTTTGAGGAAGCGGGTATTGATGCTGAAAAAATACTTACTTATGAAGATTTAGAAGAAGCTGTTCAAAAACTGGACAGCCAAAAAGATGAGCTGGGTATAGAAGAGGTGTTTGCGCTTCCGGCAAATGAAGAGTGGGTGATTAGTAATCACTTGGCAAATACGTTTATTGCACCAGAATTCAATAATAGCGTGATGGAAGCGTATGAAAGCGGTACGGTGCCCTTTGAAAAAAGCGAAGAGCTCAAAAGAATATTAGATCTTCAAAATACGTACTCTATTCAACCAACGTTAAGCATGGACTATTCGCAGCAGGTAGAGCAATATTTTACGCTTGAAAAAGTGGCAATCATCCAGCAAGGCAATTGGATTTACCCTACCGTTGCACAAATGGATCAGACATTTGCGGAAGATAACTTAGGCATTCTGCCAATCCCAGTTGAAGGCCATGAAGGAAAGCTTCCTGTTGGTGTGCCGAACTACTGGGTTGTAAATGACAATAAAGACGACGAAGTGGTGGAAGCTTCTAAAGATTTCTTGAATTGGATGTACACATCGGAAGAAGGTAAAGAAATAGTACTGAATGATTTAAATTTCATTCCAGCTTATGAAGGTTTTGATACTTCTGAAATTGCAGATCCTCTGTCTAGAGAAATTTACGAATATTCTTCTAAAGGATATACAATTGACTGGGTGTTTGTAGGCTTTCCTACTCCTTGGACTGATTCCTTAGGCGCGAATATGCAGGAATATATAGACGGAGGGAAAACGTGGGAAGAAGTGATTGAAGATTCCCGCAGAGAATGGGAAGGCATGAGACAGTAATCGATTAGAACTACAGCTCATTTTGTTGGCAGATGTCCTAATACAAATTAACTTGTTCTTACGCTTGAAAAGGAGGTATGTTCATGAAAAGCCGGGAATTTTCCTATTGGTTATTTCTAACACCGGTTATTTTAAGTTTGACCCTAGTTGTCATTATACCGCTGCTGTTTGGGTTATATTATTCTTTTACAGATTGGAATGGATTAACAGTAAGTACTTTTATTGGTCTGGATCATTATATGCGTGTATTTGAAGATCAACGATTCATCAGTTCCCTTTGGTTCACGATTAAATTTTCCGTGGTCACCGTTATTTTACTTAATATATTGGGTTTAGGACTGGCTTTACTAGTAACTAAACAATTAAAATCAAGTCATTTGCTTCGAACGATTTTCTTTATGCCTAACTTGATAGGCGGCCTTATTCTGGGTTTTATTTGGCAGTTCATTTTTATTAGCGTGTTTTCAGATATAGGGAGTATTTTCGGGGCTGAAAGCCTGCAAGGATGGCTGTCGTCTCCTGCTACAGGTTTTTGGGGGCTTGTTATATTAACGTCCTGGCAGATGGCTGGTTACATTATGATTATCTACATCGCTTACTTGCAAAATATTCCGAGCGAATTATTAGAAGCAGCAGAGGTGGATGGGGCGAATGCGTTTCAACGATTTCGCCATGTTCTTTTTCCATTAGTTGCTCCGGCTTTTACCGTAAGCATGTTTTTAACACTGTCCACAGCTTTTAAAATTTATGATCAAAACTTATCTTTAACCGATGGAGGTCCGTACAATTCTACGGAAATGGTCGCAATGAATATTGTAAATACAGCTTTCACCTATAACGAAATGGCATACGGCCAGGCGAAAGCTATTATATTTTTCATTTTTGTGGCAGCCATCGCTATTACTCAGGTTTATTACAATAAAAAAAGGGAGGTCGAGCTATGATGAAGGGCCGAAAAAGAAGGCTGTATGTTCTGGAAATACTCGGTATTTTACTCGGATTGCTATGGCTCTCCCCATTTTATCTAATAGCAGTAAATGCTTTTAAGACAAATAGAGACATTTTTGCAGATGTGCTGGGTTTTCCTTCAAATCCGACCATTCAGAACTTTATTCAAGCATTCATTGATTTGCAGTTTTTACAATCACTGTTTAACTCATTGATTATTACTGTAGCAAGTATTGGAATTATCGTTTTTTTCTCATCCATGGCAGCATATGCTCTGGCACGCAATAAATCAAAACTCAGCAGCGTTATTTTATTAATCTTTGTTGCTGCGATGCTTATTCCTTTTCAGGCAGTAATGATTCCGCTCGTTGCTCTTTTTGGGAAGGCGGAAATGTTAAATATGGTCGGCCTTATCTTCATGTATTTAGGGTTTGGTTCAAGCCTGGCTATATTTTTGTACCACGGGGCAATGACCAGTATTCCCAGTACGTTGGATGAAGCTGCCATTATCGACGGGGCGAATAAATTTCAAACGTTCTGGTTTATCATTTTCCCTTTATTGAAACCGATCTCAGTAACGGTAGGAATATTAAATGTGATCTGGATCTGGAATGACTTTTTATTACCTTCCTTAATTTTAAGTGATTCGGAAGCAACGATTCCTTTACGAATGTTTTATTTCTTTGGGCAGTACACAAAACAGTGGCATTTAGCCTTAGCAGGGCTGACCATCGTTATTATTCCTGTTATCGTTTTCTATTTCATTGCTCAAAAACAGATTATAAAAGGGGTATCCGAAGGAGCAGTAAAATAAAAAACGAAAGGAAGTCTATTAAAGGGGGACTGCAAAGGTGACGATGAATGGCTTTTACCGTGTCAGTGAATGGATAATGAGACTTTCTGTAGTGAATCTGTTATGGATTGTTTTTAACCTTCCACTTGTATTGATTATTTTAAATGTCATGCAAGTCGATCAGCCTGGAGTGAAGTTTTTTTCTATTATAGTGCTGACCATTCTTGCACCATTTTTATTTTTTCCCGCAACAGCCGCTATGTTTTCTTCGGTGAGAGACTGGACGTTAAGTAGGGACGCTGTGAGTCTATCAAAAAACTATTGGTTTTATTACAAGGAAAACTACCGCAATAGTCTGCTTGGAGGAGCGGTGTTAACCCTTATTTGGTTCGTCTGGGCAGTAGACTCTTATTATTTTAGTCAAGCGAATATGGTGTTGATGTTTTCCTTCATCGCTTTAGGGGTAATTCTTTTCGTTTTCACCATAAACTTTTTTTCCGTATTGGTTCATTATCAGATAAACGTCAGATCCCTCTTAAAACAAGCATTTCTATTTACATTTGCAAGTCCATTATTAAGCAGCGTAATAAGCTTTAGCAGCTTTCTAATAATATATGTAAGCATGAATGGGCTGCAGCTGATTGTTCCATTGTTTAGCGGAACATTAATAGCATTTATATCATTTTCAGCATTTTATCGATTTTATGTGAAATATCAGTCTATACATTCAGCATAGGAAAGGAGTTTTAAACCATGTATTCAAAGTGGTGGCATCAATCTGTAGTGTATCAAATTTATCCAAGGAGTTTTTACGATTCTAATAATGACGGGGTAGGAGACTTACGAGGAGTAATAGAAAAGCTGGATTATTTTAAAGAATTAGGAATTGACGTCATTTGGTTAAGCCCTGTGTATAAATCACCAATGGATGATAATGGGTACGATATATCAGACTATAAAGGCATTGCAGAACAGTTTGGTTCGATGGAAGACATGGATGTATTGATCCAGGAAGCTGATAAAATAGGGATAAAAATAGTAATGGACTTAGTTATTAATCATACCTCCGATGAACATGCATGGTTTATGGAATCAAAAAGCAGCAGAGAAAATCCAAAGAGAGACTGGTATATTTGGCGGGATGGCAAAGAAAACGGTGAGCCGCCGAATAATTTACGGTCGATTTTTGGAGGGGCCTGCTGGGAGTATGATGAAACGACACAGCAATATTTTTTCCACTCGTTTTCGAAAAGACAACCTGATTTAAATTGGGAAAATCCAGACGTCCGCAATGAATTATACAAAATGGTCAATTGGTGGCTCGACAAAGGAATCGGCGGATTTAGAGTGGATGCGATAACTTTCATAAAGAAACCGGACGAGTTTAAAGACCTGCCAGCCGACGCGTACGATGGAAGAGTGCTTGTAAAACCAAACCACCCCGGCATTGGAAAATATCTTTCTGAGTTGAATCAGGAAACATTTTCGAAATATGATATCTTTACCGTAGCAGAAGCACCGGGAGTTACATTAGATGAATTGCCAACGTTTGTGGGAGAAGACGGCTATTTTGATATGTTAATACAGTTTGACCATGTGGATTTAGATTTAGGGGAAGAAGGAAAATGGTATAAACCAAAGAAGTGGGATTTAATAGATTTCAAGAAAGCTATTTCAAACAACCAAAAAGCCATTCAAGATAACGGATGGACCGCTTTGTACCTTGAAAATCATGATCAGCCCCGTTCGATAGACAGGTTTATTCCTGAAGAGGATAGAGGACCTGCAGCCGGTAAAATGTTAGCAACGTTATATTTCTTTTTGAAAGGGACTCCGTTTATTTATCAAGGTCAGGAAATAGGGATGACAAATGTTAAATATTCTTCTATTTCCGAGTACGATGATATTGCATCGATTGATCAATACCAATCCGCTTTAGAGGAAGGATATACAGAGCAAGAAGCCTTATCATATATACATAAGCGGAGCCGCGATAATTCCAGGACCCCAATGCAATGGAATGACCAAATAAATGGGGGCTTTACAAAAGGAGAGCCCTGGTTAAAAACCAACTCAAATTATTCATTTGTTAATGTGAATAACAACTTAAAGGATACCCAATCGCTGTTTTATTATTATAAGAAATTAATTAACTTAAGAAAAAATAGTTCATATGCTGATATTTTTACGTATGGAGAATTCAAAGAAGTGATGGAAGAGCATCCTCAAGTTTTTGCTTATACAAGAACGCTGCAGGATAAAGAAGTGCTTGTAGTGGCTAGTTTTTCAAACGAAGAAGTAAGCATACCATTGGAAAAAGAAGCACGCGGGGTTATTATTTCAAACTATGAAGACAGTACAGAAAACCTCCGTTCATTCATTCTTCGACCGTATGAAAGTGTCGTATATGATATTAAATAAACAACAAAGCATTAAGGGGCTGTCCCAAAAGAGCAGCCCCTTCCTTTTTATTCAATCATAAATACTAAAAAAGAAATCATCCTTCTAATGAAATGGTAAGTACCAACACAAACCAATATACATAAAGGTCTTATTTTTAAAGGTTATAACATGGGTCAACTTATTCTTCCAATGGATTTTAGCACCTCATTCCCCCATATGTCACGGAGGTAATTGACAATAAAGAAGAAATGATACAAACCGAGTTTTTCTAACTGAAAAATTTTATTGTTTCGGTTTAAGATAAAATGCGGTTATTGTCAAAAAAAAGAGAAAAATATGTTTTTTCTGAATTTTTTACCTAAATTTAACCTTCCAAGCGTATAATAAAAGACACGTTTGTTTATTTAGAAATATAGTTAAGGAAATGTAGATAATGGAAAAAGGCAGGCTGTATCTACATTACGCGAGGGAGGGTTTACAAAATGGATGAGAAAGAAAAGTCTGTTTTGGAGAATGCTGCGACAGAGGAAGAAAATGTTGACTCGCAAGAAAAACCAGCGGAGAAACGAGTAAAAACGTCGATGGGCTTAGAAGAGAACGTGGCTGGGCTGTTATGTTATTTATTGGGACTCATTACGGGTATTGTTTTTTTAGTTTTAGAAAAGGATAGCCGCTTTGTACGTTTTCATGCGCTGCAATCAATTTTTATTTCAGGAACTTTAGTGGTGTTGAACATCGTCCTCACAGCGATACCTGTTTTAGGATGGCTTCTTGGATTATTTTTATCTCTTATCGGCTTTGTTTTGTGGATTGTATTAATGGTGAAAGCTTATCAAGGAAAGTGGTTTAAACTGTCTATTTTTGGTGATATGGCTGAAAAGCAGTTAGATCAAATGAAAAAATAAAAAGAACGACCAAAAAGCCCTATAAACTTCAACCGTATATAGGACTTAATGAAGATCGGACCGGCAGCGTGTTTTCAAGCTGCTGGCTTTTTTTGTTTTGTTTTTATTTTTTTCGCATAATAACTGTGTAAAAGCATGCCGGTAATAATGACAATCAATCCAACAGAAGCTGTGGCGTTTGGTAACGGGACAGATAAAAGTAAAACTTCTCCGATTACGACAAATAATACTTGTGTTGACTGGGTTGCTTCTACTGCTGCCAGTTTGCTTTGGTGTTTACGTACGCTGTCTGTTGCAATAAAAAATAGAGAAGTAGCTATCACACCAGAGCATATGGCAACAATGAAAGCCTGAAAAATTTGGTCTGTGGAAGGTCCGCCGGATTTTATAAAACCAAATATACAAATGATGAACCAAACAGGAAGAGTGGCTAGGGTCATCCCTAGAACTCGTTGAAACGTATCTAATCTCCCTCCGCATACTTCCATCATTTTTCGGTTGCCTAATGGATAAGCAAAGGCTGCTATTAATACCGGCATGATTCCAATAATAATATCTTTCACAGCCAAAGTGTTTGCACTTTGCATTTGAATTATAGCGACACCGCTTAAAATAATAAATGAGATACAAAGAGCCCTTATTGGTATTTTTACGTTGTTAAAAAATAAAGGGCTGATTAAGACACCAGCTACAATTGTTGTTTGCCAGGTACCAGCAACGAGCCAGCCCGGTCCGTATGATGCTGCATATGTAAGCGGTGCATAAAACAATACAAAGCCTACAAAACTCCACCAAAACCATTGAATCGGTTGTTTTTTCATTTCTTGAATAACTTGTTTTAAGTTATGGCGAAAAAGTACAATAAGAAATAAAAAAGGGAGCATGAAAAGAAATCTAAGCGAAGAACTCCACACCCAGCTTCCCCCTGAAAGTTCCATCGAACGATTCAAAATAAATGTAACTGCGAAAAACATGGAAGCTATAATTCCAATAAATATTTCTTTCATGAAAAGACCCTTTCTCTCATCCTATGATTGGTATAGTATAGTTTATTAATAATTAATTATATTATACCGTTTTAAGTAGAGAAAAACTACATCTTATAAGGAGTTATTAAATATGAGTAACGCAGAAACATTAGCGAAACAAGTTGGTTCTACACTAAGAAAAATAAGACAGGAACGAGGGATGAGTTTACAAGAACTGGCCGATCGGATTGAAGTAAGTAAGTTGACATTAGGAAAGATTGAAAGAGGAGAAGCAAATCCTTCTCTCACTGTTATTTGGAAAATAGCCAATGGGCTGTCCATTCCCATTTCGGTATTACTTAGTGAAGAACAACATGTTAAAATCTCACGAAAAAACACGGGGAATAAAGTAGTTAGCGCTAACGAGGCATGCACTCTTGAACCGATGTTTAATGTTTCACATTACGGGTCGATCGAAATGCACAGAGCTTATTTAAAGCCAAACAGTGAATACTTTCCAGGATCCCATCAATCAGGGGTAGTAGAGTATGTAACTGTAATGGAGGGGGAAGTAAAGATCAATATAGAAGGTGAAATGTTTTATCTTAATCAACATGATTCTATAAAATTTAATGGAGATAGAGAGCATGCATATATTAACTCAACGGCTTCGACTGCTGTTTTGCACTTTGTAATGACATATGCCAATGCATGATACTGTGAAGCAAAGCCGGCTTGTGACATTGTTTTTACAAGTAAGAGTTATGTTTGGTCATTCTCGTATTATTACGGTGATAAATGGGTATGGAACCAATCTAAATGGCAAATTCTTATCCTCTTCTGAATGGAGCAGCCAAAACTTATTCAATTTTTACATGAACTTCTGAGATAGCATTATAACCATACCCCTTTTTATTCCAAACCGGTTTTGTCGGCTGGATCCTTCCTGCAGAATCTGAAGCTCGTATCCATATGTTGTATTCTCCTTTTTTGTCTGCCTGCCACAAATACTGCCAAGTTACCCATGAATAAGGTCCAGCTAATGATTTATTCAAAAGTGTCGGGCGCCAGGTTTTACCTTGATCGAAACTAATCACTACTTCGGTAATATTTCCACGGCCAGTCCACGCAGTTCCTTTGATCAATTGATTTCCTTTATTCCGTATTGTTTGATCAAGCGGTTGTTGAATAATAGAATTCACATTCATGTACGTAACAGGGATGTTTCTATTTTCTTTATTTTTGAAGTAATATACATAATCGATTGTTTGAAAAGGTCCATGAAATGGACTGTCTGTTACTGTTATCCTCTTCAGCCATTTTACTGAAGCCATTCCATACCATTGTGGTACGACAAGACGGAGGGGAAACCCGTGTTTAAATTTAAGCGGCTGATCATTATATTGATAAGCGACAAGTACATCTGGGTGTAAGGCATTTTGGAGCGGTAGGCTTCTTGCAAATGGAACAATTTTATTATCTTTTTGTTTTCCCGCATCAAAGCCTTCAAATACAATCTCTTGTCCTTCTTCTTGAACTTCCGTGAATGACAAAAGATGAAATAAAGGAATCCCTTTCCAACGGCCGTGGGTGATGGCTCCATCTTCCCATTGCTCTCCGTAAATCCTGGGTTTAAATTTCGCTCGTTTATTACCAGCACACTCCATTACCATTTCAATTGTTTTAGCAGGCATCTTTAAAAGATCAAAATAGTGAAAGGTTAAAGGTTTATTTACTCGTCCGTTTATCAATAAAGTAAAATTTTTAGGTGTTATGACAGGAAAAGAGAAATGATTCCGTCGATATACGTACTCAGAAGAAATAAAATCGGGTTGTAAAAAATGTACAGGGGATTCCTGATTTTCCGGGCTTAAGCTTTTTGTAATAAGATAGGGTCTGTTTTTATAATAATTAATCAGCATTCCCTCCCTTACGTTTATAAAATAGTTTATTTTACCTGTAAGGGTGGTATGCTGATTAGTATATGTCATTTCTATCGTTTGCTCTGTGATTTATCTTCGGAGTACTGTCTTTGCGGATTCATATGAGTGAGAGACTCAGTAACAGCTTCTTCAGCCTTGTGGGCGTTCTGGTCATCTTTTTTAGCTTGTTTTTCTATCTGCTCTGCTTCATGCGGCGTTGTATTTTCAAACATGTGCACACCTCCTTTTACATCAAAACAAGAATCAACCAACCTTCCATGCAGGAAAGAAGAAAGTGTATAGAATGAAAAGCTTAGCTCTCCTCTAGACTATCCAAAGAAACTTCGAGTTCATTGTCTGGTTCGTCAAGGGCATAAATTCTCGCGGTATGCTTTTGTTTGTCTACATGCTGAATATAAATCGGGGTTCCATCATACGTAACATGTGCCATAACTGGTGATTCTGAAATTTCCTGGGCGCGCATGACGTTCACTTGATTTTCCTCCTTGTTTATACTTTAGGAAAGTTTCACTTTGTTAAAGGATCAAAGGATAAGCAAAACTATGACTTCCGCCATTTGGACTTGGCGGCAAACCGAGTTTTTCTAAACAAATCAGTTCTCAGTATGCGCGGAAAGTTGCTGTTGTATTCGGATTTTTTAGCACCTTTATTTTTTTCAATAATATAATAAAGGTGTGATTAACTTCTGATGGAAAGAGGGAACATATCCATAAAGATATGAAAAAGGAGGTAGAGAATGTGGGACTGCAACAAGGAGATATAGCACCTGATTTTGTACTGCCGTCAACAGACAAGCATGATATCTCCTTGTCTGATTACAAAGGAAAAAAGAATGTTTTGATCGTGTTCTTTCCTTTAGATTTCACACCTGGCTGAATTAAAGAGTTAACCTCTTGGAAAGAGGAATATAAAAGGTTAAAGGAAAGAGATACAGAAATTTTAGGCATTAGTGTCGATCATATTTATTCACAAAATGTGTTCGAAGCAAGTCTTGGAACCCTTCCGTATCCTTTATTAGCTGATTGGCACAAAACAACGGTAAAAAAATACGACGTTTTTAATCAAGAAGACGAAATTGCGATCCGTTCCTGCTTCTTAATTGATAAAAATGGAATAATTATTTATGTCAATACTGCATTTGATGCAAACAACAAAGATAATTATGAAGAAATCATTTCAGCATGCAGGAAATAGATGGTAAAAAGAATGCTGATGGTCATATAAACGGCAATTTCCTCACCTATGCTATAAGTGAGGAAATTTGTCTTTTATATTATACTTTAGAAATGTTTAACTTTGTTAAAGAATCAAAGGATAAGCAAAACTGCGACTTCCGCCATAAGGACTCGGCGGCAAGCCGTGTTTTTTTAAAGTCCCAGCTTTAAAACCTTCTACAATTAAGCTATAAGAGTTTGTACTAATTTTTCGACAAAATAATCAGAAATATCCTCTGGTGTGTTTGCACTATCCGGTTGATACCACTGCTGAATCCAATTTAATGAGCCTAAAATCATTAACCGGGACAACTTAATATTTATGTTTTTAAAATCTCCGTTATTCACACCTTCTTCAAGAATTTTATCGATACAATTCGCGTAATAGGAACGTTGACTTACAACTTTTTCTAAATTTTGCCCCGAAAAGGTACTTTCCGGTTTATCAATTAAGCTGAAGATTACATTTTCTTCTGTTGATAAATGAATATGAGAGCGGATCACAGATTCTATTTTATGAATACTGGATTGATTGCTTTCTAATATCTCTGTGATTTTTTGATTGCTAGTATCTAAAATAATTTTATGGCATTGGAAGAGCAAGTCCTCTTTGTTTTTAAAGTAGTGGTATAACGATCCCTTTGTCATTAATAATTGAGCTGCAATTTCTTCCATCGTTGTACCGTGCAGCCCTTTTTCTTGCAAAATAGTAGCGGCAGATCGAATAATATCTTCTTTTTTCCTTTGAAGTTTTTGTTCGCGCAATGACATTCGTTTTCACCTCTTACCCCACTCGTTAGATTGAGTTCATTCTTTTTAGTAGTAGTAATATCTTACCACAAACATAAATAGAAGAAATCTTGGTCTAAATAGACAGTTAAAGGTTGCATATAACTTTTCAGGTGAGTTTATTCTTATGGGATATGGATAAGGGGGAATGCTTATTAGAAACGTAAACAACGGATTCAACATTAGAAAATCAAAAGGAATTTTTTTTCTTCATTAATGAAAAATGGTGGGATTTGAGAATTAACTGTTGAAAATCAATCATAAATCCATTGTGCATTAAAATATCTAAGCCCAATAAGCCATTATGATGTTTTGGCAGGATGCCTACGTCAATTTTGTGATTGGTTAAAACATATGGACCGATACGTATTTCATCCATTACTTTTGTATAAAAAGGGGCAGATCCTCCAATTCCATATGCCTCATAAACAGGATCACCGTTTTCATAAATGACTCCGATTTTTTCAAGCACATCTGGGGTTAAAATAGTATGAGAAGAGCCTGTATCGATAATAACATTGTCAATGTGGAGAAGGGATCTTCTATAAATGACAGTGATAGATACAGTCAGCAATTCTCCGTCAAATTGCAGGTTCATTGCACGCGTTCTACCTTTCTAAATGGATCTCGTCTTATATGAATAATACATTCTTCGTTAGATGTATGATAAACAATGGTACCCGGCTCAGCGCGGAAAAGTTCTTTGTTTGCTTCATTATCTGGAATAGAGCGTATAGGCGATACTTCGTGGACGATTTTTTTATCGTATTCTTCGGTATAGTCTAAAATAGACACCAATACAAATTGGTCAGGAAACAAATCTCTCACTTTTTGCCATTTCATAGAGAGACACCTCCTTTTCTTCTATTATAAAGGAAATAAACACATAAATCATGCTGCTCTTTATTACTAGAGAGAATTACAGGAGGATCACAAGTCGAATGATTCGAATGAAGAAATAGAGTACAGTATATTAGAAAGGGAGAATGTAAAAGGAGTGGTACGATGATGAAATACCGGACGCTTGGAAAAACGGGAATGAACGTTTCAGTTATAGGTCTTGGAACATGGCAGTTTGGAGGCGAATGGGGAAGAGAATATAACCAGTCAGAAGTAGATGCCATTTTTGATAAAGCAAGAGAAACAGGTATTAATTTCATTGATACTGCAGAATGTTACGGTGACCACCTTTCTGAGAAATTTATCGGAAAAGCGATTGAAAAAGATCGTGATCAATGGGTGCTTGCAACGAAGTTCGGTCATAAATTTCATAGTTTATACGACAGAACCCGTCATTACAAAGCGGACGAAGTACTTGAGCAGCTGGACGCCTCTTTACGCGCCCTGCGTACAGATTATATTGACTTGTATCAATTTCATTCAGGTGTAGGAGAAGAGTTTAATAATGATGACCTGTGGACCATGCTAGACAAGCAGGTACAGGCCGGGAAAATTAAGCATGTTGGATTATCTATTAAGAAAAACGATGATATTTATCAAACAAGGCAAGCTTCTCAAATAGGAGCGGAAACCATCCAAGTGGTGTATAACCGGCTTGATCGGACACCTGAAGAAGAAGTATTTCCGTCTTGTGAAGAACAAAATCTAGGAGTGCTTGCTCGCGTTCCGCTTGCCAGCGGCTACCTGAGCGGGAAATATAAGCCAGGTGCGGTGTTTTCAGAAAATGATGTGCGTCATAGACACGATCAAGAAGAAACGAGAAGAAAATTAGAAGTCGTATCAGAACTCCAGAAAAATGAAGTACCAGAAGACGTTCCCATGGCGCAATGGGCACTGGCCTGGTGTCTGAAACACTCTGCAGTTACATCTGTTATTCCAGGGTGTAAAAATGCGAAACAAGTTGAATCAAACGCAAAAGCTGCGGAGCTTGTCATGGTCAATGATAATCATACACAAAGTGTTATAAAATAATCGAACAGCTGCTGCCCCTTTTTTAGGAAGAGGCAGTTTTGTTTAGTTTAAGAAAATATATTACGAATCCTGGTTTATTGTGCAGTCATGCAAAGACTGGACTGTGGTATCTCGAATATGAAAAAGCTGACACCGCCTAATGAAAGAAGATATTTTTTAATCATTCAATTATGAATTATTAATTCTAAATTGAATTAATTACTGATATAGGTTTATTCCATATTTTGATGCAGCTATGAATCATCATTCATTAGGTGTGGAATGGCGTACTTGCATAAATAGATAGATTCAAACCCTTGAAAAAAGAGAATGGCAACTTTAATCTGAGATCAACAGTTTGGCATATTTATTGCAATTATTTAATTGTAATCATAAAAACTAAAATATTGAAAGCGATTACAAAAATAGAGACAAAAAAGGAGAGAATTATTTTTATGCACGTATGCAGCGTTATGAAGAATCAGGAAACCCAGAAGATAAACCAGCAGAGACAATCATAGAAAAAGTAAAGAATGGTGAATTAGGGTTGCAAAACAGGAAAAGGTTTCTACGTGTATTCCTAAATAATAACTAGGAGAGTGAGGCAAATGAAGTTTAATTATATATTACTAGAAAGAGAAGAACAGGTAGCGTTTATTATCATTAACCGACCGGAAGTGCGAATGCATTAAATAAAGATACATTAGATGAAATACTCGCTGCTCTTGAACAAGTAAGACAAGATGAGGAAGCAGGATGTGTTGTATTTACAGGCAGTGGAGAAAAGTCTTTTGCGGCGGGGGCTGATATTTTCCAGCTTGAGAAAAAATCCAGCATAGACATATTGCACTCAAATGGCATGCAGGAAGTTTATGATAAAATTGAAAGTTTTGAAAAACCTACGATCGCCATGGTTAATGGCTTAGCACTGGGGGGAGGTTGTGAACTTGCTATGTCCTGCGAGATTGCATCGAAAAATGCCAAACTCGGTCTTCCCGAGCTGAATTTAGCTATTATTCCAGGAGCGGGCGGAACGAAAAGATTAGCTAGATTAATCGGAAAAGGAAAAGCAATGGAGTGGATTCTTTCCGGTAAAATTGTCCTGCCTGAAGAAGCATACCAATTTGGATTAGTTAGTGAGGTGGCAGAACTCGATGAATTACTCACAAAAACGAAAGAATGGGCTGGCTCCATTTTGGCTAAAGGACCATTGGCCGTTCGACTAGCAAAGCTTTCTGTCAATCTGGGATATGAAACGGATATGAAAACAGGTCTTGCCATTGAAAAACTATCCCAAGCAGTACTGTTTGATTCAGATGATAAAACAGAAGGAACTAGAGCATTTTTAGAAAAAAGAGAGCCATCGTTCGTTTAAAGGCTGTTAACAAAAATGAAAGCAGCCTGGTGGTTAAGAAGCAGCTTCATGGAAAGGTATTTTCTTTCTCAACTGCAGATGAGCAAAGACTGGCTCTGTTGGAAAAAAGAAAAAGGAAGTACAAGGTTGTCCACAATAACGGACAACCTTTTTAATACTTACGGGATCAAGGTATATTGGGGCTGATAAGGGCGCTTGCGCTTTTCTTAGAACATTGTAAAAAATTGCTGTAAGAAGGAGAATTATTATGAAAGCGAGAATGAATTAGTAATGAAAGCGCTTAAAAATTATTCAGCTTACTTTTGACTAGAAAGGAAGAGGTCATTGATCACGAAGTTTATAGCTCCTGAAATTATCTTTGGTGAAGAGGCTATACAGCAAACAGGCGAGAGTTTTCTCCGCCTCGGTGCTCAAAGAGTACTAATCGTAAGTGATCCAGGCGTAGCTGAAGCAGGCTGGACAGAAAAAGCAATACATAGTCTTACTGAAGCTTCGTTAACTTATATATCCTACTTTGAAGCGACGACAAATCCGCAAGTTAAGGAAGTAGAAAAAGGAGCACAAATCTATATAGAGAATGAATGTGAGGCTGTACTTGGAGTAGGCGGGGGAAGTGCACTTGATGTGGCCAAAGCGATAGCTGTATTAGTTAACAATGGAGGGAGAATAGAAGATTATGAAGGCATTGATAAAATAAATAAGCCTCTTCCTCCAACTATAATGATTTCCACTACATCCGGCTCCGGCTCAGAGGTATCTCAATTTGCCATTATTTTAGACCCAGCCAGAAAAAAGAAAATGACGATTGTTTCAAAATCACTTGTGCCGGATATTGCCATCGTTGATCCCTTTACTTTAATGACAAAGGATAGCTTATTAACAGCTGCCACTGGTCTAGATGTGTTAACTCATGCAATTGAGGCTTATGTAAGTGTAGCAGCGACTCCGTTAACAGATGTACAAGCCATCCGTTCAATGGAATTGGCAGAACGTTACTTGCGCCCTTCTGTAGCTTCAAAAACAAATTTGGAAGCAAAAAAAGCAATGGCTATGTCAAGTTTGCAGGCAGGGTTAGCTTTTTCGAATGCCATACTTGGGGCAGTTCATGCAATGTCACATGCAATCGGAGGGCAGTATGAGCTTTCACATGGGGAAATAAACAGCATTTTACTGCCTCATGTCATGGAGTTCAATTTTATTGCTGCACCAGAACGGTTCGCACATATTGGAACTATTTTTTGTAAACAAGAGTACAGCGATAGACGAATAGATTATGGACGTACTGCAATTGCAGCTATTAGGAATTTAGCAGATGATATAGGAGCACCTAAAACTCTACGTGAAGCTGGCTTGAAAAAACCTGATTATGAGCTTATGGCTGACATTGCTCTTAATGACGCATGTATGGTAACAAATCCAAGAGATGTTACAAAGAAAGACATCGAACAATTATTACAAAATGCTTATTAAAAAGGAGAAGAAGCATGTTTCACGAAAAGGAAGCAGTCATTGAGAAGCTGACTGGTGTAAAGTCTTCCAAAAAGAGTTATTATACAGAGCTTAAAAGAACGATTGCAGAACTAGAAAGAAAAAATAAAAAATTAGAAGTTTTGAGCGACATCGCAAAAGGGTTTCATGTACACCGGCCTATACAGGAATCACTTGAACGGGTTATAAGCCAATTATATGATATGTATCCTATGCAGCGGATCAGTCTTTCCTTGTTAATAGACGGAGAACTTCAACTGCAAAGTATGTATCCTGATATTTTAGCACCATTTCCGGCGGGTACTATTTTTCCAAAGGAAGAATCCCTATATTGGAAAGCTGCGGAGAGAGATATTATTGTTATTCACGAATTTGATGAATCAACGATTCATTTTAAAGAAGAAATAGCCCTAGCTAGGATTAACATTTACCATCTCTGTATTGTTCCTTTGATTGTGAAAGAAGAATTGGTAGGAGTTCTTTCCTTTGGCAGTGAAGATAGAATAAACTATGACATATCTGATATAGAGTTTTTAAGACAGCTTTCTGATCATTTAGCGGTCCTGGTCGAAAATGCAAGGTTATATCAAGCGGTGCTGCAAGGAAGGGATGAATGGGAGCAAACATTTCAAGCTGTAGCTGACATTTTAATATTAACGGATCGAAATCAACGGATTGTACGATGCAATAAAGCTGCTAATGATTTTTTTCATGTAGAGGAATTGATTGGGAGTTCGTTCCACGAATTGATATGCAGGGAATCTCACCATCCCTGTCCTTTTGAAGATAGCTTTTATACGAACGAAATGAAAAACTATCAGTTAACGATACAACCAGAAAGAGTTTGCGATATCCAAACATTTCCCGTAATCGACGAAAAACAAACAAGCATTGGAATGGTTATTTACATAAAAGATGTTACAGAAAAAATAAGAACACAGGCACAATTAGAGCATTCTGGAAAACTGGCAGCCATCGGAGAAATGGCAGCTGGGGTTGCACATGAATTAAATAGTCCGCTTACAGCTATTTTAGGAAATACACAATTACTGAAACGTTCAATGGGACAAGAAAATGCAAACTATAATTTAGTCGAGGGTATTGAGAGAAGTGGGAATCGCTGCAAAACAACCATTAAAAATTTATTATCTTTTTCTAGACCTGAAAAAAATGAAACAACACAGTGTTCATTTCAACAAGCAGCAGAAGATGTTTTAAGTTTAATTGGTTTTCAAATTGAAAGAGAACAAATTACGATTAATAAAGAATTCGCTCCTGACCTGCCTTCTATTAAAGGCAATCCGCATCAAATAGAACAGGTTTTAATTAATTTATTATTAAACGCCAAAGATGCTCTTTTGAGTAAAAAAGAAAGTAAAAAAATCATAACAATAGAGACAGGTATAATGGAGCATGCTCAGGAAAAAGGGAATTACATTTCTGTTAAAGATAATGGAATTGGAATGGAAGAAAACGTTATGAAGAATATATTCAAACCTTTTTATTCGACGAAATATAAACAAAGAGGCACCGGGCTTGGACTTTCAGTCAGCCTAGATATTTCTAAATCGCATAATGGCACAATATTAGTGAGCAGCAAAAAAGGAAGCGGCAGTGAGTTTACCCTTTGGCTTCCACAAGAAGGGGGTAGTCCATGAATATACTTACGATTGATGATGATAGAGAAATATTAGATTTTTTTCATCATTTATTTCATCAAAAAGGTCACCAGTTATACTTTGCGCATGATAAAAGCTCAACAGAGAAGGCAATCAAGCGTACTTCCCTGGAAATTGCGTTTATTGATTTGAAGCTTCCTGATGTATCTGGTTTACAATTACTAAAAAAAGTAAAACAAGCACATCCAGCATGCAAAGTAGTGATGATGACTGGATACAGCACGGTACAGACCGCTGTAGAAGCAATTAAGCTTGGAGCGGAAGATTATATTGAAAAGCCTTTTGAAGACATAACACTTATAGAAAAAGTGATTCAGCCTGAAAAAGATCAACAGGACATTGACTCTTACATTCAACTTGCAAAAAATTCTGGATTAATAGTTGGAAAAAGCCAGTCCATGAAAGAGGTTGTACGCATTGCCTCAAAGTTTGCAACAAAAAACCTCAACATATTGATTGATGGAGAAACGGGGACTGGTAAAGAAGTGATGGCAAGATATATACATGAAGCTTCTAGTAAGAAACAGAATGAAGGACCTTTCCTTGCTTTAAATTGCGGCGCTGTCGCAGAACAAATATTAGAGAGTGAACTATTTGGTCATGAAAGCGGAGCATTTACAGGAGCTGCTAAAACCCGTAAAGGATATTTCGAACTTGCTTCTAATGGAACACTGCTTCTTGATGAAATTGGAGAAGCCAGTATGCCCATTCAAGTTAAATTGCTAAGGGTCTTAGAATCTAGAGAATTTATGAGAGTCGGCGGGGAAAAAATCCTGCGCACAGGCGCACGTATTTTAGCTGCAACGAACCGTAATTTACGAAGAGAAGTAGAAAAAAACAGGTTCAGGGAGGACTTGTTATTTAGACTTGAAGCTGTAACGATAACCATACCGCCTTTGCGGGAGAGGAAAGAAGATTTGTTAGAGATTTCCTATTTTATTTTGAATAAAGAAGGCCTCTCTCATCTTACATTAAGTGAAGAGGCTTTGGAGCTATTGTATGAACATGAATGGCCTGGAAATATTAGGGAACTGACAAATGTATTGCTAAGAGGATCAGCAGAATTAGAGGATAATGCTAATGTTATTCTTCCTAATCATTTATATATTCCTTTAAATGTCTCAAAAGTAAAGGGTCAAAACAATTTTATAGAAACAGACAGTGGACCAATTTCTGCTCAGTGGAAGGCCGAAATATTGAAAAGTATAGACAGAGGAGATTCCTTGAATTTATCTCATGTTATGGAAGATATGAAAAAAGCGGAATTGCAGGTGAGCAGAGAAATTGCAAAAAAAGCACTTCGTACCGCTAATGGCAGCCAAAAAGAAGCAGCTGAAAAATTGGGAGTGAATCCAAGAAAATTAAGGTATATATTGAACGAAAAGAATTAAGCTGAAAATGGACGTTTTCGGCACAGAAAGGAGCAGTCACTGGGCTTTCGACTGCTCCTCATTGGCATTTTTAAAAGAATCCAAGTTTATTTTCACTGTAACTGACGAGTAAATTTTTCGTTTGTTGGTAATGGGAAAGCATCATTTGATGGTTTTCTCTGCCAATGCCGGACTTTTTGTATCCTCCAAATGCAGCATGAGCGGGGTAATCGTGATAACAATTTGTCCAGACTCTTCCGGCTTGAATGTTTCGGCCAAAGCGGTATGCTTGGTTAATATTTCTGGTCCATACCCCTGCCCCGAGACCGTACAATGTGTTGTTAGCCATTTCTAAAGCTTGCTGGGCAGTATCGAAAGTGGTTACAGAAACAACCGGTCCAAATATCTCTTCCTGAAAAATCCGCATACGGTTATTACCTTTAAAAATAGTCGGCTGAATGTAATAACCGTTCTCTAACTCTCCGCTCTTTATTTGTTTCTCTCCACCTATAAGACATTCTGCCCCTTCTTTTTTGCCGATATCGAGATAAGACATGATTTTCTCCATTTGTTCTTGAGAAGTCTGAGCTCCCATCATTGTTTCCGTGTCAAGAGGATGACCAGTCTTAATAGCTTCTACCCGAGCAAGGGCTTTTTCCATAAAATCGTCATAGATGGAAGACTGTATTAATGCACGGGAAGGACAAGTACATACTTCTCCTTGATTTAAGGCAAACATGACAAATCCTTCTACAGCTTTATCTAGATAGGCATCATCGTTTTCCATTACATCATCAAAAAATATGTTCGGAGATTTTCCACCCAATTCTAATGTGACGGGAATAATATTTTCTGATGCGTATTGCATGATCAACCTTCCCGTAGTGGTTTCTCCGGTAAAGGCTACTTTTTGAATTCTGCTGCTTGAAGCTAATGGTTTACCTGCTTCGACTCCAAAACCGTTAACAATATTCAAGACTCCTGGAGGGAGAAGGTCTGCTATAACTTCCAGCCAAATCATAATAGAAGCAGGAGTCTGCTCAGCTGGTTTTAATACAATGGTATTTCCTGCTGCAAGAGCAGGAGCAATTTTCCATGAAGCCATAAGCAAGGGGAAATTCCATGGTATAATTTGGCCGACAACGCCAAGCGGCTCGTGAAAATGATAAGCAACAGTGTCGTCAGATATTTGAGAAAGTGAACCTTCTTGTGATCGAATTGCACTAGCAAAATATCGGAAATGGTCGATCGCTAAAGGAATGTCAGCGTTCAAAGTTTCCCGTATAGCTTTGCCGTTGTCCCACGTTTCAGCTAAAGCAAGTTCTTCTTTATGGTCTTCCATTCTATCAGCAATTTTAAGAAGGAGATTTGCACGTTCTGTTGGTGAGTGTGCAGCCCAAACATTTTTGACATTATGCGCAGCATCTAAGGCTCGTTCAATATCTTCTTTGGAAGAACGAGCAATTTCACAAAAAGCTTCTCCTGTAACCGGCGTGACATTTTCAAAATAATCCCCTTTTACTGGAGGTTTCCATTCACCATTTATAAAGTTTTCATATTTTGATTGAAATGAAATTAGAGCATTTTTTGTATTTGGACTAGCGTAAAGCATAAGTATATGACTCCTTTCTTAGGGGAAGGGTGCACGAAAAGTTTTGCCCTTTATAAGCTCATTAATCTTGGTTTACTTTTAAAACAATTCTGCCATTGATATCTCCTTTTTCCATTTGATCAAATACATCATTTATGTCATCTAACTCTTTTGTCTCAATCATTGTTTTTATCTTGCCGTCAGCTGCTAAATCTAAGCATTCTCTAAGATCCTTACGCGTACCAACAATTGAACCTTTCACGGACACGCCATTGAGAACGGTATCAAAAATAGGTATAGGAAGCTCATCATTAGGAAGTCCGACTACGACCAGGCTTCCTCCACGCTTTACTGATTGATAGGCCTGTTCAAAAGCCTTTTTTGTGACAGCCACGCTAATAGCAGCTTGTACACCGCCCAGTCGATCATGTATAGCTGCAGCAGGATCTTCATTCATTCCGTTAACTGTTTCATCAGCACCTAAATCTTTAGCAAGCTGCAGTTTTTCATCACGAATATCAACAGCCACAACCTTAAGTCCCATTGCTTTTGCATATTGAACAGCAACATGGCCCAGACCTCCAATACCATAAACAGCTACCCAATCTCCAGGTTTAGCTTCAGAAACCTTCAAAGCTTTGTAAGTAGTAACTCCCGCGCAAAATAATGGAGCAGCTTCATCAAAGGATAATGAATCAGGAATTTTAGCTGTGTAAGCAGCAGGTGCTTTGCAGTATTCAGCATAGGCGCCGTCAACAGAGTAACCTGCATTCAGTTGATCCGGACAAAGCGTTTCTCTTCCTGACAAGCAATATTCACATTCGCCGCAAGCTGAATAAAGCCACGGAATCCCGACTCTATCTCCTGTTTTTAATGACGTGACACCTTCTCCAACTTTTTCTACTACACCAACTCCTTCATGACCTGGAATAAGCGGAAGTGTTGGTTTTACCGGCCAGTCGCCGTGTGCGGCATGTAAATCGGTATGGCATACCCCGCAAGAATGAATCTTAACTAAAATTTCTCCATGCCCTACATCTGGAATTGGCACATCCTTAATCTCTAGTTTTTGATAAAACTCATTTACAATAGCAGCTTTCATCGTTTGGATTCCTCCTTTTATTGTTGTACACACTTTTAAAATGCAAGGTTTGTGCCAAAAATCTAACATAAGATACGGTTTTAAAGATGCGGTTACGGTCCCTAATTTTTTGGATAAATGCCTGCCTTTATAAAAAATAAGTTAGGAAAACTGCCAACAAAATGTCGGCATTACGTTCCGAAAAAACGGCACCTATCACTTGAATAAACTATTGCACATATGTGCGATGGTTGCACAAATTAAAATAATTTTATTAATAGGATTGACTGTTTAAAAAAGAATGATTTAATATATTGAACAAGGAAGCACATATGATTAAATAAAAGCACATATGTGCAAGAGGCAAGTTGAAGGAGGGAGTTTGTGGATTGGAATGAAGAAAGACGTTTAATCAAGGTCGCCAAAATGTATTATGAGGAAAATCTTACTCAAAATGAAATCGCTAACAAACTAGGGATATACCGCACAACCATTACTCGTTTACTGCAGCGGGCCCGAGAGAAAAAAATTGTTCAAATTTCAATTAAGGGCGATTATAGTGAACAGGTCGCTTTAGAAACGGAGCTTGCAAATTATTTTAATTTGAAAGAAGCAATCGTAGTTCCTGCTTTTGAAAATCAGAGCTCCAAAGAAAAAAGATCAGCACTAGGAAAAGCTGCTGTCGCGTTTCTTAATAACATTATTAAAGACGGAGATGTGATCGGTTTCGCGTGGGGAAGTACATTGGGAAGCATGGTTGATCAGCTAGAACGTTATAAGAAAAGAGAAGTAGATTTTGTTCCGCTTGTTGGAGGTCCGGGAAAAATGCCAGTCGACCAACATGTTAATACGATCGTTTATACACACGCAAAAGCGTACAGCGGAAAAGCTCATTTCCTTGATGCTGCAGCTATTGTGCCATCCGTTCAAAGTAGAAATGAGATTTTTGAATCCGATTACTTTCAGGATATTTTATCGTTATGGGAACGTTTAACGATAGCAATTGTTGGTATTGGAGCCCCGCTTAGTTCTTCAAATCTAGTATTTTCCGGGTTTTTGGGAGATAAAGATGTCGAAACGTTGAGAGCGCTTCAACCGATTGGAGATATTTGCTCAAGATTCTATAACATTCATGGAGAAAAACTAAGCAGTGATATAGATGATCGAACGATTGCTATTGATTTGGAACAGTTAGAAAAAATGAATTATTCCATTGGTGTTGCTGAATCTGCTGAAAAAGTGGAATCTATCGCGGGAGCATTAAGAGGAGAATATATTTCCCATTTAATTACGAATGATTTGACCGCACAAGCTATTTTAGATTATGTGAAAAGGGAGGGAGATAGATGATTTTAGTATTACTTGCAATTGTGGCCGTTATGTTTATTCTACAATGCATTCTTGGCTTTTGGCAGGTGAAAAATTTTAATTTACATTATGCTGAATTGAGAAAGCATGGAAAAGTAGCTATAGGAAGGTCTAAAGGCCTCATAAGAACCGGCGTAGTCTTACTGATTAGTATTGATAATAATACTCGTATTAAACAAGTTAGAAAAATGCAGGGAGTTACGGTATTCGCGAGGTTTAAGAATATGAAAAGCCTTGAGGGAAGTCACTTGTTAAAACCAGATAATAAGGCATTGAATCAGATGGACCGTTTTACTAAAAAGGCGTATGAAGATGCTCAGCATGTGTATCGTATTATACAGGCTGGCGGTGAAGTTCCGAAGCCGAAAAGTCCTTTAGAGAAATTATTTAGTGTGATGCAAAAGAAAAAAGGTGAGGTGAGCAGTTCATAATGGATTATCTAGTTAATATAGCAGAAGGATTTATTGGATTATTTGAACGAGGCGCCGAAACATTTATGGGATTTGTTACAGATATTATTCCTTTGTTAATTATGCTTCTTGTCGCTATGAACGGCCTCGTTCAATTAATTGGACAAGAAAGAATTGAAAAACTAGCAATGAAGTCATCCGGGAATATTTTTACAAGATATTTGGTGCTGCCAACATTAGGAACTTTCTTTCTATTAAACCCGATGACCTTATCCCTCGGCCGGTTTCTGCCTGAAAAATATAAACCGGGATATTACGCGTCGGCTAGTTATTCCTGTCACTCTATGAACGGACTGTTTCCACACGTCAACCCAGCCGAATTATTTGTATTTTTAGGGGTTGCAGCTGGGATTGAGCAGCTTGGATTTTCTCAAGCGGATTTAGCACTTCGTTACTTTTTGGTCGGTTTAGTTATGAACATGTTTCGCGGCTGGATTACGGATATTTGTGTCCATTACGTAGAAAAACAACAAAAGACGAAATTAAAAACAACAGTATCTGAATCGGTTAAAGGGGGAAGTGTCAATGCCTAAGGAAGAGTATTCTACTGTAAAAGTGGAGAGAGGTTCAGGTGGTTTTGGCGGACCGTTACAAATAGCTCCAAATGAAAAAAGAAATAAGATCGTTAACATTACAGGAGGTCCTATTTCTTCAGTTGCCGAGCGTATTGCTGACTTGACGGGCGGAGAAATTGTTAATGGCTTTAAAACAACTGTTCCAGAAGAGGAAATGGCTTGTGTCATCATAGATTGCGGTGGGACGCTTAGAGCAGGTTTATATCCTAAAAAGCAGATTCCTACTATTAATATAATGTCGACTGGACCGAGTGGTCCATTAGCAAAATTTATAACTGAAGATATTTACGTTTCGGGTGTTAAACCGGAGAATGTCCAAACAACAGAGGGGAATAATGATCAAATAAACAAAGCTGAGCCTAAAGATGAAGTAGAAGAAGTTCAACAAGCACCCCAGAAAAGCTATGATACTTCAAAAAAAGTAAGTGAACAATCTTCCGAAAACCTCATGACGAAAATTGGAAAGACAATGGGGAATGTGGTAGGCGTACTTTACCAAGCTGGACGGGATACAATCGACACTGTCATAAAGACTATTCTGCCTTTTATGGCGTTTGTATCGATGCTTATCGGTCTTATTTTAGAAACAGGGATCGGAGATGTTTTTGCGAATATATTGTCACCGCTTTCCGGAAGTATATGGGGTCTATTGCTCTTATCAGCAATTGTATCCTTTCCACTCTTATCTCCATTCCTTGGGCCGGGAGCGGTTATCGCACAAGTCATTGGAAGCTTGATTGGTGTGGAGATTGGAAGAGGCAATATCCCGCCGCAATTTGCTTTGCCAGCTGTATTTGCGATCAACTCCCAAGCAGCAGCTGATTTTGTTCCTGTAGGCCTTGGGTTAGCAGAAGCAGAACCGGAAACCGTAGAAGTTGGAGTTCCTGCTGTGTTATACGGAAGGTTTCTTACTGGGGCACCGACTGTTTTTGTTGCATGGTTAGCAAGCTTTGGTATGTATGAATAAAAGTTTTAAGGAGGATCATGATGGCACAAATTTACAAAACTACCGTAACAGAACTAGGTCCAATGGTAACCGAGTTTTTAAATGAAAAAATCATTATTCTATTTAAAGGAGACGCTCCTGAAGAACTAGCTGAATATTGCGTACTTCATGAAGTTAATCAGTTAGATGAAGAAATTAAAGAAAACGATGTATTTATGATAAATGAAGAAGAATATGTGATCACGGGAGTAGGAAGCGCTGTTAATAAAAACTTAGAACAGCTTGGTCATATAACTTTAAAATTTGACGGGAGTACAGAACCGGAACTGCCAGGTACGCTTTCCTTAGAAGAAAAAGAGATACCAGAAATAAAACTGGGAGATAATCTTCAAATCATACGCTAATGTTATAGGAGGTATAAACATGTCTTTAAAAGAAAAAGTGGCTATTGTAGCTGGAGGCGGACAAAACCTCGGTGAACATATCAGCTATCGATTAGCGCGCGAAGGATACGGAGTGGCAGTAACTGATATTAATGAGGAGAATGCAGTATCGGTTGCTAGTGATATAGAAAAAGAGACAGACCAAAATGTGATTGGTTTTAAAGTGGATGTAACGGATGAAGAAAGTGTTTCCGAAATGGTGACGCGGGTTAAGGAAGAGTTTGGAAGAATTGACTTACTTGTTTTCAATGCAGGTGTAGCAAAAAGTACTAAAATCACTAATTTTGAACTGAATGATTGGAAAATAATGGTAGATGTCAATCTAACGGGCTACTTTTTATGTGCCCGTGAAGTTTCAAAAGTAATGATTGACCAAGGGGAAGGGAGCATTATTCAAATTAACTCTAAATCAGGAAAAGTAGGGAGCAAACATAATGCTGGCTATTCATCCTCAAAGTTCGGAGGAGTAGGCCTCACTCAAAGTTTGGCTCTTGATCTTGCTGAACACGGAGTTAGAGTGAATAGTATTATGCCAGGTAATTTATTAAAATCACCGATGTTCCAAAGCCTTATTCCTTCTTATGCCAAAAAGCTGAATATTAGTGAAGATGAAGTTGAACAAGTGTACATTGACAAAGTACCTATGAAAAGAGGATGTACGTATGAAGATGTTGCCAATGCTATTGTTTTCTATGCATCCGATCAAGCTTCTTACATGACTGGACAGTCTATTAATGTGACAGGCGGACAAGTGATGCACTAATATAAAGATAGAGCTTTAAGTTAAAACAGGCGAAAGGAATATAAAGGAATGAAAATTTTAATCGATTCTGCCAATATAGAGAAGATTAATAGGTTAAGCGAAATTTACTATGTACATGGGATAACCACAAACCCTTCTATACTGGCAAAAGAAGAAAGTTACCCTGAAAAATCTCTTAGCCAGATTAGTAATGTAATAGATGAAAAGATGGAATTTCATATCCAGGTTTTAGCAGAAACTGCTGAAGATATGTTAAAAGAAGCAAATCATATTCTAAATACGTATGGAAGATCCGTTTATATAAAGGTACCGGTATCCGAAGAGGGTTTTAAAGCTATAAAATGGCTGGCGAAAGACGGGGTGAAAACAACAGCTACCGCAGTGTTTTCCGTACAGCAAGGCATTTTAGCGGCTTTGGCAGGGGCTCACTATATAGCCCCTTATGTTAACCGCATTGACAATTTCAATGGAAACGGCATTAAATTAATACAACGTTTAAGTGAATTATTTGAGAAAAAACAAATCAAAACAAAGATTTTAGCAGCAAGCTTTAAAAATACAAAACAAATAGAGGATGCTTTTTTGGCAGGAGCTCATACTGTGACTGTGCCACCTGACTTACTGGATAAAATGGGGAGCCACAAAGGGACAGACGAAGGAATCAAAGGGTTCATTCATGACTATGAGGCAGTCTTTAAATAAAAAGATGCTAATCTTACATGAATTATAAGAAAGTAGTGATTAGACGAAATGAAAGCTGTCATATTTGATTTTGACGGATTGATTATGGATACGGAAACTCCTCAATATGAAGTCCTTCAAGAAATATTTTATGAATATAACAGTAACTTGCCGCTATCTGTTTGGCAAAAAGAGATTGGCACATCTACAGATTTTTGTCCTTTTCGTTATTTAGAATCTAAAACGAAAAAAAAGTTTGATAAGGAAAACCTTCAAAAAGCACTGGATCGACGTTTTCAACAACGTTTAGCGAAAGAGGCGGCAAGACCTGGAGTCAAAAATTACTTGAATGAAGCGAAAAGACTTGGTTTGCACATTGGATTAGCCTCTAGCTCTAATTATCAGTGGGTTTCCACTCATTTAAAAAACTTAGGATTGTTTCCATTTTTTAAATGTATTAAAACTTCTGATGATGTGGAAAACGTAAAACCTGATCCCTCTTTATATTTAGAAGCTGCCAAGTGTTTACAGGTTGATCCTAAAGAATGCATCGTTTTTGAAGATTCAGCGAATGGAGCATTAGCTGCTAAAAAAGCAGGGATGTCATGTGTTATTATACCTAATAAAGTGACAAATGAACTTGAATTTTGCAATGTAGAACGAAGATTGCTGACGATGGAAGAATGTACGTTAAATCAAATAATAGATGAAATAGAAACAAAAAAGTAACCAATGACGAAGGAAGCTGCCCAACTCTTTACTGTGGGCGGCTTTTTTTACAACACACTAATTAAAACGACGAGACTCGTTTTGAAAGGCATTGGTAATAATCCCCTATTCTGCCTATTTTACTTCTGTGAAAACCCTCCTCTTATGAAACCCTCCTTTTATCAAATAAGAAATGTTAATATATGCATTAAGAATACTTTTTTTATACTTTAGGTATGTGAATGAATTTCAATAATACATTTCTATATCATTATAAACGAACATTTTATAAAATTCCCTCGTTATTATTCGATTTTAGCTTCAGGCGGACGCTTTCACCCTCGGGGCACAAGCGCGACATCTACTCCAACTCACTTTGTTCGTTATCGTAGTGTTTGCCGCGGGCTTGGCTTCAGCCTCCTCGGCAGCAAGCTGCCTGCGGGGTCTTTAGCTCAAGCTTATCCCGCAGGAGTCGTGGCCTTCCGCCATAAGGACTCGGCGGTAAACCGAGTTTTTCTAATAGAAAGGGGTGATATCTATGACTACTTTTAAAAAGAACACGTTGATTGCTATAGGAAGTGTTTCTGTCTTTTTGGGAGTGGTCGGTATTATTTTGCCTCTGCTCCCAACAACTCCTTTTCTTCTGCTTGCAGCATATTGCTATGCTAGATCGTCGAAAAGATTGTACGAAAAACTATTAAACACTAAAGTACTGGGACCTTATATTAAAAATTACCGTGCTGGAAAAGGAATTCCCATGAAAACAAAAATTATTGCTATAGCAGTTTTATGGACCAGCTCTTTCTACTCGATTTTCTTTATCGTTCCGCTCATAATTGTGAAAATTTTGTTAGTGATGGTAGTGATGTATATCTCGTATTATATTATGTCGTTGAAAACGTATCGAAATTATGAGAAATTATGAGAATAGACGTATTATTTCTAAAAACAAAAAGTTTATTTAATATAAAGATCTCCGCCTGAATAAGTTGAAATGAAGACGTTTTTAAAAGTATAGAACTGCTTTAATAACGGGCGGAGGTGTGAGGGAAAATGAAAGCAGCGGTATTAGGAGCTGGACTTATGGGAAAGGAAGTGGCAAGAGATTTATTAACGAATCCAGCTGTTACAAAAGTAGCTCTTGCAGATGTAGAGAAGAAAAAAGCTGATGCTGCAATTGCTCCGTTAAAAGATAGCCGCCTAACTTCAGTTTATATGGATGCTACGGATGAAAAACAGCTAGCTGACTTTATAAAAAATTTTGATGTGGTAGTAAACGCGTTATTTTATACTTTCAATGAAACGGTGGCTAAAACAGCTATAAAAACAGGCGTACATGCATGTGACTTAGGCGGTCATATTGGGGAGGCAACTGATCATATTCTAGAATGGAAACAAGAAGCAATAGAGGCTGGGATTACCTATATTCCTGATTTAGGTGTGGCTCCTGGAATGATAAATATATTGACGGGTTACGGAGCCGGAAAGCTTGACGAGGTAGAAAACATTTACTTGCGTGTTGGCGGACTGCCATTACGACCTGAACCTCCATTTGGGTATAATCATGTGTTTTCTATAGAGGGGGTATTTGATCATTACACAGACCCTTCTCTCATTATTCGAAATGGTGAACTGACATATGTTAAGCCTTTGTCAGAAATAGAGCCGATTTATTTTGAAGGTTTCGGACCGTTAGAAGCATTTCATACATCAGGCGGTACTTCTACGCTTCCCAAAACGTTTCCTTACGTAAAAAATTTAGATTATAAAACAGTCCGATATCCAGGACATGCGGAAAAGTTTAAACTTTTCGTCGACTTGAAAATGACTGATCGAACGTATGAGGTAGACGTTGGAGGAAAAAAAGTAAAGCCAAGAGAAGTGCTTCGTGAAGTATTGGCCCCGGTTGTTGATTTAAAAGACAAAGATGATGTTGTGCTGCTCCGAGTACGAACAGAAGGTATAAAAGATGACAAAAATACAGCCTATGAATTTGAAATGAAAACTGTAAAAGACAGGTCTTTAAATGTCACTGCCATGGCCCGTGCTACAGCTTATACGATTTCCATTGCAGCCCAGATGATGGGAAGCGGTTTAATAAAAAAAAGAGGCATCTTTTGTCCAGAGGAAATAGTACCAGGCAAAGAATACATCGAAGAAATGGCAAAAAGGGGAGTTGTCATTAAAGAAACAACCAATTAGGGAGGGGAAATTCATGAAAGCAGGCCCTGTTTATCAAAATTATATTAATGGCGAATGGAGAAGCGTACAAGGAGAATCGGAGAAAGTAATTAACCCGGCAAATGAGAAAGTACTGGCTGAGGTTAACCTGTCCTCTCCTTCAGATGTGGATGAAGCCGTAAATGCAGCTAAACGTGCACAATTATTTTGGAAAACCGTTCCTGCACCGGAAAAAGGTGAACTGCTTTTTGAAATATCACAAAAATTGAGAGAACAAAAAGAAGAGCTCTCTCAGATTCTAACCGCAGAAAATGGTAAACCAATTCAAGAAGCACGCGGCGAAGTGCAAGAAGCAATTGATATGGGTTTTTATATGGCAGGAGAAGGCCGCCGATTATTCGGGCAGACTGTTCCAGCTGAACTTCCGAACAAGCACGCGATGAGTATTCGAAGTCCTGTTGGAATTGCTGGTTTAATAACCCCATGGAATTTTCCGATTGCGATTGCCAGCTGGAAAATGTTCCCTGCCATCATAAGCGGCAACACGGTAGTGTGGAAGCCTGCCATAGAGACTCCAGGGATGGCAGATGCCTTTGTTCGAATTCTAGATGAATGCGGTCTGCCTGCAGGTGTTGTTAACCTCGTACACGGTGCAGGAGAAACCGTTGGAAGTGCCATCGTAGAGCACGATCAGATCGATATTGTATCCTTTACTGGTTCTACAAAAACGGGTCGTCTGATAGCTAGTAAAGCCGGCAGTATGCTGAAAAAAGTATCCCTGGAAATGGGCGGGAAAAATGCAATTACTGTAATGGATAGTGCAGATATTGACTTGGCAGTGGACGGTATTTTATGGAGCAGTTTTGGAACAAGCGGACAGCGCTGTACTGCTGCGAGCCGTATTATTGTTCACCAGGATATAAAAACAGAACTAGAAAAAGTTCTCATAAAACGAACAAAAGAGTTAACAATTGGAGATGGAGTGAAAGAAGATACAGATGTTGGCCCTGTTATCAGCCGCCAGGCATTAGAAAGTATTCATGAATACGTTAAAATGGGCAGAAAAGAAGGGGAACTTCTGTGCGGCGGCCGTATTATAAGCGGAGGACAGCAAGGTAAAGGTAATTACTATGAACCGACTATAATAACAAACGTTCAACCTAGTGCAAGAATTGCCCAGGAAGAAGTTTTTGGGCCGGTTATTGCTATCATACCTGTAGAAAGTTTTGATGAAGCAATGCGGGTTAACAATGATTCAGCTTATGGATTATCAAGTTCCATTTTTACAAAGGATGCAAATGAAGTATTTCGGGCCATGCATGAAATGGATACGGGAATTGTCTATGTAAACGCGGGGACAACCGGGGCTGAAATCCATCTGCCATTCGGAGGAACAAAGAAAACAGGTAACGGTCACCGTGATTCCGGAACCGCTTCATTAGATGTGTTTACAGAATGGAAAAGTGTATACGTAGATTACAGCGGTAAACTTCAGCGCGCTCAAATAGATAATAATTAGCAGTTGAAATCAGGGTTTCTCAAAAGTGTCAATGCTTGCGGGAAACCCTTCTTGTATTCAGTCAACTCTTTGTACATACATCTGATTGATGAAATTATAGAAAAAGTATGATATGTTTGGGAGAAGAAATAGGAGGGATAGTAATGGAAAACCTCGATTACTTGATTATTGATGGCAAAAAAAGAATATCGATTCAGCCGCAAAGAATGGCAGTTTACCTCCAAAGCAAGATTGTAGAAACGGTAGATAAAAATAGAGACGTTTATTATCTTTTCTTCTATAAAGACGAATATCTTACTGCTTTAAAAGCAGCTAGTGTACGACGGCGTTCTCACTTAGAAAAAGCTTTTAAACATGGAATGACATTTCCTTCTGCCCACCCTTTTTGCCACACGGTTTTATCTTCTGAAGGAACTTTTCAAAAACGAAGCTTCAATCAGATGCACACAAAAGTGCAAAAACAGTATACCCCTCATGAAACCGCCCTTATTCTAACTTTCTTCGATGCGTTTATCCCAAAGAGAAAACTTTTTAAAGACATTCAAGCCTACTTTTATCAATACCGCCGTAATGGCCAATTATTTGCTGCTTACCGTATTTTGCGTATATTGTTGGATTTTACGCCAAAGCACAGCTGGGTAAAGCAAACAGCAAATGAATTAGGATATGCAAAATTCAAAATGATGTATCAAGAGATGGCCGGCACTTTATGGGAGAAAGACCCTTTATTTGTGGAAAAAGCTTTGTTTGCCCGTCGGAAAAAACATCCGGAAAGAGCCGAGGAGCTTATCGATTTTCTTAATAAAGAGGAGCGTTGGATAGATGCTCTGGCTTTACTCATGAATCAGCTTATCCAAACTTCATCTGCTGCTTATTACAATCAGCTCCAGCAATTACTTAATAACCATTACTCCCATACCGATATTCTTTTTATCTTGGAAGATTTATATCAGCGTATCCCGAATTTAGAACTACTTCAATATGAGTTACTCCATTTTTATCTAAAGTACCATCACCTTAATTCATCCATTCAATTAATGAACAAACACCAAATGTCTCTTAAAGATGAACAATGGTCGACGTTAGAAACAATGTTAGAAAACATGGATGTGGTTTCAGCGGACATTCAAGTTGAAGAGCTCAACTCCTACCTTGCTTCTCTTTTTAAAACACAACCAAGAAAAGCAGAGACAATTCTTCAAAAGTGCGTCACTCAATTAATGGAAAATCGTGACCTATCTTATATTTCAAATTGGCTTGCTCCTATTAAAGAAAATTATTCCCAATCGTTAGTTGTAAAACGTATAGAACAAATGAAACAGCTCAGTGATGATCCCGATAAGCAGCGGCAGTTAGGTGAGTTATATTATCATTTTGACCAGCTTGATCAGGCAATTGAGTGTTTCAGCTGGGAAATGGAGATGGACAAATCTGATCCTCTTCCTGTACGCTGGCTTTCAAAAATATATTTAGAAGCAGGGAAAAAAGAGGAGTCAAAAGCATATCAGCAGCTTTATCGAGATATGCAAAAAAAGGCAAACGCATAACAGACTGTTCTAAAACTCGCCAAAAGGCGGGTTTTTTTATTTAAACAAGAAGGGTATTGATCTTTCCTTCTTAACTAAAAACTCTTTACATATTGGAAAAAAATGATTAAAATTATCTGTATTAATACAAATAATACAGATGAGACAAAAATATAACAAAGGAGGGGATGTTTTGTTTGAATTAGATGTGCGAACCCGAAAGCCAATATATGAGCAGCTCATTGATAACATTAAAGAACTGATTGTTTCTAAAGTATTGAGCCCAGATGAAAAACTGCCTTCTGTTCGTATGCTTTCTAAAGAATTAACGATAAATCCAAATACAATACAAAAAGCCTATCGGGAACTAGAAAGAGAAGGCTATTTATACTCAGCAAACAGAAAGGGGTATTTTGTGGCTCCCATTGAATGGATCTCAAATGATAAAAAATTAGAAGAATTAAAGAGACAGTTTCAAGCTTTGTTGAAAGAAGCTATTTATTTCGGCCTGACGAAAGAAGAACTAGAGCGTTGGTTTGAGGAAGTGCAAGAGGGGGGAGAACAAGGTGATACACGTTGAAGGAGTAACGAAAAAATTTGAAAAAGAAACAGCAGTAGCTACGATTGAATTATCTGTCAAGACAGGGTCTATATATGGTCTGCTTGGTTCCAATGGAGCTGGAAAAACGACATTGTTAAAAATATTGGCAGGCATTTATCGACCTGATCATGGAAATGTTCACATTGAAAAACAATCAATTTATGAAAATGTATCTTTAAAACAAAAAGTAGTATTTATTCCAGACAGCCTTTATTTTTTTCCACAGGCTACAATACATCAAATGGCAGATTATTACAGATCATTTTATCCAGGATGGAATCAGGAGCGGTATGAAACATTACAGCAAGTATTCAATATAGATCCACATCGAAAAATACAACGATTATCAAAAGGGATGCAGCGCCAAGTTGCCTTTTGGTTATCTCTATCCTGTATGCCCAATGTTTTGATACTCGATGAGCCAATTGATGGACTTGACCCTGTCATGCGCCAGAAAATTAAAAATTTATTGTTTCAGGATGTAGCAGAAAGAGATTTAACGGTAATTATATCTTCTCATAATCTAAGAGAAATTGAAGATATTTGTGATCATGTTGGCATTATGCATAAAGGAAAATTAGTCATTGAAAAAGAGTTAGACGATTTGAAAACAGATACACATAAAATTCAGGTCGCTTTTTCATCACCAGAACAAGAAACAAGCATGCTGAAACAGTTGAATATTCTTCATCAAGAAAAAAGAGGAAGTGTAAATCTTTTAATTGGAAAAGGCCAAAAACAACACATAGAAGAAATTGTTCGATCTTCCCAGCCTTTAGTATTTGATATGCTGCCGCTTACGTTAGAAGAAATTTTTATTTATGAGATGGGAGGGGTCGGCTATGAAATTGAAAACATCCTTATTTAACCCAGGTATACAAAAACAAAATATGAAACAACACGGGTGGATTAGTCTTATTTACCTCATAGGCCTGTTATTTTCTGTTCCATTGCAAATGGTATTGTATGCTGCAGATGAAAATCGTACCCAATATCAACATGTCGAACATTTATTTAATATCGGATTTCCTTTGCAATTACTAATGTCGTTCATTATACCGATCATAGCAGGTATTTTTCTGTTTCGATACTTACAGACGAAGTCCGCAGCCGACATGATACACAGCTTGCCGATAAAAAGAGGTACTTTATATGTCAATCATGTGATCAGCGGTGCGGTTATGTTGATGATACCTGTATGGTTAACAGCAATCGCTGCTTCGATGGCAGTTAATGCTTATTCTGTATTTGAATTTATTTCTGTTGCTGACGTATGGATCTGGACCATTGTTATGACGATCATGTCATTATTTTATTTTTGTTTTTCGGTATTCATCGGCATGATGACGGGAATGTCTGTGGCTCAAGGCATTCTAACTTTTATTATTTTGATGCTTCCGGCAGGTTTGTTTGTATTAATCAGTACTAATCTCAATTATTATTTGTATGGTTTTTCTAATGAATATTATACAGGAGAAACCATTACCAGGTGGGCACCAATTGTTATGATGAGTGAGTTTAATCATACGCCGGATATACCAGTCGGGAGAGTACTGATTTACTTGTTTTTAACTGTGCTGTTTGGTGCAGTTGGCTATATCCTATACAAAATCCGGCAAATCGAAACAGCTGGTCAAGCGATTACCTTTCAGCCGCTTCGTCCCATTTTTAAATACGGAGTAACCATTTGTACGATGCTCTTGGGAGGCGTATATTTTGAACAATACGGAACAATAGAATGGCTGGTATTTGGTTATATATTCGCCTCTCTCCTCGGTTACCTTATCGCAGAAATGATTCTTCAAAAGACGTGGAGAATTTGGAATGGTAAGACGTTTATTCATTACGCTGGTTATGCTGGTATGATGGTCATATTAGCATTTGTCATAAATATGGATGTTCTAGGGTATGAGTCCAACGTTCCAGATGATAATCAAATCGAAAGTGTTTACTTTGGCAATGATGTGTATCCATTGACAAATAGTGAGAATACTGACATTTATATTTCGGATGAGAGTTATATTAAAAATGTGAAAGAATTACATGAATATATTGTTCAAACAAAGCCAGAACAGGTGGATGCCCATACTCCATATGGAAACAACCGGTACGTGATAGCCTATCAGCTGGAAAACGGCTCAACGCTTGTACGTCAATATGAGCTGCCGATCGAGGCAGTGGAGGAAAAATTGGCTGGTATTATGGAATCAGAACCATATAAACGAATGCAATATCACGTTAATGATCTTGATCAAGAGCTTGATAACATCGTCATTACAGCAAGCGGGCCTATACAAAAGAACGTTACAATATCGAACACAGAAGAAATACAAGAACTTCAGCAAATATTAAAATATGAAATTTCTTCAATGAAACTAAATGAAATGACCGCAGCTGGTATGAACTGGGGACATATCTTGTTAGAGCCAGCGGCACAAGAAGAGAATCCATTACTAAATCAACCACAACCTGACATTCCATGGAAAAAATCGTTTCATGAATTAGAACAGTGGCTGGATGAAAAAGGATATTTAGAACAGGCACGAGTAATGCCAGAGGACATTAATGCACTAGAAATATTGCGGGTGCCTGGTGGGACGCGCGGTATAACATATCCCGACCAAGTATTTAGAGAACAAAACGAACAAGGCATGGAACAATTAGTTAAAGTAAAAGATACAGAGGTAATAGAAGAGGCATTAGAACAATACAGAAACATTGGGGAAGGGGAATATTTTGTTCGGTTCCTTACCAATAACCGTAGAACAGAATTGTACGGTGTTTTTCCTGAAAACCAGGTACCAGACAAGATTATATCAGCGTATAACAACGAATAAATAAAAAACTCGCCGAAATGGCGAGTTTTTCTTATTCCCGTTTGAATCCTTCTTTCTCCAAGTAATCTGCTGCTTCCGGATAAGAGTTGAAGGTACCATCAAGGTCGGTGTCTGCATACACATTCCACTCATCTCCTTCCTTAAGAAGGACGAGTACTTGGTCATTGTCATTAATCCATTCTTCTAAATACATCTCCTGGTCTGAATCATCGGCAGAAAGAGAGGTAATAGAAGCATCAATAATAGAGCGAAGTTCCTCTTCAGAAAAGTTCCGTATGTTTACGAGCCCTTTTTCATCAGAGTCGTATTCTTCAAGCAAACCGGCATAAACAAAGCCATTACCATTTGGATGCAAATGATAAACAACATTCTTTTTATCATAAACACTATCTTCATACTGAAAATTCAATCGTCCCAGTGACACTTCTTTTCTTGTCAATTCTGGAAAAGTTTCTATAATTTTTATTTTCTCTTCAAATGTCAGCATATATCCTCCACAAGTTTATGATATCTAAGTATTTATTATAGCATGGTTCAAGCCAATACGAAAAATGGCGTGCTTTCCTTCAGGGCCTAAAAACGTAATCTAGGATGTATAAGAACAGGACTTATGATATAGTGAGTAAAAATGACATAAGGACGGAGTTAAGGTGGGAATCATTGGCCGTATGCCCATTCGCGGCAAGATTACATTTTTGGTTTTTAGTATTGTATTATTTACTTTTATAATGATAGGCATTATTTTGCTTGGTTATGCATCAGACGTAAAAGAAGAAGAGTTAACACAACGAGCAATGATTACTTCTCAAAATTTAGCTCAAAATCAAACCGTAAAAGACTCAGTAACAGAGCTAGATGGTGCTGATCAGATACAGCCGATAGCTGAACGAATTCGTAAATTGAACGAAATCGACTATGTCGTTGTTTTAAATATGAATAAAATTCGTTTATCGCATCCAATCCCGGATAGACTTTATTCTTATTTTAACAGTGATGATGCAGAAGCGGCTTTTTCGGAGCATGTTTATACAACTAAAGCAAAAGCAAATGACGATATTACAGTAAGAGCATTTGTACCCATTATGAATGATAATCAGGAACAAGTGGGTGTCGTAGTAAGCGGTAATATTTTGCCATCAACTATATCACTTATTGAAGAATTCCGTAATCCTGCCTTACTTATTTTTATCATTACGATTTTATTTGGAACGTGGGGAGCATGGCTTTTAGCGTCTCATATTAAAAATCAGACGTTTGAGATGGAGCCAGAAGATTTAGCTCGGGTTTTAGTGGAACGGACAGCCACTTTTCACGCCATCCATGAAGGGGTCATTGCCATCGACGAACAAGAAAAAATAACGGTCATGAACCATGCTGCCAAAAAGATGCTTAGTGTTGCAGGAGAGCCTATCGGTCGTCCCATTCAAGAAGTTATTCCCGATACAAGACTTCCAGAAGTGTTGGAGATGAATAGAGCTGTTTATCAAAAAGAGTTTTACGTACAGAACAGAGCTATTTTAAGTAACCGTATTCCAATAAAAGTGAATAATAAAACCGTAGGGGCTGTAGCTATTTTTCAAGATAAAACAGAAGTGAACCGGCTAGCCGAAGAACTAACTGGAGTAAAAACGTTTGTGGATGCTCTTCGAGTTCAAAATCATGAATATTCAAATAAACTTCATACCATTGCTGGCTTGATTCAAATGGATGAAGGAAAAAAAGCACTTGAATTTATTTATGATGTAACAAATAGTGAAAACAATTTTATAAAAAGAGTAAGTGATCAAATTCATGATGATAGCATCACCGGGCTATTAATAGGAAAATCAAGTAGAGGAAGAGAGCTTGGGGTTGAGCTGACCTTGAGCAGACAATCTTATTTTAATCAATACCCGGAAGGAATCCATTCCAACGATTTAGTAGTTATTCTTGGAAATTTAATTGATAACAGTTTTGATGCGATGAAATATAAAGAAGGTAACGACAAAAAGGTTTTTGTCCATATTCTAGAAAGCGAACAAGCCTTAATGATAAGAGTAGAGGATAATGGCACTGGAATAAAAGAAACCGTATTAAAGCATATATTTGAAAGAGGATATTCTACGAAAGGCAGTGAAGGACGGGGTATTGGCATGTTTTTGGTTAAGTCTATTGTAGACAGAATAGATGGACAAATAGATATTTCTTCTGATAAGGAGAGCACAGAAATGATGATTATACTCCCCATGAAAAGAAAGGAGGGCACGTAGGATGAAACAACCTAAAACAGACATTCAAATCCTGTTGATTGAAGATGATCCGATGGTACAGGAAGTCAATAAAATGTTTATCGAAAAAGTGGAAGGTTTCACAGTAGCTGGAGTAGCAGCAGATGGCCAAAAAGGCAGGAAACTTGTGAACGAAATCGAACCTGACCTCGTGCTGCTCGATGTTTACATGCCTAATGAAGACGGCATAGAATGTATTCAACATTTACGAGAAGCAAGAATTGATATCGATATCATAGCTGTTACAGCTGCAAATGATACGGCAACCATTCAAGACTTACTAAGAGCAGGTGTCATCGACTATATTGTAAAACCGTTTACGTTTGAACGAATGAAAAGGGCATTAACTCAATATCGGCAGCGGAGTGCACAATTTCTCAATCGGGAAGAGATGTCCCAAAATGAGCTTGATGAGATGATTTTGTCTGGAGAAAATCAAGAGCAGCACCAAGATGAACTTCCAAAAGGTTTACAAAAAAAGACCCTAGAGCAAGTCGTTGATTTTCTTAATAAAATGGAAACACCTTTATCAGCAGAGGATATTGGTCAGGAGATCGGGCTTGCACGGGTAACCGTAAGAAGGTATTTAAATTATCTTGAAACTATAGGAAAAGTAAAAATTGAATTAACCTATGGACAAATTGGACGACCAATTCAATTGTATAAAAGGATAGACAACTCAGAGGAGTCAGGTTAATGAAAAATTTAATTACCATTGCCGCCTTTATCGTAATTGGTTTAATGACATCTTTGTATATTGGTTTTGGTTATGAGGAAAATCAAAACATCGCAGCTGAAGATGAAGAAGTGAAAGGTTTAAATGAAAAAGTCACTCTGAAATTTAGTTATGTAACAGCAGAAAACACACCAAAAGGGAAAGCTGCTCGTTATTTTGCCCAGGCAGTGAAGGAAAAAACAAATGGATGGGTAGAAGTGGAAGTCTATCCGAATGGGATGCTGTACGAAGCGCAAGAAGAATTTGAAGCTTTACTCAATAATCAAGTACATTTTATTGCACCGGCTTTTTCTGAAATAGCTGTTCATGACAATAAATGGATGGTAATGGATCTTCCATTTGCTTTTAAGGATGAAAAAATGGTAAAGGAAGCTTTTCAAGGAAAAATCGGTGATTTATTATTTGAGAGTATTGAAAACTCTCATTATAAAGGACTTGCCTTTTGGGATAACGGTTTTAAACATATTACGAACAATAGTCACCCCATTACAGACCCTAAAGATTTGAAAGGGCTTACGATGAGGGTGATGCCAAGTAAGGTCTTGTCAGAAACGTATCATACCGTTGATGCTGATCCAAAAACCTATCCATTTAATCGAGTCTATTCTTTGCTCAGCGATGGGAAGATAGATGGAACAGAAAATACACTTTCTAACATTTATTCTAAAGGTTTTTATGAGCAGCAGCGTTATATGACAATGAGCCGCCATAATTATTTAGGGTATGCTGTACTTACGAACAAGTCTATGTGGAACACGCTGCCGGTCGAACACCAGCAAGCTATAGAGGACGCAATGGAAGAAACGACAGAATGGATGCGGACACATGCTAAAGGTATTAATAACGAAATGTTAGAGAGAATGCAAACACAGAATGTGATGGAAATACATGAATTAACTGCTGAAGAAAAGGAAAAATGGAGAAAGACGTTAAAACCGGTTTATAAACAATATGAGGATAACATCGGACAAGAACTATTAGAAGAATTAAGGAAATTACAAAAAAAATATGGTATGTCCTGATCCAGCACCCTTTTTTCGATTATAGGGTGCTGATTTATGTTCGTGAACAAAAAGAACAAAAAGATATTTAAGACCAAATACTGAAACAATTATGTAAACGCTTCATAATTTAAAAAGTGAAAATATTCTATATAATACAGGGGGAAAAAATCATGGAAAAATATTTAAAACGTACGCTTTTATCTGCAGTTAGCGGTGCTGGTATTTTATTTGCTGCAGCTTGCGGCGGGTCTGATGAAAGCGGAGCAGAAGGTGAAGCAGATGGAAGTGCAGATGGAGAAGAGCAAGCTTCCGAAGAAGGAATCTCTTATGATGACTATCCTTCTACTGTCAAAATTGGTACAGCATCACAAGGCGGTACTTACTATATTTATGGCGGCGGAATTGGTTCATTATTGGAAAGCGAATTAGATATTACAGCAAACGTAGAAGTAACTGGTGGTCCGGTTCATAATATGCAGTTAACAAATGGAAAAGACCAAGATATCGGTCTTGTAACACTTGGACCAGGATATGAAGGAGTAACAGGAACAGGGGAATGGACAGAAGGGAATAAAATGGAAGATGTTCGTGTAACCTTCCCAATGTATACAACTCCGTTTCATTGGTGGTCTCTTGAAGGTAGTGGGGTAGAAAGCATTGATGATATGGATGGTATGAAAGTTGGTGTTGGACCTGCTGGTGGAACGTCCGGAACATATTTACCGCTAATTCACGACGCGCTTGAATTGAATATTGATCCCGTACAAGCCGGAGCTAGTGATATGGTAAGTCAACAAATGGATGGACAGCTTGATGTAATAGGATTTGCGGCTGGTATTCCAATCTCTGCAGTAAGTGAGGTAGAGGCTCAGCGTGATATTAATTTCTTTGGTATTGACGGGGAACAGCGTGAAAAAATTATCGAGGAATATCCGTATTTCTTTGAATACACTATTCCAGCAGACACCTACAATCAGCTCGATGAAGATTTAGAAACGATTGCTATGTTTAACTTTGGAATTGTGCATAAGGAAGCAAATGAAGAATTCGTGTACGACTTAGTAAAAGCATACCATGAAAACCAAGAAAAATTGATGGATACTCATTCCGCTGCAGAAGAAGCTGAAATCGAAGCTATCCTTCAAAATGATGTAATGCCATTGCACCCTGGTGCAATTAAATTTTACGAAGAAGAGGGTATTGACCTGCCAGAAGATGTATACCCGCCTGAATGGGAAGAGTAATAAATAAAAGCGGGGCGGGCCTGTTAAAAAGGCCTGCCTATTATTAAAAGGTATTTCAGTCTTCAATAGGATGTTGAACCATACGATACGCAGGTTATTTTCGTATTGAAGGCTGAAAAAGCTGTCGTCTCGTACAATAGAAAGGAGCAAAAAATATGGCAAAGAAAGACCAACGTTCACCAGATGAAAACGAATCGTTATTATCAGACGATCAAGCCAAACAAATAGAAGAGGCAGCAGATGGGGGAGCGAATACACGTGAGTTGTCGGGAGTTGTCAAAATTGCGTTTACAACGATAGCAGTAGCTGCTGTTATTTTTCATTTATATATTTTAAATTTAAGTCCCATGGAGCCATGGGTATTTCGGACAATTCATTTAGCATTCGGTGCGATACTAGGATTTATATTATATAGAGGCTGGAATACAACATCGAATAAAATTCATGCAGTAGACTGGTTATTAATCGCTGCTACTCTTTGGGTAACGTATTATATTACAACGAATGTTTCTTCTTTGTTGTTTAGAGTAGGGGTAATGCCCGAAATGCTGGACACGGTCACAGCAGTCATAGGGTTAGTCATCGTTCTTGAGTTAACCCGGCGTACCAGCGGCTGGACACTGCCTATTTTAGCTGGTGTTTTTATCGCTTATGTATTTTTGGGACCTTGGCTTCCTGGTTTATTAAATCACAGTGGATATGGATTTGACCGGTTTGTTACGTATATATTCGCTGTAGATGGCGTGTTTGGTGTCACACTCGATGTATCATCGAAATATATTTTATTATTTATTGTTTTTGGTGCTTTTTTACAAATGTCAGGAGTCGGTCGTTACTTTATTGACTTTTCGTTTTCTCTGGCTGGGGGAATGCGCGGCGGTCCGGCTAAAGTGTCCGTTCTTTCAAGTGGTTTAATGGGAATGATGAATGGTACGTCTGCCGGAAATGCTGTAGCAACGGGATCCCTTACTATTCCGTTAATGAAGCGAGTAGGCTATAATGGACGATTTGCGGCAGCCACAGAAGCAACTGCATCAGCTGGCGGACAAATTATGATTCCTATTATGGGAGCTGGTGCTTTTATTATGGCAGAAGTTACCGGAATCCCTTATGCTGAAATCATTGTTGCCGCTACAATACCTGCTTTTTTATATTTTATATCTGTCTATTTTATGGTTGATTTTCAAGCTCTGAAAAGTGGGATGAAAGGTATTAAGCGGAAAGATTTGCCTTCTTTAAGAGCAATTGTAAAACAAGCCTATTTGTTTCTGCCGGTTGTGCTTCTCATTTATTTGCTTGTTAATGGTTATTCCGTTATTCGATCAGGTACAGCTGCTATTATTGCTTGTTTTGTGATAAGCTGGTTCACTAAAACGAATAAAATGGGCATTCGCCGACTTATAGGCGCATTTGATCTAGGAATGAGAAACACTATTCAATTATTGGCGGTTTGTGCTTGTGCTGGAATAATTGTTGGTGTTATTGCGTTAACTGGGGTAGGAATGAGATTTAGTTCAATGCTGCTTGGAGTGGCGGATACGAATCAGTTCCTTGCGCTTGTCTTTGCTATGTTTATTTCCATCTTACTTGGAATGGGAATGCCTACCACTGCTGCGTATGCTGTAGCTGCGTCTGTTGTTGCTCCAGGTCTGATTGAAATAGGGTTTGAACCATTATTTGCTCATATGTTTGTCTTTTATTTTGCAGTGATGTCCGCTATCACGCCTCCTGTTGCCTTGGCAGCTTATGCAGCAGCAGGTGTGGCAGGTGAAGATCCTTTCAAAACAGGAGTTCAAGCATTTAAACTTGGAATAGCAGCATTTATTGTACCGTATATGTTTATTTATAGTCCTTCCCTCTTTATGATCGGAGACGCGGGAACAATTATACTCGCAGCTGTTACAGCAGCAGCAGGAATTTATTTCTTATCGGCTTCTGTTCAAGGCTGGTTTTCAAAAGGCCGGGCAGGCTGGATTGTCCGACTCCTTTTACTTGGAGCAGCGATCTCGTTAATAAACACAAATATCTGGTTTGACCTTCTAGCTGTAGGCTTTGCGATATTGGCCTTTATTCTGCAAAAAATAGCAGCTGTTGAAAAAAAGACAGAAGAACATCCAGGCATACCATCTTAATACACCGTTGTTTGCAAAACTATAACAACAGATGATTGTCAGGAGGATCCTTTTGAAAGGGATTCTCCTTTTTCAATTTGCCGAGATTTAGGTGCAGTTCACTATTAATTATGGGATGGCTTTCTTTGTTACACAGACAATACGTCAAGCGGACTATTTTCTTTGGTGATGTCTTGGAGTTCAAAAGCCGGAATGGGGAACATTGGAAACCCTGCATACCCAGGTGAGATGTCATATTCATTAAAGTAGATAACCAACGTTTTATCGGCAATATAGTATTTTTGGTTTGGAGAAATTCCAGGAAATCCATTCAAAAGAGGTATATCCCTTCGTTTAATTTGCTCCTCAATAATGGCGTTAATTCGTGCTTCATAGTCACTTCCTTGTTTAAATAAATCCTTTAATTGGTAAATTTCTCCCGATTGAACATCGGCAGTCAGCGAATCCATAAATTCGACTGGATGTGCAAGCGAAGGCATATTAGCAAAAAGCGTGAATGTGAAACTTACAATGCCGCGCTGATTGTTTTTCATTTCGTAATTTCCAATAATCTCTGTCACGCCTGGTTCATAATACCCAAGCTCTTTCACTTGTAAAAACATCCCATCCATCTTGGTAAATATGGTGTCATTTAATTTATGCTGATGCATTGGGTTTAACAGCATTAACTGCGGGTAAAAAATCGAAATGTTCGGTGCCATAATGGAATAGGAATGAACAGGGACCGGCAGACGGTATCGTTCCATTTTAATCAACCCTTGCCAATATAAATTTATACAGTAGCCTATTCTCTCTACGGCAATAATGGAACAAATTTGTCAATGAGGATAAAAAAAAACCATGCTGTACATATTAGTAATGGTTAAGTATTTTGACTTTTATATAGAAAGAAGGGAATAAGTTGAGAAAAAAAGTTTGTATGCTTTTATCATGTATCTTAATCACAACAATCTTTACAGGTTGTAATACGGATAATCAGGGCGCTGGCGGACAGAGAAATAATGAATATGAACAAATAGGTTTTACTCCAGGAGATGGTACAGAAAATGCAGAAAGACAACAAAATAATAATCGTTTCCCATTTAATCTTTTTCCTGGAGGGGAGGAAGACGGAGATGGCGGCGAAACACCAATGCTGCCTGTACCAAACCCTGATTTAGAGATTGAAGATCCAGAAGTGGAAGTGCCGGATGCAGAAGAGTTTAACGTTCCAGAAGAATCAGAACAAGAGCAAGCAGATCAATCTGCTGAACAGCCTGACGAATCTCAAGAGAAAGAAGACCCTTCTGATAAAGGGGATGCTGCATCAGGTGTAATTGAATTAACCAATCAAGAACGAGAAAAAAATGGATTGTCAGCTCTGAAAGCAGATTCAGAAGTTGCAGAGGTGGCACAAGCTAAATCGGAAGACATGGCAAAAAACAATTATTTTGCACATAATTCACCGACCTATGGAAGTCCGTTTAATATGTTAAATGACTTCGGAGTTGACTATACTGCTGCAGCTGAAAATATTGCTGCCGGTCAAGGGTCTGCAGAAGAAGTCGTTCAAGCTTGGATGAATAGTGAGGGCCACCGTAAAAATATTTTAAATAAAGAGGTAACGCATATCGGTGTAGGATATGTAGAAGAAGGAAATCACTGGACGCAAATGTTTATTGGAAAGTAATTACAATAAATTTAACCGCCTGTAATAGGGCGGTTTTTTTATTTTACTTAAGGAAAGTTTAACTTTTTAAAGGATCAAAGTATAAGTAAATCTAAAACTTCAGCTATCGGCAAGCCGATTTTTTATAATTAATTGTATATAGGAGGGACAGTTACTTCAGGTTCTTCTTTTAAGGAAATATGAATTTCCAGCTTTTCATTAATAGAGGCAAAAAAGACGTTACTCACATCATCGACTCCTTGAATTTTTAGTTGATGTCTAAGCCAAATTTCATCAACATTAAATTTTTGTAAAACCCCTGGATACATTTGGCCTTCCATAATGACAGGAAAAGCAATGGAGGCAGTTTTAGTCGTTAAATTCATGTCTTCTAAGGTGACTGTGTTTTTTAATGGCTGTTTTAAAACACTCACATTTCCATTTGCTTCTACAACTGCTGTTTTTACTTGGCTAATGTCAAATATATCTTTTTCACGTAAAGCTTCAAGAATGTTATCAATAGAATATCGTATTTTTTTAAGGTTCTTACGAAGAATTTTACCATCTTGAATAACAATAGTAGGCTTGAAAGTAATGTATTTTCCAATTTTACGATTTGATATTTTTAATCTTGCTACCAAACGCTGAAGAACACCTATGAACACAACAGCAGCTACTGTTGGCAGATGTTGAACGTCTGGATCTGCAATATCAGCCCCCACGACTGAACCAAGTGTTATCACGATTAAAAAATCAAATACGGGAAGTTCTCCTATTGCTCGTTTCCCCATAAATATAGTCATGCATAACAACAAAGGTAAGATAGTAATGATTCGTCCCGTAACAATAAATATATCCATTAAGTTACTCACAAATGTTTTACCCCTTTATGTCATAGATGGTAAATTCTTCACTTATTTTCTTACAAAACGCAGCATTTATACGTAGTACTAAAAACAGTAATGTAATAATTTTGTATTATAACTCAAGTCTTATTTTCATATTATGTTTGGGTAATGAAAGAGGAAGGAATAGACATAAATAAGCATATATTTAAGGGAAGGGAGGAATTAATATGAAATCAAAGAAAACAATCGCAGGTTTTATTATTGGTATCGTTATTGGTTTAGGAATATTCATTAATTCTGTACAAGCAGGCGAAAAAACGAATGCAAATCCTCAATGGCTGCCTTATACGATACAATATGCAGTAGATTATATGCTTAACGAGAGAATATTCGAAGTCCAAGAAAAGGACGATTGGAATTTCGTTTTGAATACACCAACAGGAGAAAAAAAACTAAAAAATAATGGACGCACACTATCAACGGAGGTTGGTGAGTTATTTGAGCAGGAAGGAGACACTAGTTATTTAGACAAATATAATGATAAAAAACTAACACTTAGAATAAGCAATCCTGATGTTTTGAGTTTAGATAAAAGGAATGCCGGGGAAATCACTCTAGCAGGTGATAAAATAAAAAGCATTAATGTTAAGGCATACGCTCAAAAAGAAGGGGCAGCTGTTTTATACCTTGACCGTGTTAAAGACGGTAAGGTGACTACGTTGGCTCAAACGGAAATCGAAATAAAATAAAAAATATTGGGGTTGTCCCATAAATCGGGTCGGCTAAGAGAAAGGATCTTCTACGAAGAAATAAGGAACTTCTACTAAAACCGCACACGTCCTGTGTGCAACGTAGAAGCTACTGCATCCTGCGGGAAGTCCGTTCTATGACAACGCCGGCATTAGAACGTCCGGTTGGTCAAAGTAACAGTGAAGATCCCGCAGTGACGGCCTTTGCTCACGAGGAAGCTGAAGCGTTGCCCGCGGCAAAGGAGACACTACGAAAACGACCAAAAGAGAGTTTGAGTAGATGTTGCACTTGTGCCCTGAGGGTGAAAGCGAAGTATATTTCAGCAGAAGCGCCTTTCATTCACTTTATAATTTTGCGAATTTACTGCTTTGACCGCAAACTTTGTGAAGTTCCTCCAGCTGGCGGTTAATATAATCTTTATCCCAAGATAAAAGAGACTCTTGATCGATTCCTTCCATTACATATTCCGTGAATTTATAGACAACATTTTTAATTATGTCCGAATTGTTTGCTGCTATAACACACAGTGCTTTTAGACCTGCTGATAATACAGAAGTATCTTGAAAGCCATTTGGCGGATATAATAAAAGCATTTATAAAGATAGTCAGAAAAATCCGGTTTTTCCATTATTACTCTTAATTTTTATCAAATGCACGAGGCAAGTGTTTGCTTCCAAAGTGGGATAATACTTTTCCAAGATTTTCAATACAATTTTACAACTGTATTTGGATCATTTATTCCTGAAGAAACGCCCGAAGAGCAATTTCTGTAATTTTCGTTACCGCTATTTCCACTGTATCCTTGGAAGATCTCTCTGGTCCGATGGAAAAAAATTCATGATAGGTTTGGGATTATTAGGTGTCTCTAGTTCCCACTTTGAAAGAAATGTTCCCCTTTTTCTATGTAATCATTTATATTGGCGTTGATGCGCACAATACAATCATCTTTTTGGGTTTGTTTAACTATTCCATTAATATCAATGTTTTGAATATAGCCAGAGTGTTCAGCATGAATAATACGAGGATTTATGTGATTAATATCTTCACTTTCCCAATCATCCATGGATCATCAGCTTCTATTTCTGTCTCTTTCTTAAATTCCTTGTCTATTTTCTCAATCGTATTTCGTGTTATATAGTGCAGAAGACTGCTCACTTGAATCCAGCTTGACACATGGTGAATGAAGTACACAAAAACAAATGTACAAATGATGGCAAATAAGACGGCAAAAGAAAGAGCAATGAAATGAGTAACCGTTTCGGTTTCTCTTATGAGAAGCAGTAAAAGAATCGAATAAATAATACCAGCAATAAAAAATCCTAAAACACGCTGTGTGTTAAGGTCACTAATGAAATTTTGCAAGGTGCGAGGTGAAAATTCAGATATATAAGTGGTTAAAACAATCAAAAGGTTAAAACAATCAAAATGGTGGATAACGTAATTGTCGTCATGGTAAGTAAGGCTGCTGAAATAGAACCTAAAATATTTTGAGCCAAATCAATATCCATAAACAAGGAATCAGGAATGAAACGATGAAGATATTCCACACTCATAATGTGAGTGTCTATTTCTATACTTGCAATAGCTAACAAGAGGGCAGCTAAACCATATAAAGAAGGAATGTATAAAAAATTAGAGCGGATACGTAGCAGCATATTTTTAAGTGACATTATTTCCCTCCTCAAAGCTTTCCCTAGTTTTACAAGAAATGATTTATTCGTACTTTTATTTTCTGAATAATTTTATAGTGTTTGAAGAAAATACAGGTAATGAAAGGATAGAGGAGGGAAAGTAAGTTGAAATATAATAATGGTTTTAAACTTGCAATGTTGTTAGTTATGGCAGCCTTTTTTGTGATTCCGGCAAACATCGGCCTAGCTCAGCCGGAGTATGCTAAATGGGGTCAAGCAGCGGTCAACGAGGTGAAATCAGAGTATCCTGATTATGAACTAAAGGACTATTCATATGACGGTAAAGTTGTTATTTCCGATGAAAGAGAACAATTTACGTTTACGATGACTCTTGAAAAGAATGGAGAATCACAAAAAGTAAAAGCATATGTGTTAACGAATCCACAAACAGAAGAACAAATAGAAGTTTCTCTTGAAGAAATAGAATAATGATGAAAAGAGTACGGGCAGTCTAGAAAGAAGGACTGCTCGTTTTTTTCATTCGTTCCGAATAGGACCGGTATGTGGTAAATAAAATAAAAAAAAGGAATGGTATAACCTGCGCGGGAGGGGAAGCAATTGTTTACATATAAACATTTTCTATACAATGCACAAAGTAAGATCGAAAGCATGCTTCATAATGTTCATTCAAAAAAACGATGGAAAGAAATAATAATAGAAAAGGAAGATGTGCAATGGGTCAAGGATCAAATAAAAAAGAATGGAAATCAAAACGATAAAGTTCCTGCTTCTGTATTACCTGATGAGCGAGTAATAGTAGAACGTATTAAGGAAAAAACAACAAAACAGAACAGAAATAATGTCACAAGAACAGAAGCATACAAAGAGGTATTTTTGAAACATCCGGAACTCCATTGGGCATTTTTGGCTCACATGGTATCTAGAAACGGCGGATGGTGTATGACAGACCTTAAAGGCGACTTGCTGCCTTATTTGTTAAATAGTAAAGAGCGGGAGCATTTATATGAATTCTTTGAAAGAGTAAATGCTTTAATATTTCAAGACGCCTATCCTCAACTGCTCTTATATGAAGAAAGTAAAAACCAAAAGAAAAACTTGTTTCACCTATTGCCAGTCTTTTGCGTTTCTGCATTTATGCGTCCTTTTTGGAATCATTTTTTAGAAAACCAAAATTCTGCGTTACTTACTGTCGCATTAATAATAAATGAGCAGCATTATATTGAGGACAGAGTCATTCAGCGTGAATATTTTCAGAAATATGTCCTTCAAACGTTGAAATTCAAGGGTCAGGAAGCTATTCAATTAACACAAGTTGTATTTCCGTACGCTATATCTAAATTCCCCTGGCAATCGAATAAATATAGATTGGCCGGGTTAATTATTGAAAATTTCGAAAATGTGAATGAACGAATAGCAGTCGGGAAAAAATTGTATGCCATCTTGTTTGGAATCGAAGAGGTGTATGCCGGGGCATGTTCCTTTGCTAAAGGACACCGGCACACAGGATCCCGCTCCGATTATTGGGAATATATGTTTTCAAGCAGTGAAGAATATATGCATAGGAGTTATGGAAAAGAAAGGATAATTGCTTGCAAATTGATCGAAGGAGCGCCGCTATTTTACAGTCCAGCTTTAACTGAAGCCTGGGAAGACAAGCCAGTGGAACCACCTGACATTTTTGAATGGTTCAAAGATTTTTCTGTTTTTGATTATTTGCAGACTTACTCTGTTCCCACTATTTTTGATATGACGAGCGAATATTGTTTTGGACTAAATAAAATGGAACTTGCCGTGTTAACAAAAGGTGCCATGAAACATCAGGGGCGAGGCTGACTTGTATCGCTGCATATACACCCTTTATTAAATTATTATTATCTTAGAGAGGACTTTATTTGCTATGACACTTTATTTACTTATAAATGGCAGTTATATTTGGAATACCCATTGTTAGAACAACTTGGTTTTCCGTCAAGTGAAGACGACGGAAGCTTTATTGCTTAGCAATATTAAGGAACGGGAAAGCTCCCGTTCCATCTCGTTTAATCTTTATTCCGTTTGTTCCTCTATTACACCGCATGCTAAACGATCTCCTGCGTCTCCGGATGGCTGGGATTCGTAGTCATCGGCCTCTTCATGTATAACTAATGCTGTGGCGTCTTCATCTAATAAGGAATTCTCTTGTCCGGAGGCAAACGTTACATCTTCAACAGTAAATTCTTCAGAGACTTGTCCGTTTTCATTTGTTGTTATATTTGGTAAATCTCCTGCATGTGGTCCGTCTTCTGAGTCAAAGCCATGATCGGAATCGTCTGGATTAAAATGACCGCCTGCTGACTCAAAATCAGGTGCTTCACATTTGCCTGTCTCGTGAATGTGAAATCCATGTTCACTATCTTCTGGAAGGCCGGACGCTTCAAGCTGTATTTTAATTCCCTCATCGGTTTCTTCTAAGTTAGCGGTGCCGATCTCATTTTCTTCACCGTTCATCAATGAAACCGTAATGGGGTCTTGATTTGCTGCTTCTTCTTGTTCTGTGCTTTCATTTTCCGTCCCCTCTGATGTTTCTTCCTCTGTTCCATCGGTGTCTTCGTCTTCTTCTAACTCAGGAGAATCTGGATTTTCGTCGGTGTCTGGTTCATCCGTAATATCTTCTTGTCCGCAAGCGTAAAGTCCGAATGATACAAAAAATAATACAATAATAAGTATGCTCCTCTGTTTGATCATAGAAATACATCCTCCTCTAAACTTTTCCATATTCTGTTACCTTTTCTCCTTTATGTTAAACGTGGTATGGAAAAGTTAAGAAGAAGGTCGGAGAAAGTTATATAATGCAAAAATCATGGTTTTATATATCTCATGATTAAAAAAATGAAGCGGTTGGCTCCAAAATAGTAAGAGTATTGTTTACCGTATCAAGGTTTGCCATAGCACCTATAGGCACAGCAGCTTTGAATAATCCGTGAGCAGTTGTTAATCCTGTCATCAAAGGTTTATCCAGTGGAACAAGGAAATTTTCAATTACTTCTTCATATGATTCTCCATACGAAACAGGACATCCTGTGCACTCTCCCATTATAATACCAAGGCAATCGTCAAATTTCCCTGCCATTTCAAGATGTTTTAAATATCGATACACTGTATTCGATTGGTTCATGGGTATCTTCTAAAACGATAATTTTGCCAGCTGTATCGATTTCAAATGGCGTGCCCAGCATTCCAACGAATGAAGTTAGGGTGCCGCCAACAATGGGGGCAGTGACATTTCCCAGAACACGGCTGACCAGTGGAATATCGGGCGGGTTTTCTATTTGCCTGGGGGATTCTAATGTAGACACAGCGGAATAAAATTGGTCAAAATTGTAGGCTGGGGCAGTTAGGCTGAAATCGACCAGCATAAAACTCTGAAAGGTAACAAGATCTCCAAATTGGTATAAAGCATTTAATAAAGTTGTTATGTCACTGTACCCTGTGACTATTTTAGGGTTATTGCGAATTAATTGAAAATCAAGATATGGGAGAATCCCAGCCACTCCAACCCCGCCCCGCGAAGGAAGAATCATTTTTACTTCATCTTCTGCAATCATTCGCATAAAATCAAACGCGCGCTCCTCACCTGATCCGGCAAGAAAACCGTCACGCGCATATACATAATCTTCCAATATGACATTAAACCCCAACTCACGCAATATCTCAATTCTAGGATTTGCAGCAGCTGGATCAATGGGACTTCCTAGAGTAACGATTCCAATTGTGTCACCCGCTTGAAGAAGCGGAGGTTTATTCGCCAATTTTCATCCCTGCCTTTTTGCCAATACATTTAATAGATGTATATGGAAAAAAAGGTAGAATCATCACAGGATCAATAAACTTCCTATAATTATTTAAATACAGCCTGGCAAGCCAGACGATAATTAGCATCAATTTCTTTTCCTAACTTTTTTTTCTCTGCTTCATTAACGGAAGTTAACATGCTATTACCTTTCAATAATTTAACACGACATTTACCACACGTCCCTTTTTTACACTTATAGTCAAGCTCAAATTCTTGATTTAAAGCACTATTAAGAACGGTGTTATTACGGTCCGGTTTAATCTTAAATGTATTTTGATGCTGCTGGATTTCAATAAAATTTTCTGAAGTTTGAGCGGGAACAGAAGAACTTTCAAATTTCCTATTAAAAGCAGAACTGCCTGGTTTCAAGGAACCAATTGTCAATTTATTTGTCACAGATAGTCACCTTTCCTAATTATATATTTGCATTTAATATTCAGAATGTATATTGACCTAAGGCTGTTTTTCACTTACAATTATGATAATGAGAATCGTTATCATAAAAAGTGATTGATATACTGGAAAAGGAGAGGTATCAGCATGAAAAACCAGATTAATGGCTATGATGATATGTATACCGTCCTTGCGAATGAAAGAAAAGTTGGAGGTGTAATTGAAAGTGAGTACCTCCGTCTCTCAAGCGGCGATGAATTTTATAACGTAGTTATAACAAAAGTTGAGTTAATAGGGTCTGCATTATGTTCCATTGGATGTGTGACCGAGAATGGACAAAAGCTTATTGTAAATGCTAAAGACATTAGTATGATTCATCAGCCAGAACATAAGAAAATATTCGAAATACGTAATCAAACATTTAAACATACAAAGATGAAGGAAAAATTAAAATATTTAAAACGTCTTTTTGAGTTAAATGAAGGAAGTTACAACCCGTTTTTCAAAGAGGAAGCTGCAATGATTATTGAAGATATTGGCTTAAGTAATGCTAAGCAAGAAATTGACGTGAGTGTTATATATCCAGAAGAAAAAGTTTATACCATAGCATAAAGAATATGTTGATTCATATAGAAGAAGCAGGGTCAGTTCTCTCTTAAAAGAAGCTGACCCTGTTTTTGTTTTACTTGTCCAACGCTTCTGTCGAAGCCTTAAGCTCTTTACTTTTCAACATCTTCAAGTGTACAAATAGCTGTTGGGCGCTTAATTCGTAACGCAATAGCTTCATACACCCTAAATAGGTAGTTCATATTTTCTTCGTCTAAGAATGAAGTGTCAAAATCACTAGCTATAGCAAGATCGAGATTTTGCTTTCCAGTATCGACTACCACTCCGCGGCTGCCTCTGATCATTGGAGATTGAAAAACACCTGCTGTCATCAGTTCACGGACATGTTCAATTTCTAATACATGCGTGTCTTGGTGAACACGGTGAATAAGAGCGTATAATTCTGGTGAAAGAACCAGAGCAAAAGGACCGGTATGCCCCATTTTTAACAATTTATTTCTTGCTTCCACGACATCCGTAAAAGCATTTCCCGATTTCATCCAGTCACTGCGAATATGAGACAGTTTGCCTTTTATATTCATGATCCCTTTAAGATCAAATTCTTTTGAGCCATTAAAGATGAGATCATCCTCTAGTAGAGCACATTGCTGTGCTGCATTAGCGGAAGCAGAATAATCAATGGGACTGTTCAATGTTTTAGCTTGTTGAATATCACGCCAAAACAGAATAAAGTCTTTATATAAAAGCGGAATCGTAAGGTTGACTCGGCGGGTTGGATTGGATAGCTCAGAATCTGCCCCGTGAAAACTCATTCCGCCTCTGCCAGGGGCTTCATAGATGTCTGTAGGAACAGATTGCATCCCTTCTCCAAGTGGACCGTAAATATCGATAAAACGTCTGCCGACCAGCTGTTTTTTCGCATGTTCGAATACTGTTTGATCTAGTTCATTCCACTCACTATTATTTAATGGTGAATCAGCATATAGATTTGTTTTGTCCATGATAGAGACCTCCCTTTATTTCTTTAGGCTTCCGACAGTTAATTGTTTTCTTTTCGTAAATTCATTGATGTTCTTATTGGCTGGAGCTTCACTTTTTGAAGATGTATACGCGTCAATTTTTAAATTTTCATCAATATCTTCTTTCTCATCGGTTGGTACGGAAGCGTTATATTGAAGTGTTCCCTTGAAATCTTCATTCAACTGTTCTAATAATTGTTTCGTTTCCTCGTAATCAGCTGCTGTCATATCTCGTAATGAACGAATAGGCTCTTCTAGTTCAGTGTCTTTAAATGTATAAAGAGAGAGATCCAAGTGTTCTAGAAAGTTATGTAATCCGAATTTTTCTAAGCTGATATCTTGGAGTAGATGGACAAACTCACTACTGTCAGGTGAAATAGGGGATTCATTTTCATTAATAGAATTTAGGGCTGGCAGTAAATGATCTAAACGATCATGCCGATGGTCTTCTTCTTCATAAATATGATGCCAGTACAGCCGTTCATGATCATCCTTGGCATTTTCAATAACAGGAGTGATGATACCTTTGAATTCATTTAATGCTTGACGGTTTCGTTTAAAGATATTTTCTAATTGCGAAAAAGATAATGTCACCATAACACCTCCAATTTTTAAAATTCAGCATTTTTATCATTGTACCCAAAAATTATTAGTTAAAACAAGTTTATTTGAAATAATTAGAGTAATTAACCCTAAAAAATATTCTCGTTAAAAGAGGAATGGTAAATTATGCTATAGAATATTTTTACAGATAAAACCACTTGCCTTGCTGCCAAGCTTAAGAGAATTAACTACGAAATGAAACAGAAATGGGGGAATACGATTATGGGATTGGACGAACAAACCAAATATGTACTCGATCAGATGGGAAAAACTGGTGGTTATGAAATGCACGCGCTTTCACCAGAGCGGGCAAGAGAAGCTTTTGTAAAAATATTTGCCCGGCAGGAAGAAGCGGTGTCAGTTGGTAATGTCGAAAACTTTTCAATTGTAGGACCAGATGGCAGCATTCCCGTTAGAGTTTATTATCCTGAAGTCGAGTGTGATACTTATCCCGTCTCGTATACTATCATGGAGGGGGTTAGGTTGTTGGAAGTATTGAGAGTCATGATGGTATATGCCGGGCTATTACAAATACAGCGGAATGTGTCACTATTTCAGTAGATTATAAATTGGCTCCGGAATATAAATTTCCTGCTGCTGTGGAGGATGCTTATGCAGCGGCAGAATATGTCTATCGGTTTGCGGAAGATTTTAATGCTGACAAATCCAAAATTGCAGTAGGCGGAGATAGTGCAGGTGGAAATTTAGCAGTAATCGTCACGCATCTTGCTAAAGACAAGGGCACTCCGCTGTTGCTTATCAATTACTGTTATATCCAAGCATGGGGGTATCAAACATACCTTCTGTTTCCATGAAAGAAAACTCACAAGGCTACTTTTTGACAGCGGGGATGATGACGTGGTTTCGAAACCATTACTTAAACGGAAAACAAGATAAACAAAATCCAATGGTGTCTCCTATGAATAACAAGGATTTTTCCGGGATTCCGCCTACATTTTATTGTCACAGCTGAATACGATCCGCTGTGTGATGAAGGAGAACAATATGCAAAAGTGTTAGAAGAAGCTGAAGCGAATGTCGAATGTGTACGCTATGATGGGACGGTTCACGGTTTTATGAGCATGGCTTCCACTCTTGATATAGGAAAAAGAGCAATAGAAAGAGCTTCTCTTACTTTGAAAAAAGAATTAAAATAATGTTAGAAAAACTTGGCTTACCTCCAAGTCCAAATGGCGGAAGACGTAGTTTTACTTTTTGATCCTTTAAAATGCTAAACATTTCTAAATTATAAAAAAGGTCCGGAAAACTTTTTCCGAACCTTCTTCATAAGGGAGAATGAGTTCTTCTAATACTTTGAGTATGGATAAGTTCATTCGGCAGATAGTATAAGCAGCCAAAGCTTGCCAATCAGTGAGTTTTCTTTATACTATCATAGATTGGAAAGAGGAAGATAGTATAAGGGCAACTACGCTTCTGTCATCGCCTAAGGGCTCGCCAATCAGCGAGTTTTCTTTACAATGAGTCGAAGTCATTGTCGGCATCGACGAGGTTATAATCAGTGACTGTTGTTTCAAAGAAGTCAGCTTTTCCGGTGGTGTTGTCGTTATAAACAGAGATCCAGCGCATTGGATTGCGGCGGTATCCTTCAAATACTGGGTCAAAACCTAATTCACGTACACGCTTGTTTGTCATAAATTTAATATAGCTTTCTAGTTCACCAGCATGGATGCCGTCAATATTGTTTCCTATAATGTAATTGCCCCACTTGATTTCCAATTCGGCAGCTTTTTTAAAGCAATCATGTACAAAAGCTGCAAATTCTTCTGTATCTAGTTCTGGGTTTTCTTGCAGGGTTTCTTTTAAAATATTAGTAAAGAGGCTTACATGAAGTTGTTCATCTCGATTGATGAAATTTATCATTTTTGCAGTACCCAGCATTTTTTCATTTCGAGCAAGATTATAAAAGAATGCAAAACCGGAATAGAAAAACAACCCTTCTAAAATGACGTCATAAATAATGGCTCGGACAAAATTTTCTTTTGTAGGAAGTTCAATAAAAGCATTGTAGCCATCTGCAATAAACTTGTTACGCTCAAGCAGTACCTCATCTGTTTTCCAGTATTCAAAAATTTCATCTTGAGTTTGGCTGTCGGTCACACTAGATAATACATAAGTATACGATTCATTATGAATGACTTCTTGAAAAGCAAGCACAGACATTAATGCAGAAAGGCTTGAATCTGTAAGATAATCTGAAACTTTAGAGGAAAAATCCGTCTGGACACTGTCGAGAAAAGCCAGCAAACCAATAATTTTATTAAAAGCTTCCCGTTCTTCTTCACTCAAGCTTTTATATTGGTTCCTATCGTTTATTAAACTGACTTCATCTGGTATCCAAAAGTTTCGCAGCATGTTTTTATACATAGGATATGTCCATTTCCTGGTGGTATCATCCCAATTTAAAACATTAGAACTTTCTCCATTAATAATTCCGGTTGATTTGTTCGGGGCATTAGTATCATATAATTTTCGCATTTTTAACATTGTCATTGTTGTGCTATGCTCCTTTGCAAATGGTATTGGAAAGAGCAGGGGAAAATCCCTGCATTAACTCGAACAGCTCTCACAGTCTTCGATAACTGAAGATGTCGTACGAGTATAATAGGTAGTTTTTAATCCCGATTTCCAGGCTTCTAGGTGCATTTCCAAGAAATCTTTTGCTTTAATGCTTCGAGGAATATATAGATTAAAACTAATTGATTGATCAATATGTTTTTGGCGAGCAGCATTTTGTTTAATGCTCCACAATTGATCCAGGTTAAAAGCAGATTTATAGTACCAGATAGTTTTAGCACTGATATCAGGGGCGGTAACTGGCGACCGAAAGCCTTTCTTTTCTTCGACATGTTCTTGGCGGAAAATCGGATCTATGCTGGCAGTAGAACCGGCAATAAGGGATGTAGTAGCGTTCGGTGCCACAGCCATTAAATACCCATTTCGAAGACCATAGTGCTGAATTGATTCAGAAAGGTTTTTCCACTCTTCCTCATCCCAATAAATATGCCCCTCCTTATCTACTGTGCTGTATTTTCTTTTCAGATAGGTGCCGTTTTCCCATTCACTTCCCTTAAAAAGAGGATAAGCTCCTTTTTCCTGTGCTAAGTTACAAGATGCTTTTAAGGTGAGGTATGCAATCTTTTCATAAAGCTGATCTGCATAGGAGACAGCTTCTTCTGATTCCCATCGTATCCCTTTTAAGGCCAGAAGGTGGTGCCACCCAAACGTGCCAAGACCAATAGCTCGGTATTTTTTATTTGTTTGGCGGGCCTGGAGCACTTCAATTGTGTTCAAATCTATCACATTATCCAACATTCGTACTTGAATGGGAACTAATCGTTCAAGCACATTATCATTTACTGCTTTCGCTAGAGAAATAGAAGAGAGGTTGCAAACAACCATATCTCCCGGTATTTTTTCTGTAATGATTGTTCCTTCTTCTGTTAAACGTTCTTCTTTTATTGTGGTTGCACTCATATTCTGCATGATTTCTGTACAAAGGTTAGAGCTGTATATGATGCCTTCATGTTTATTAGGGTTGTTCCGATTTACAGTATCTCTGTAAAACATATACGGTGTACCTGTTTGAAGCTGCGATTTCATGATCCTTTTCATGATTTCTATGGCAGGTACTCTTTCCTTGGAAAGGTGAGGATGATCGATACATGCCTGGTATTTATCACGAAATGTCCCTTTTCCAGGTTTTTCATCATAAAAATCCTCCAAAGACCAGCCCATAACAGTACGAATTTCATGAGGGTCAAACAGATACCAGTCTTCACGATTTTCAGCTTTTTCCATAAATAAATCCGGTATACATGCTCCGGTGAAAATATCATGTGTACGAAGACGTTCGTCACCAGTATTTAGCTTGGCATCAAGAAATTCAAAAATATCTTTATGCCACACGTCTAAATAAACTGCAAAAGCTCCTTGTCTTTGTCCGAGCTGGTCAACAGAGACAGCGGTATTGTTTAATTGTTTCATCCATCCCATAATACCGCCGGCTACACCTGTGTACCCTTTAATGTCCGAACCTCGGCTCCTTAATTTTCCGAAATAGATACCGACCCCGCCGCCATTTTTAGAAAGATTAGCTACATCTGTATTGGAATCAAAAATACCGCGCAAACTGTCGTTTACGGTATCAATAAAGCAGGAACTCAGCTGTCCAGTATTTTTTCCAGCGTTAGATAGAGTCGGTGTAGCAGCCGTCATATAAAGGTTAGATAATGCCCAATATGCCTCTTTGATTAAGGAAAGCCTAGTTGACTTAGGTTCATTTATCATGAGTTTCATAGCAATGATCATAAATCTTTCCTGAGGCAATTCAAAGACATTTTTGCTTTTGTCCATTGCTAAATATTTATGAGCCAGGGTAAGTATCCCTACGTAACTGAAAAGCTTGTCTTTTTCGGGGTCGATACATTTTTCTAGTTCTAAAATTTCTTCTTTTGAATAATCGCGCAAAAGTGCTTGGTCATAAACACCAATAGAGCCGAGAACTTTTAACAATCCATAAAATGATCCATATTTTTCGTCCGTGTCATAAGCTCTATTTTTCGAAGCTTCTTTATAAAGTTTTTTTAAATAAATGGCTGCAGCTACATAAGTCCAGTCAGGTTCATTTCTGTCAATTCTTTCTGAGGCGTGCAGGGCTAAAAGGTTGGTGATTTGCTCAGATGAATAGTTTTCTTTATGTTTGATACTTTCGGTTACTTCTTGTTTGTATTCATCAATCGATAGATGAGGATAATCATGAGTAACCTCATCTATAAAACGGCTTAAACGTAATTGGTCAAACGAAAGTTGTCTGTTGCCATTGTCTTTTGTGATAGTGGTCAATGTCATACCTCCTGCCCAATCTGCATTAAAATAATCATTTACTTTATTTGCAGTTTATGGGACTCTCGAATTTCTTCTGCTGCTTGTACCATATTTTTCAAAGATTTCACTGTTTCTTCTTTGTTTCTAGTTTTTAAACCGCAATCTGGATTGATCCAGAATAAAGAAGCAGGCAGAACCCGTAAGGCTCGTTCAATCATTTCTTTCATTTCTCCTACTGAGGGAATTCTTGGACTATGAATATCGTAAATACCTAGACCAATTTCTTTTTCGTAAATCGCGGTTTCAAACGCTTCTATCAACTCTCCATGACTTCTTGATGTTTCAATAGAAATAACATCAGCATCAAGGGCTCTAATGGCCTCAATCATGTCATGAAACTCGCTGTAGCACATATGGGTGTGGATTTGTGTAGAAGGCTTCACATTAGATGTTGCTAAACGAAAAGCATGCACAGCCCAATTCAAATATCGATCCCATTCCTCCCGTTTTAAAGGCAATCCTTCCCTTAAAGCAGGTTCATCCACTTGAATCATTTCTATGCCTGCCGATTCGAGGGCTTTTATTTCATAACTTAATGCTAAGGCAATTTGATAAGCTACTTCTTCACGTGGAATATCATCTCTTTCAAAAGACCAATTTAGAATAGTAACTGGACCAGTCAGCATACCTTTTACCGGTTTTTCTGTTAAGGATTGAGCGAAGCGGGTTTCTTCCACGGTCATTGGATGTTCAAATGCTACATCATCATAAATAATTGGCGGTTTGACACAGCGAGAACCATAAGACTGGACCCAGCCGTTTTCAGTAAAAGCAAATCCATTTAATTTTTCACCGAAAAACTCCACCATATCATTTCGTTCAAACTCTCCATGTACAAGAACATCGAGCCCAATTTCCTCTTGAATATCAATCCATTCTTTGATTTTGTTTTGAATAAAAGTTTGATATTCGTTAATTGATTTTTCCCCTTTCCGAAAAGCTCGTCTTTCCAATCTCACCTCTTTGGTTTGCGGGAAGCTGCCAATAGTAGTAGTTGGAAGTAAAGGAAGCTTCCATTTATTATCCTGGTGAGTTTTACGTTCGGAGAAAGGCAGGCTGCGCTTAGATGGAAGTTTATTCTTCTCTCCTGTTATTTTCTCTGACTGCTGCCGAAAGGTTTCAGCGAAACGTTGGAATACCTTTTGATTTTTTTCCAACCATTTTTCATCAGGTTTTTTGTTCAACATATTAGTTAATGAATTTATTTCTTCTAATTTTTCATCCGCAAAAGAAAGACTATCTTTTAAAACAGGTGAAAGTTTTCTTTCACTGTTTGTTGAAACCGGAACATGAAGGAGACTGCTTGAAGGCTGCAGAAAATGGTTTCCTTCAGGGAGATAACTGGTGATTAACTCAAGTTCGCTATGTTTTTTCTGTAAATCGGCACGCCATACATTACGGCCATCAATCAAACCAACTCCCAGAGATTTATTTGCAGGAAATCCTTCCGTTTTCAGTGCTTGTATATTTTTCTCCCAGCCGTGAACAAAATCAAGGCCGATTCCATCAACAGGCAATGATACTAGTTTGGTATAGTGGTCTGCAGCTTCGAAATAGGTTTGAAGCATAATAGAAATATTGGGCACTTCTCGTTGAAATGTTTCATAAACTTTTTGAACAAAGAAATAATCTTCGATAGGAAATGAAGCGTTTAAAGAAGGCTCATCGATTTGTATCCAAGCTGCTCCTGCCTCTTCCAGTTCTTGAAGAATTTTAACGTATAATGGGACAAATTTTTGGAGCAAAGATCCAAAGCTTTCTTTTTTATACCCTTTTGAGAGTTTGAGAAAAGTTATTGGTCCAATAAGTACGGGTTTACCTTCTATACCTAACTCTTCCTTCACTTCTAAATAAGCTTTTAGCGGTTTATTTTCTGTTAAGGTTGGGATGGTCTCGTTAAGTTCAGGCACAATATAATGGTAATTTGTATTGAACCACTTGGTCATTTCACAAGCGGGAGCCTCTGCTGTACCTCGTGCCATTGCAAAATAAGTAGATAATGAAATTTTCTTATCGGTTGAGTGAAATCTCCTCGGAATGATTCCGAACATTACAGCTGTATCTAGCATGTGGTCATAAAAGGTAAAATCGCCAACTGGTATGCTTTGAATACCTTTGGCTTTTTGTTTTTTTAAATGATTTAAACGAAGATGTTTCATTTCTTTTAAAAATGTTTCTTCATCTAGTTCATTTTTCCATAAACGCTCTAATAGTTTTTTCCACTCTCTGTTTTCTCCGAGTCTTGGATAACCTAAATTACTGCTTGTCCATGTAATTCCCATCATTGCTTCCTCCTCAAATCTCTGCTTGAAATAAGATTACTTCATAAAAAAAGGATATTTTTACGATGCGCAGATGGGAGAACGCATGTAAAAATACCCTGGCTGTAAATAATATAACGCAGGAGCACCTCCCTATCTCCCGTAGGTTAAACGGTGCTGTTAAAACAGGCAGGTCTCCTGGCTTCAGTATCTTTGCCATAATAGCCTTCCCGATCTTTATCAGTGGCTGGTTATTATGACTCCTCTGTTACAGTGGCGGGACCGCGTCGGACTTTCACCGGACTTCCCTTTTAAATCTTAGAAAATTCTAAGATACCTGTTTCCGTTATATGGCTTTGTTATTGTAGAAAAACTATATATCTTGTCACGGGTTACTGTCAAGTATGTTTAAATATTAGGAGGAAAAGTTAAACCATATGTATGAGGTGAAAAATATGTCTTTTGAACCGATAGGTGCTGAATATTTCAATCAGTCCACCTTAGAAATGGCCAAAAGTCTTGTCGGCCAAATTTTAGTGAAAGAAACAGAAAGAGGATTAGCGGCAGGACGTATTGTGGAAACCGAAGCTTACATGGGACCTGATGACAGGGCCGCACATAGTTATCGAAACAGACGGACAAAACGAACAGAGGTTATGTTTAGTACACCTGGTCATGTGTACACGTATGAGATGCATACCCATTGTTTAGTTAATGTAGTGTGTGAAAAAACCGGGATACCGCAGGCTGTATTGATAAGAGCTGTAGAACCCGTTGAAGGCATCGAGCTCATGTATGAGCGGAGGGGAAATAAAAAAGAAAAAGATTTAACAAATGGTCCAGGAAAACTAACAAAAGCACTTGGAATTATAAAAGCTGATTATGGCCGGCGTTTTTATGAAAAGCCTTTATATATAGCAGAAGGCCAAGCACCATCATCTATTACGAGCGGCCCGCGGATAGGAATAGATAACTCAGGAGAAGCCAAAGATTATCCATGGAGATTTTGGGAAACGGGTAATCCATTTGTATCAAGATAAACTTGTTAACTTATTACCAAACATCTCCTTTGACAATAATAAATGTGCCTTGTATCCTAGTTAAACGTAGAAAACCTACTAAAACGATAAAATTTGAGGTGATTATAAATGCAAGCCCATGTTCCGCCTGTTTCAGAACAAAAAGGGGCGGAAAAAAGCAGCAGCTCGTTAAAGCAGGCTCAAATGCCGCTTGTAATAGGAGGTTTAATTGCTGCAGCAATTCTCTTTATTTTCCTGTCGTTAACCCAGAACATCGTGCAGCCATTGATGCTGATTATAGGTCTTTTATTAGGATACACTTTGTTTCATGCTCGCTTTGGCTTTACTTCAGCTTTTCGACGGTTTATGTCGGTAGGTAATGGTCAAGCGTTAAGGTCGCATATGGTAATGCTTGCAGCCGCAGTCACTCTGTTTGCTCCGATCTTAGCAACAGGTTTCACTTTCTTTGGCGGGACAGCAGAAGGCTACGTTGCCCCCGTAGGAGTGAGTCTTTTTGTTGGTGCGTTTATGTTCGGGGTCGGTATGCAGCTTGGAGGCGGCTGTGCTTCAGGAACACTTTATGCTGTTGGCGGTGGAAGGTCGGTAATGTTTATCACTTTGCTGTTCTTCATCATAGGTGCTACTATTGGGGCTTATCATTTTGATTTTTGGACAAATGATTTGCCAGCTTTTGAGCCAATTTCTTTAGCAACTTCCACAGGACTTGGATATGTTGGAGCCTGGTTTGTTTCTATTCTATTTTTCGGGCTCATTTTTATTATTACGCTTCGGATGGAAAAGAAAAAGAATCCGCCAAAAATGGCAGCTTTACCTTCCGCAAAAGGGTGGAAACGAATTTTTCGAGGATCATGGCCCTTAATAACAGCTGCAATAATGCTCGCCGTTTTAAACGCTTTAACCTTAACGACTCGCGGCCAGCCGTGGGGAATTACGTCCGCATTTACTCTGTGGGGATCAAAAGCAGCTGAAGCTGCTGGAATTGATGTATCCAGCTGGGGATATTGGCAAGCAAATGCAGATCAGCTGCAGGCTTCTATTTTTGCAGACTCGACTACAGTCTTAAATTTTGGTGTTATTTTAGGAGCTTTTCTTGCCTCAGCTGCAGGCGGACTTTTTAGGTTTAATAATATTACGCGGAAAAATGCTGCTGCTTCTATCATTGGCGGTTTACTGATGGGATATGGAGCCCGTCTTGCCTTTGGTTGTAATATCGGTGCATACTTTGGAGGAATTGCATCCTTTAGTCTACACGGTTATATTTGGGGTGTGCTTGCCCTTGCTGGAACATTTTTAGCGCTGTTCTTACGCCCGCTATTAGGTCTTTCGGTACCTAAATCTAAAGATTCGTTCTGTTAAAATAAAAAACAGCCTTGGGGGTACAGTTCAATTCACTCCTCAGGCTGTTTTTTCTATAGAAACTTATTTGTTTCTTCTAAAACCTCACTTATGCTGCGTTCTTGAATCACTAAATCAGCGTGATCGTCAAGTTCAGTAGTCGTTTTATTAATTATAACAAGTTTTGCTCCGTTTTCTTTTGCTTCAGCTGGAAACGCTGAAGCTGGTGCTACAGATAAACTTGAACCCAGCACAATGAATAAATCGGCCTTTGCTGTTTCTTGCTGAGCAAATTGTATTGCTTTTTCTGGAAGCATTTCTCCAAATAAAACGACATTAGGACGAAAAAAGCCGCCGCATTTGGGGCACGTTGTATTATTTTCGAGGTAAGCCTCACTAGATATTTGATAACCGCAATCATGACAGCGAAGTTCAGCAATAGATCCATGAAGCTCTGCCATATTTCTACTGCCGGCTTTTGAGTGAAGATCGTCAACATTTTGTGTAATAAGACTTTGCAGGAGTCCGTGATGTTCCCAGTCTGCCAGTGTATAGTGGCCGTTATTGGGCTTTACTTCTTCTAGAGACTTTATTCTTAATTGATAAAAAGAAAAGAAAGCTTCCCGGTTGTATTGCAAGGCTTCGGTACTTGCTAAAGCGATAGGATCACGATCTTTCCATATCCCTTTGTTAGAACGAAAGTCAGGCACCCCGCTTTCAGTGGACATTCCTGCCCCTGTCATAACCACAGTGTAGTTCGCATTTTTTATCCAATCTGCTAATTTTTCCACCTTATCACCTCTAACTGGCCTTAACTGGGAGGATTGTTAATTTCCCATCCCATTTTCTGCTTGTTCTATTTCTTTTTGCAATTCATCTAAAATCTCAGCACTATCTTGACCTACTTCTTCTTTGTAAGTATCAAAAACTTGTTTACTTCTTTCTTGAAAAGCATCTCTTTCTTCATCTGAAAGCTCGGTGATTTCTACTTCATTGTCTGAGTAAATTGACTCCAGTGCTTCTTCATTCCGTTTTTCTTGAATCTTAAAACACTCTTCTGCAAGTTCTTCAATCGTTTCATCAACTTTATCTTGAATGTCTTCTGGCAAACTTTCATAATAATCAGGATTAACTGCGGTCGTCGTAGCGTACAACGCATGTCTTGAGTCACTCAAGTCATTCTGGACTTCATGAAAGTTCATTTCTTCTACAGCAAAAAAGGATTCTCTTGTCCAACAATCATATTAAGCTGCAGCCCGCTGTACACTTCCTAATATGCCATGGGGGTTGAATTAGCCCCATATGCTTAAGCATAAGCAATCTCTCCTTATCTCCTTTCTTCCATTGTCTACCCAAATAAATGTTTGCTTAATCTTAAAATTTTTTCCGTGTAAATATGTACTAATAATGATTTTTGGAAAAAGAGGGCTTAGTGCTTGCAGAGATATATTTATCCCCTGCTAAGAAGAGAAGCTTTCTACTAGACTATGCTAAGTTTCCGTACTTGCCGTAATTAGAATGAAAACAGAAAGGAATTTTTAACGCCATTAGAAAAACTCGGCTTGCCGCCGAGTACTTATCAAGGGAGCTGTAGTTTTGCTTATACTTTGATCCTTTAACAAATTTAAACGTTCCAAAAGTAAAAAAAGAGCTATCCGTTAATAGGATAGCTCTTGTATTAAAAATAATTATACTAATTAGGAATAAAAAGGAGAAAGGTTGGTGCGGCTGAGAGGATTCGAACCTCCAAGGGTGTAATGCCCACACGGACCTGAACCGTGCGCGTCTGCCAGTTCCGCCACAACCGCAAGCCAAATTATATTATAAAAGGATAATCCCAACATTGCAAGAGTAATTTCAGGAAAATTAAGTGAAACCAAAAGAAATGGAATGGTAAAATAAAAATATCTTAGACTCAGAGAGAAAGTAGTGTACATACATGAGATCGTCAAATGGGGATCGTTCAAAAATAGATATTACATACGAAGTAATTATGGTCCTTTTGGCCGCTGCTTCTATAGGAACGTTATGGTATGACACAGGGGTGGACAGTTATCTGATTTGGGGAACTTGGGGAGTATTCTTTCTTGACTTTTTATACCGGCTGGTAACGAGTAAAAACAAATGGAAATTTGTAAAAGCAAATCCATTTATTGTTATAGCAGTCATACCGCTTGATGCTGTCTTCCAAGTGGCAAGAGCAGCTAGAATACTCCATTTATTAAGACTAAAAACTATAACAAAATATTATACGATGCCGTTTGTGCGTTTTTTAAAACAACAAAATCTCGCTGTTATTGTATCTTTGTCTTCTGTATTTCTTTTTATCGTTATTATTCCTCTTTATTATTTAGAACCAGAAATTGACGGTTATATAGAAGCATTTTGGAGCGGATTGCTGTCTTTTGTATTATTTGGAAGGTCTAATTTTGAACCAATAACGATGACATGGCATATTATTTTAGTTCTTCTCAGCATTCTCGGGGTAGTTTTTTATGGCCTTATGATTAGTACAATTTTTGATATTTTTTATCAATCGAACTATGCACAGAAGCTTTTACAAAAGTGGAAAAAACATTCTAAATTATAATGGAGATTCATAAGCTGAGTTAAAACGGATAAAGGCAGGTGCCAGCATGAAAGAATTTACTCAGCGGAAGTTTTACCGACCTTATATCAGTCCGTTTGATCCTTGTCCGCCGATCAGGGTAAAGTCTTATGAAACTCCTCCAGAACTCTATTTAGGCTTTCAGCCGCCCGGCCTTCCGCAGTATAATCCTCAGCAGGCCTTATTTTGCGGGACCCTTTGGCCTGTTTTATTTTCTCCGTATGAAAAATCTTATACTCGGGGGGATGAAACATGAGCCAAAAGCAGCTTCCGAAAGAATTTTATCCATTAATGGAAGAACTTCAAGCGGTCGATTTTGTATTAGTGGAATTAACTTTGTATTTGGATACTCATCCAAATGATACAGCTGCCATTCAGCAATTTAACGAGATGGCCTATTACCGTCATCAATTAGTACCGCAAATTGAACAGTATTATGGTCCTTTGCAGCAATTCGGAAACAGCTACAGCGGTTATCCTTGGAACTGGAACCAATCACCATGGCCGTGGCAACTATAGAAGGAGGAGGCTGCTTATGTGGATTTATGAAAAAAAGCTGCAATATCCAGTTAGAGTGAGTACATGTAATCCGATGCTGGCAAAGTATTTAATTGAACAGTATGGCGGTGCAGATGGAGAACTAGCTGCTGCGCTCCGTTATTTAAATCAACGATATAGTATTCCGGATGAAGTTATTGGATTACTTACTGATATTGGTACCGAAGAGTTTGCCCATTTAGAAATGATTGCTACGATGGTATATAAATTAACAAAAGATGCTACTCCGGACCAAATGAAAGCTGCTGGACTCGGGGCTCACTATGCTGACCATGACAAAGCTCTTTTTTACCATAATGCAGCCGGAGTTCCATGGACGGCTACCTATATTCAAGCAAAAGGGGATCCTATTGCTGACTTATATGAAGACATCGCTGCTGAAGAAAAGGCACGTGCTACTTACCAATGGCTTATTGATATGTCCGATGATCCTGATTTAAATGATGGCTTGAGATTTTTAAGAGAAAGAGAAGTCGTTCATTCCCAGCGTTTTAGAGAAGCAGTTGAAATATTAAAAGAAGAAAGAGATAAACAGAAATTTTTTTAAATTAGAAAAAGCAGACACATGAAAAGTTGTCTGCTTTTATTCCGTATGAACCTCAAAATTCTTTAAGTGTAAAAGTCGATCATCTTGTTCTCCTGGAGTACCGCGGCCATCTCTATTATTTGTAATAACATACATATTATCATTTTCAATATATACATCTCGAAGGCGCCCTTCCCCTGAGAAGACAATCTCCATTTCTTCTTTCTCCAAGTTAAATCGCATGAGTTGATTTCCTCTCAATCCTGTAACGTATAGGTTTCCATTATGAAAGGATATGCCGGACGGGGCCCACGTGTTGTTTCCTGAATGAAAAAGTGGAGACTGCATGGCAGTGTTCGTTGCATCACCTGTTATCGCAAGCCATCCATAATTTTGGCCAGCTTCTATCCTATTGATTTCATCATGTCCAGAAGGGCCGTGTTCCGAGCTGTACAACCTTTCATTTTCATCCCAAGCCAGCCCTTGAGGGTTACGGTGTCCATAAGAAAAAACATAGGAATCTTCCAATGGATTATCTTCTGGAACCCGGCCGTTTAAATCGATTCGAAGTATGCTCCCAGCAAGGATTTCAGACTGCTGTGCTTCGTTTTTCATATTTGCATCTCCTGTGGTTGCATAAAGCATGCCATCTGGTCCAAGCTTCAAGCGGCCGCCATTGTGAATGTCAGCGCCTGGTATGTTTTCTAATAAAGGTTTTTGTTCTCTCCAATTGTCTCCTTGTTTTTTAATTACCGCGATTCGGTTAAAGAGAGAATTATTATTACGATAAGTATGATAAACATAAGCGGTTTGGTTTTCTTTAAAATTCTCATCAAGTACAAAGCCAAGCAGACCGCCTTCTCCTTGGCTGGCTACCTCTTCTTCAAGTTCTACTTGCTGACGGTTTAACGATCCATCTTTATCGATAAAAGCAATATGACCTTCTCTTTCTGTTATAAAAAAGCCATCTTCATAGGGTTGAATCGTCCAAGGAACGTTCAGATCGGCTGCGACTGTTTCTACATATAAATCATCCCTTTCCGTTGTTTTCTCTGTGTTCGTGCCGGGAATTTCTTGTGAAGAATCATATTCTTTTTTGGGATCAAAAATACAGCCTGAAAGTTCAAATGACGTAAGCAGAAAAAGAATAATTAAAAACCATGATATTTTACATTGTAAAAATCATCTTTCCTCCAATCCTTGATTAGATTTTATTTCTAATTCCCCTTATTCCCGGTTTAGGTTGGACTTAACCTAAAGTATTTTTATGAGTTATAATAAATATACAAGTTTTAGAATCGTTTTTATTGCAGGAGGAAGTTTATGATAGCTGAAGCGGAAAAATATTTGAAAGAATACTTTGGGTATGTTCAATTTCGCCGTGGACAGAAAAACATTATAGAAAAAGTGTTTGAAAAGCAGCGTGTTCTAGGAGTCATGCCAACTGGGGGAGGAAAATCTTTATGTTATCAAATCCCGTCACTCCTACTAGACGGATTAACCGTAGTAATTTCACCGTTAATCTCTTTGATGAAAGATCAGGTCGATGAAATAAACGAGGCAGGAATACCAGCCACTTACATAAATAGTTCTTTAACCTATGAAGAAACAGAACAATGCATGAAAGATTTGCAAAATGGAGAATATCGCTTGCTTTATTTAGCACCGGAAAGGTTAGAACACCAAGCTTTTTTACATAAAATAAAAAAAGTGCCTATTTCTTTGATTGCCATTGATGAAGCACATTGCCTTTCCCAATGGGGGCATGATTTTCGTCCAAGCTATCTTACTATCCCGCGTTTTTTGGATTTTGCTGGCAGAAATATATCCGTACTGGCTCTTACAGCTACAGCAACGCCGCAAGTTTCTGCAGATATAAGCAGGGCTCTTTCCATATCTGAAGATAATGTGATACTTACTGGTTTTAAAAGAGAAAACTTAACTTTTTCTGTTATTAAAGGACAGGATCGTGACAGTTATCTTACAGATTACATCAAAAAACACCGTGAACAAGCAGGGATAGTTTATGCAGCGACAAGAAAAGAAGTGGAACGGCTCCATCATAAGTTTACAAATGAAAACATAAAAGCAGAAAAATATCATGGAGGAATGACTGCTGAAAACAGAGCTGTCGGCCAAGAGCGGTTTGTTTATGACGAGTCTAATGTAATGGTAGCAACAACTGCGTTTGGAATGGGAATTAATAAATCAAATGTTCGCTTTGTGCTGCATGCACAGATGCCAAGAAATATTGAATCTTATTACCAAGAGGCAGGCAGAGCAGGAAGAGACGGATCAGAAAGTGATTGTATATTATTTTTTTCTCCAAAAGATATCCATACTCATCAATATTTAATTGAACAGTCTCGTTTGGATGAACCGCGTAAAGAGATGGAATATAATAAATTAAGGCAGATGGTTAATTATTGTCATACGGAAGATTGCTTGCAAAACTATATTTTAAAATATTTTGGAGAAGAGCCTAAAGATACTTGTGGGACATGTCTTCATTGTACGGATGATCGATCGCTAAAGGATGCAACAACAGAAGCACAAATGGTGTTTTCTTGTGTGAAACGAATGAGAGAAAGGTACGGGAAAACATTGGTTTCTCAAGTTCTTACCGGTTCATCTAATCAAAAACTCCGTCAATTAAGACTAGATACTTTGTCAACCTATGGATTGTTAAAAGACCAATCACAAAAACAAGTAAATGAGTTTATTGACTTTTTACTAGCTCACCAATACCTTCAGCTCATAGAAGGAGCTTATCCAGTTCTTAAGCTGACTAATCGTGCTCTCCATGTTTTAAAAGGGAAGCAGAAAGTGAAGAAAAAAGAAACATTAAAAGCGAAAAATGTGGACAAAGAAAATCCATTGTTTGAGGAATTGAGAAAAGAGCGAGCAGTTATAGCCAAACAGCAAGGAATAGCTCCTTATATGGTATTTTCTGATCGTACCCTCTTGGATATATGTGCCTATCTTCCTGCTGATAAGACCCAATTACTCCAAATAAAAGGAGTAGGGAAACAAAAACTAGAATCGTATGGAGAAGTTTTTTTAGATATAATACATAGTCATAAAATAGAGTAATAAACTCATTATCAATTTCTTAGCATCTTGCATGAATGGATATGCTGAATGAAAAAAGCCAAAGAAAGCGGATTAAATGTAGAAGACGTACGGAAATTCTTCATTCAATGGAATGAAGACGTCATAACATAAAGGCCCGCAAGAGCAGGGGTCTTTTTTGTACTTTAGGAGAGTTTAACTTTATGAAAGGAATAAAGTATAAGAAAAACGATGGCATCCGCCATAAGGACTTGGCGGCAAGCCAAGTTTTTCTAATTGTCTGTTTGGCGCATCGCTAAAAATGTCACGACCTGCGGCATTGTCAGCGGTAGCAAATCCAATGCGTCGACATGTATGTTCTTAGGAGAAGTTTTTTGTTTGAACTCCCTCTTTTAAGTAATTGTACTTTTTCTTAATGTCCGGAAAAAGTAAAAAGAACTCTCCGGAGAGAGTTCTTTGGTTATTGGTTTTACATTACTGTTTAGTTACATTTGCAGCTTGTGGGCCGCGGTCGCCTTCAACGATTTCAAAGTTAACTTGCTGACCTTCTTCTAATGTTTTGAACCCTTCTTCTTGAATAGCAGAGAAGTGAACAAATACATCGTCTGCGCCTTCACGCTCAATAAATCCAAAACCTTTTTCTGCATTAAACCATTTAACTGTTCCTTGTTCCATGTGATCCTCCTGTGTGCGAGATTTACGCACGAAATAAATTACTTATCTTGCTAAACACTATGATCAAAGCGACCTCTGACCCTAGGTTACAAAATAGCAATTACATCTTATCATGTACTGAAAAGAATTGCAACTCCTTAAGCAAACAAAATGTTATTTTTAATATTAAATGAACTTAGAATATGCAAAAAACGTTTATTATGGGGAGCAATAGAGGAATAACGATAATATACAAATTAGTTATAAATCAAATAATTAAGGAAAAAGGTGATGAAAAATGGAACCAATGTTTACTTCCCATGCTGCGGCCAAGGGCGGAAGAGAAGGACACGTGAAATCTGATGATGGAATCATTGATTTAAATCTCGAAATGCCAGGTTCAGGTTCTTCAGAAAAAGGAACCAATCCAGAACAATTATTTGCAGCAGGCTATGCTGCATGTTTTGATGGAGCGCTAAACCTTGTGGCTAAAAATCAGAATAAAGAAATTGACTCAAAGGTAAACGGTGCCGTCGGTTTATTGAAAGATCAAGAAGATAATGGATTTAAAATAGCTGTCAGGCTAGACGTAGAAGTAAACGGTGTCGGCCAAGAGGAAGCAGAGGAGCTGACAACAGCTGCCCATCAAGTATGTCCATACTCCAAAGCTACAAGAGGAAACATTGAAGTAAGCATCAATACAAAGGCCATATAATACAAGAATCAAGCTGTCCTAAAATCAATTTCTAGGACAGCTTTTCAGTGTGTTGAATGTACAAATAACGTACTTTTGTGGTTTTCCTTAGTAAAAGAATTTATTATCATGAGTAATTTAATGGGAGAAAATTTCAATCACCAAGTTTTTGCTTTAAAGGATAGAATGTTAAGCTTTGAATGAGAAGGGAAAACATAATCATCATAAATGCCCATGAGAGCAAATTGTCATGGCCGCCCGATTCTCCGGATATCCCTAGTAACAATGCAAGAGACATCGTTCCTTTAATTCCGCCCCATGTTAGTAACAAAATATCTGTGTTTGTATAGTTTTGCCGCCAACGCGGAACTGTTTTCAAAATAGGAAAAAGTGTACAGGCCCGCACAATAATCGATAACAAAAAACCAATTATTGTAAAAAGAAGACCGTCTATCGTGACAAAATCTAAACTTTCTATTCCAATCATAATAAAAATTATTGACAATAAGACAGGTTCTATTGTGCCCCAAAAACTTTTTAAATCTCTTCGCAATACTTCTTCTTTTTTATTTCCTGAAAGTTCTTTTGATAAAAGAAGACCGCTAACAACCGTAGCAAGGACTCCGGAAACACCTAACGCTTCACCAAGATAAAAACTTCCGTAAGCAAGCATCAGACTAAGCCAGACTTTGTAAGCGTGATGGTCCACTGAGTGAATTCCTTTTGAAATACTATAACCAATAATAAAACCTATCAGCACCCCGCCAACAGAAGTATAAACAAATTCCCAAGTGAATGAACCAAGATGAAGAGATTTCTCCCCAAAATAATATCCGGTAATCAAACTAAAAATAACAATGCTTGTACCGTCATTAATTAAAGATTCTCCCTCTACAGCTTCAGCTAAGTGATGTTTGTCTTTACTTTTACTTAGTATGGAAACAACTGTGACAGGATCTGTTGGTATTAATAAAGCAGCTATAACCATTGCCCCTGAAAGAGATAAACCTACAAGAGGCTGGCCAACAGTATACAATGAAAAACCGAGTAGAATAGCAGAAAGAAAAATACCTCCAGTGCCAAGCGTAATGATTAAACCTGCTTTTTTTCTAATTTGATCAAGTGGGAACTGATAAGCCGATATGAACAATAAAGCAGGCAAAATCCAATCGAAAATGAAGCTTCTCGTTAAATCAATAGTCGAGAAAAATGGAAAGAATGCTAAAATAATTCCAGCTGCTATCAATATAATTGGGGCTGGAAACTTTTTTTGATTTTTATCGAGAGAAAAAACAAAAAAGCCAATTAATGTAATAATAAATAATTTATTCGGGTCCATCACTGCCACCCTTTCTTGATTACAACAGAAAGTATATTATTAATCTCTGGCTGGCCTATTTTTAAAAGAAATGCTTTAAGAAAAAAGCATGCTTGCAGCAGAGTATCTAATATGTTAAAGCGATTAGAAGGCAATCGGGAGATTTAATAAAGCTATCTAAATAATAGCCTGAATAAAGGAAAATGAAACATATCATCTTGATAGAACGGTTTAACAGCGAGGATAAAAGCAGGTAGTAAATGGAAACAAATGGAAGTTATTTACAGTAAATCATTGTGAAACGCATAAAATTTTATTGGTTAAACAGTGCAGGTAAAATGACTATATTTACCATAAGTATTCGATCGGCTGCAAACCAAAATAAGCTGTCCCTTAAGTTTTTGGGACAGCTTCATACTATGAGGCATTTTTCTTTTTATTACGATACCCTTGCCAAATAGGCACAGTAAAGGATAAGAAGGCAGCAATAAGCATGCCGAGTGCAATCGGTTTATTTATAAAAATACTTAAATCATTATTAGACATTGTCATAGCCTGTCTAAAGGACTCTTCCATCATTCCTCCAAGGATAAAGGCAAGAATAAAAGGTGCAGGCGGGAATTTAAACAAACGCATTAAATATCCAATAACACCAAAAATTACGAGTAGATAAAGATCAAACGTATTAAAACTAATTGAATACACACCAATCATGCTAAACATAATGACTAGTGAAATTAACAGCGGTCTGGGTATAGCAAGGATTTTGGCAATGTAAGGAATTAATGGCAGGTTTAAAATTAATAAAAATAAATTCCCGACATACATGCTCACAATCACACCCCAAAATAACTGAGGCTGTTCACTCATTAATAGGGGACCAGGCTGGACATCTAATACTAATAAAGCACCAAGTAAAACAGCGGTCGTACCAGACCCAGGAATCCCTAGACTTAAAAGTGGAACAAATGCACCACTTGTGGCTGCGTTATTAGCTGTTTCTGGTGCAGCTACACCGCGTACAGCTCCTTTTCCAAACTCCTCGGGTTTTTTAGCCAGCTTTTTCTCTGTAATATATCCAATAAAAGAGGCAATGGTAGCACCTGCTCCAGGTAGTACGCCAAGAATAAAACCTAGTACTGATTGTCGTCCCATAGGACCGCTCATATCTTTCAAATCGTTTTTAGACAATTTTAAACTGCCAAGCGATTTACGATCCTTTGACGTTTGATTGCGATTAATAATCAAAGAACAAACTTCAGCAAGAGCAAACAAACCAAGTGCAACAACTAAAAAGTCAATGCCTTCAAGTAAATTAGGATTATTAAATGTAAATCTAGTAGTTCCTGTTTGACTGTCAATACCTATGGTTACAGCCATTATGCCAAGAACAGCAGAAATCAATGATTTAACCGTTGATCCGTCTGACAAGCTGGAAATGGCAGTTAAGCCGAGCACCATTAATGCAAAGTATTCGGGCGGCCCAAACACGATAGCTACACTCGACAAAACAGGTGCGAAAAGCATTAACAATATTACACTGACTGTACCCCCAAAAAAAGACGCAATGGCGGCAACAGCCAGTGCTTTTCCAGCTTCTCCACGCTGGGCCATTGGATAGCCGTCAAACGACGTAGCAACTGTTCCGGAAATACCTGGTGCGTTTAATAGAATGGAAGAAGTTGATCCGCCAAATACAGCGCCGTAGTAGACTCCAGCCATTAAAACTAAAGCGACAGTTGGATCCATATTATAGGTTAATGGAATCATGATGGCAATGGCACTGATCGGGCCA